>JBPCSZ010000053.1:0-44269 GCA_051006655.1 Chitinophagaceae bacterium
TTTTTTTGATTGATGTTTGAACCAATTTCAATGCCGGGCATTTTGAGTTCCTTCACCACGCGTTCCATTTCTTTGATGGCCAAATCAACATCTTGCAATGGCACTGTACCGAGTCCAATAAAATGTTCGGGATGATGACAAACACATTCAGCAATATGATCGTTGAAGAAGCGGGAGGTTTCGTAACCGTCTTTCGCCTCGGCCCAATAATTGAAGAGCACGGGAATGGTGGAAAGGACTTGCACATCCACGTCGGTTTGCTGCATATCGTTCAAGCGATCTTTCGGTTCCCAGCAATTGCTTTCTATTTCACGAAAAAATTTATCGCCCTTAATCATGCGCGCACAACACGGTTTGTGGTGTTCGAGGTGAATGAATTCGCCATAACCGAAACGTTCAAACCAGTTGGGCATTTTTTCGGGCATGATATGGGTGTGAATATCAATTTTTTTCATGTCCGCAAAGATAGTATTTTAAAGGAGGTCGGAAGGACCAAAACGGAAAGGCAATAAATAGTACGATTGGGGAATCACCACGATATCGCCTTGTTCGGCACCTAAAATTAAACGAATGGGCGAATCAAAACGGTCTTCGCATTCGGTAATGAATTGGCGACACATACCACAAGGATAAGCGGGTTCGGTTTGTGGTTTTTCGTTCGAGAAGGTAGTAATGGCAATGGCTTCAACGGCCACGCCCGGGTATTGCGACAAAGCCGAAGCCAAGGCACTGCGTTCGGCGCATAAGCCAACGGGATAGGAGGCATTTTCGATGTTCACGCCATGAACAATTTTACCATTGACTAAACGCACTGCGGCACCAACATAAAAACGACTGTAAGGGGCATACGCTGATTTTACAATGTTTCGAGCTTCTTGTAAAAGGGTTGCATCGGCATCCGTTAATTGCTGCTCATTATTTACACGTTGGTATTCGAATTGATAAACAGGCATAGGTAAGCATTAAGAGAATAAAGGTACATGCTTTTAGCTATCTGTTCTACGAAATGATGCGGCCATCTTGCATTTCGATGGTGCGTTTGGTTTTGGCGGCGAATTCCATATCGTGGGTTACAATCAATAAAGTTTGATTGAACTCTTCGGCCAAGCGTACAAACATATCGAATACCACTTCGCTGTTTTTCTTATCGAGGTTACCGGTGGGTTCATCACCCATAATAATATCCGGATCGTTAATTAATGCGCGAGCAATAGCCACCCGTTGTTTTTGTCCGCCAGACAATTGATTTGGCATTTTCAAAGCTTGTTCATGAATGCCCAAAATTTTGAGTTTCTCCATGGCGCGGGCTTCAATTTCATCGAGTTTGTACTTCCCTAATTTGATACCGGGGAGCATTACATTTTTCAAGACATTAAATTCGTTGAGCAAGTAATGGAATTGAAACACGAAGCCTATTTTTTCGTTGCGAATGCGGGCGAGTTGCGCTTCTTTTTTACCGCGCATCAATTCGCCGTCAATCAATAAATCGCCTTCGTAGTCGGTGTCCATGGTAGACAAAATATACAAGAGGGTGGATTTTCCGCAGCCCGATTTTCCGACCACCGAAACGAAATCGCCGCGTTGAATAGCAAACGAAACCTCATTGAGAATGGGAATGGTGACCGGGTCGTGGAACGACTTAGAAATGGAACGGGCTTCGAGGACGATGGGTTTCATATTATTTTCCGCGAATGATGATAACAGGATCTATTTGACTGGCTTTCCGTGCCGGGAAGAGTCCGGCGAAATACGTAGTAACCAAAGAGAATGCAATGGCAATAACATAAAACATCGGGTTATAATTCACCGGGAATGTTTTCACGGTGGGCAAGGCGGCGGTATTGAAAGGCACTTGGTCGATACCATAGGAAAGGAGGAGTCCAAAAAACAAACCGGCCAATCCACCAACAAACCCAATACCGAGGGCGATGGCAGTAAATATCCATTGTACATCGCGACCTGAAAAACCGGTGGCTTTGAGGATGGCAATGGAATCCATTTTTTCGTAAATCATCATGTTGAGGATATTGTAAATACCGAAGCCGGCCACAATAAGTAATGTAACGCCTACCGCATACGAAATGATGCTACGCACACTACTGCCGGTTTCAAATTGGGCATTGGCGGTTTGAATATCTTCGGCATCAGTTTCAAAAATGCGGGCATATTCGAGGGCAATGGGCGGGGCCTGATTCAGGTCGTGCAATTTGATATTGATATCGGTAATATAACTGGCGTCTTTCCCAAGCAGTTTTTGGGTAGTGGCCACGGAGCAATAACTCTGCACTTTATCGAGGTCTTGCAAACCCGATTGAAAGAAGCCCACTACTTTGAGCGATTGGCGTTCGCCTTGTGGAGTAGTTACTTGAATTACATCGCCAATATTAGCCATCATTTTTTGGGCGGCGGCTTTACCGAGAATGATGCTATTAGGCACCAAGGTTAAATCGCGAATTTTGCCTTCGGGCACATAATCTTGAAAATGAAACAAACGTTCTTCGGCCATGGGATCAATACCGTTAATGACACCATTAATATCGATATTGCCCACATTATAAAACACCTGTGCACTCACTTTTGGGGCAACGCCCAAAACGCGGGTATCTTGTTTCAGGGTTCGAATAATGGCCGCGGCATTTAATATTTGTTTGTCTTTTCCGGCCGGTTTCACCGAACGAATAAAGGCATGTCCAAGGCTATCTACATAATGAATGGGTTGCTTTTCGGTGGGCTTCACTTCGTTGAACAAACGAATATGCGGCGTGCGATTTAAAATCAAGCCATCAAGTAAATCGTTGAGTCCATGCATAAACCCCAACAAGGTAACAAACATGGTAATACCAAAGGTTACCCCAATGGCGGCTACCAAGGTTTGACGCCAACGGGCCAACATCAAGGAACGGGCGATATCGAACAGTAAGCGCGTATTCATATTAGGGGCGATAAATTTTATCGGTCGCTTGCAGTCCTTCCAAAATTTCGGCTTGGTTATAATCTTTCAAACCCACCTTCACGAATTTCTTTTTATTCGGTTCAATCAAAACCGAATCGCCTTCCATTAAATAAGCCCTTGGAATGGTTAAGGCTTTTTCTTTTCGGCGAAGCAAAATACTGGCTTCCAAGGTGAGATTCGGATATAAACGGGGTGGATTATTCACAAAGCGGGCTTCCACCAAAAAGGTGCGTGAGCGTTCGTTCATGAGAGCTCCTACCCTACTGATACTCGCTTCAAAAGTTTGCCCTTTGTAACTGTCCATAGTTATGAACACGGTTTGATTAGGCTGTACTTGTACAATATCGTTTTCGTCTACTTGGAGTTCGATATAAAAACTACTCGCATCGCCCACGATGCCTAAGGGCGTTTGTGGATTTACCATTTCGCCCACTTCTTTAAAGCTTTTATACAAGATGCCATTGAGTTCACTTTTAACGGAATAATCGCCTAGCATCGATTCGCTCATGGCCAAATTGGTTTTGCTTTGGCGATCGACGAAGGCCAATTGACGCTTCAATTCTTGCAAACGCAATTGGTTCGATTCGTAATTCAACTTCGAGCTGTTATAGGCCAATTCACGTTGTTCTAATTCTACTTTCGAACCAATTTCATCGCGCCATAGGGATTGTTGACGTTCATACAATAAACGGTCGTTCTCCATTTTCTTTTTGCTCAAATTCAAGGCCAATTCGAGTTCTTGAATTTTATCGGCATTGGCTTTGAGGTCGTTGTTTTGAGCAGCGAGTTTAGCGTTGTTGGCATTCAGGGTCGATACTTCGTTCGAAATGGTATACAAAATTTGTCCTTTCTGAATGGGATCGCCTTCATTCACCCATATTTTTTCTAAGGTGCCATTAGAGCGAGCAAATACTTGGTATTGATTCTCACTTTTCACAATGCCCGAGGCATAAACCGATTCGGAAATATTGCCAATTTGGGGGTTAATGGATTCTTTTTTTTCGCCGCAGGCCGACCACAATAACATTCCTAAAAAAAGCCATGAATATCGCATGATAGTAAATAAGAAACGAAGGTAGTATGCGAGGGGCATCCCTGCACCTGCTTTTTATCAGTTTTTAAATTGTACCATAAAATCCGGTTAAAATAATAGGCCATAAACCAAAAAAAGGAAAGGGGCCATTCATTTGGACTACCTTTGCGGGGCATGTCTCTATTTACGTCGAAGAAGCCGTTTATTATTGCCGGACCTTGCGGAGCCGAGTCGGAAGAACAATTGCAAACCTTATTACAAGCGTTCAAATCTCTACCCATCGATATGTTTCGGGCCGGTGTGTGGAAACCGCGTTCCAAGCCCGGGCATTTTGAAGGCCGAGGTGAAGCCGCATTAGCCTGGTTATCGAACGTACAAACTGAATTAGGGAAACCCGTTTGTATTGAAGTGGCCGACAAAGAGCATGTGGCCTTGGCCTTGCATTATGGTATTAAAGCGGTTTGGATTGGAGCACGAACAACCGTGAATCCGTTTTTAGTCCAAGAAATTGTAGATGCCCTGAAGGGAAGCGATACCTTGCTGATGATTAAAAACCCGGTGAATCCTGATGTTGAATTATGGGCCGGGGCCGTTGAACGGGCCATGCAAGCGGGAATTCAGGATATTGCCGCCATTCACCGCGGCTTTTCGGTGTACGACCCCAGTTCCTTGTATCGGAATAAACCTTTGTGGACACTTCCCATTGAATTAAAACGGCGTTATCCGAATTTGCCCATCATTGTTGATCCGAGTCATATTGCAGGCAAACGTACCTTGGTAGCCGAAGTTTGTCAACGTGCCCTCGATTTAGATTTTGATGGGTTGATGATAGAAACCCATCCGAATCCGGATGACGCCTTAAGCGATGCGGCCCAACAAATTACGCCCGATACCTTAAAGCAATTGCTCGACGATTTGATGGTGCGTTGCAACGAACGCAAGAACCTCAACGAATTAGAACAAGTCCGCACCGTATTGGATAGTTTGGATGCTGAACTTGTTTCGCTTTTAGGCCGAAGAATGGATTTGGCGCGCGATTTGGCTTTATTGAAAAACGAGCACAATATGCCGGTATTTCAATTGGAGCGTTGGCGCGAAATCATTGATAGCCGAACCGCTTGGGGGTATAGTCACCAATTGGAATCGGACTTTATACATCGTTTGTTTGAATTGATTCACGACACTTCGATTAAAATTCAACTCGATCGTTTAAAAAATCTCGAAGGGGAATAAGGGCAATTAAACCGCATCGGTTATATTTGTTGTTCATGGCGTTAGAACATCACTCCAATCATAGACTTCGGTTTCAACAACAAGTTGATAATGCCGCGAATTATGTATTACCTTTTATTGAGCAATCCTTATTAATTCAACCGGGTTTAAAGGTATTAGAAATTGGTTGTGGCGAAGGGGGCGTTTTAAAACCCTTCTTCGACCGCGGATGCCATTGTGTTGGGGTCGATTTAGACCAACCGCGCATCGACCTCGCCCATGAATTTTTAGGCCAAGAAATGAAAACGGGACGTATGCTCATCATGAACAAGAATGTGTACGACGACGATTTTAAACAACCCTATCACGAATTTTTCGATTTGATTATTCTGAAAGATGTCATAGAGCATATTCATAACCAAGAAGCCTTTATGCCCTTCATGAAGACCTTATTGAAACCGGGTGGGGCTATTTTCTTCGGATTTCCACCATGGCAAATGCCGTTTGGTGGACATCAGCAAATAGCCAAAAAGAAATGGACCAGTAAATTGCCTTATTACCATTTATTGCCTATGCCCTTATACAAGGGAATATTGAAAATGGCCGGCGAGAATCAACATACCATCGAAAGCTTGGTGGATGTGAAAGAAACCGGCATTAGTATTGAGCGTTTTGAGCGTATTACCAAGGCGTCGGGCTATGCGATGGTGCAACGTCAGTGGTACTTATTCAATCCTATTTATATTTATAAATTTGGATTAAAACCGCGGAAACAAAATTTCTTATTCGGGGCTATTCCCTATGTAAGGAATTACTTAACCACTTGTGCCTATTATTTGGTGCAGAAACTTTAACAAGCGATAGACGAAATTTGCCCCTGAAAAGCCCCCTAAATCGGGTGAGTTTCAGCATATTTGCATTCAACTTAATAAACGCTTCATGAAGAAATTCCTCCTTGCCTTGGTTTTTGTAGGTTCAGCCGTAATGGCCGTTGCCCAAAACGACCCGAAAGCCAAAGCCATTCTCGATAATGCCAGCAATAAAATTAAAACCTTAAAATCGTTGAAAGCCGGATTTTCAATTTCCATTTCAGGGGCTAAAGGCGGTAAACCACAAACCAAATCGGGGAATGTGTTTATGAAAGGGAATAAGTATTATGTGAGTTTAACCGGACAAGAAATTTATTGCGATGCTAAAAATATTTGGACTTACATGAAAGAAAACAATGAAGTTCAAATTACCAGTTTCGACCCCACTGAAAATAGTTTCACCCCTTCTAAATTATTCACCAATTTCTACGATAAAGAATACAGTTACAAATACGTGGGCGAACAAACCGTAGCCGGCAAAAAAGTAGATGTCATTTTATTGACCCCCACCAGCAAGAACAAACAATTCAGCAAAGTTGAATTGATGATTGATAAAACACAACAAGTGGTAGCCGGTGGTAAGATGTACGAAAAAAGCGGCAACGTATTTACATACAGCGTGAGTAACTATACCCCTAACCCCACCTTGGCCGATAATTTATTCAGCTTCGACAGCAAGAAATATCCCAAGGTTGAAGTGGTAGATTTACGATAAACAAATAACACCAATATGTGATGGGGAATTCGTCCCCCTTATTTTATTTAATACTTATACTAATTATCTTTGGTTGAATATGAAATTAGTATTGACTTTTCATCGTGTATGGCCTGCGGAACAAATACAATTCAACAATATAAACAAACTCAAAAACACCTTAATTAGTACGCATTATTTAAACACATTAATACAGGAATTAAAAGAAGCGAAATACAATTTTATTACATGTAACGAATTAAGGCACTATCATGATGCCGACAATGTGGTGGCCTTAACGTTTGATGATGGTTATTATGATAATTTCCATTATGCATTTCCCATTTTATTAAAACACAACGTCACTGCAACATTTTTTCCGGTTGTTGAACCTTGTTGGCATAATACATGTTTACCAATTAATATTTATTACCATTGTATTGATTTATTTATTCCTCATCCCGAAGAAAGAAAAAAATACATCAATGGATCTATTAAAAAACAATTTTTGAATAAACCTTACGAAAAACAACTTGAATTTATTGAAAATACATTTCCACGTATTGAACGCAATGACAGTGACCGATATATGAGCCCTAATCATATAAAACAACTTCATGATGCCGGCATGGAGATTGGATCTCATGGGTTAACACATACTTCATTTCATAACGTGTTTATGAATAAAAATAAATGCCTTTACGAATTTAAAGAATCAGCCAAAAAATTAGAATCATGTATTAATGCCCCCATTTTCTCTTTTTGCTTTCCTTATGGCCATTATAAGAAGCAACATATGAAATGGCTTTCTGAGGCAGGCTATCGACAGGCTATTTTAACTATCCCGTACGAAAAACCTGAGCATAGCTTAGATTATTATTTTAGGTGTAATGCAAAAGAGGGAACTACCTTGATCGAATTTGAACAATATTTCAATTCACCAAAACCGTTTAGTATAAAAAATAAAAAAGAGAAAATTTTAGCCCTGCTATTCAATATCAAAGTCTATTTATTTCAGAAATTAAATTACTAATTTCATTCTTACACATTATTAATTGTAATAATAAAAAAGTAATTTTTACTGTCGCTACCTGCTATTGTCCCAACAAGAAACGAATCATGAGTCCACCGCGTGTGGTGGTAATTGGAAAGGCATTCGATACATAAGGAATGCTTTGACGGCGATCGACGAAGAAACGCAAGGTCACACTTTTGGTGAGCAAGTAATCGACGGAGGGTGAGAACGTAATCACTTTTTGTCCGCGAGTTGCACGCGATTCCCGTTGGTCGAGTCGGTTAATGGTGGTATAATCGTCGCGTACACCCACATCGAGTTTAATGTTCACATCGCTTTTGTACTTGTTCAAACCAAAAATGGGGGTATTGATGGTTACATCGCGGAAGCGCATACCACCACCTACAGAAATTTCTTGACTTTTGGTTTCACTCAATTGGAAGTCGATTAAACTCATGCTCAAGGTTCTCGATTTCTTAATATCGATACGGAAGTTCAAGGAATTTTTGAAGGTCGCGTCGATGCCAATTAATGGACCGAAGTTTTCAGTCATAGTCATGTTCGGCACCATAAAGAACGGAATATAATTTCCCGAAATAGAATCGATGAACGAAGGGAAACCGAGTCCATATACATCGCGGTATTGCAACGACGACATGAAACTATTCATCGACAATGAACCGGTATAGCCATGGGTTAATGTGAAACTTTGGAATATGGGTTTGAACACTTTCAGTTTCGATAAACCATTATAATTCACGCGCCAATTGGGCATGGGTAAAATATACTTGAATGGATTCGTACGTAAGCCAACATTCTCGTTGTTTAATAAAGGAAAGGTTTCGGGGTCTTTACCACGATAAGCCGATAAGAAAGCGGGAATCAACACTTCTTGCGAATAACGGGTATATCCTTTTTTATAATCTTTATCGAGCGGGTCGTTGACGTTTGCCGTGTAAGGATTAATTAAACCGAGTCGAGAAGAAATGACTTGTCGATTATTTTCAAAATCGTTAAACGCTTGCGTGAAATTATCGCGTCCACGTGGTTGGAACATGGTGCGTAAGGCGATATACGAAATTTGGAATCCACCGTTTTCGTAAGGATTCAAATGCATATAATTCAATCCATCGCCCACGGTATCTTTAAACAATTCCGAGTAGCCTTTATTAAAGGTTCGGTTCATGGTGAGATCAATTTTGAAATCTTTCACCGGTTCAAGGTTAGCGGTAAAGTTTAAGGTTTGTGTAAACTGTTGGCGGAATACATTATTGAACAACGAATCGCGGGTCATGATACCATCGCGGCCACGCGCTTCCAACCATTGGCGATTGGGTTGATAGCCCATAACGAACGGCGCACCCGGATTAAACTGATTACTCACATTCATTCCAAAAGCTTGGGTACTGTCCATATAACCGGGTAACGTAGTTCCCATGTTTTCGTTGTAGTTCATGGTAGCGCGCTTGAGCATCATTACCATACCCCCTACTAAACGAAGCGCATCCGGTGGCACGAATTCTTTTTTCTTTTTTGCCGGTGGTTTAATCAAGCCTTTCTTAATAGAATCTTGACGCGTCATGATAGGCCCTTTATTTTGACCCAATAATTTCGGATCGGGTTTCATGCCGGCCACGATTTCTTTATTCTTATTATCCCCCGTTTTTACATCCGCACCTTTAGGTCCTGCATTACGAGGATCATTCGACGATGCCTTATCATTTTTCTTATCGTCTTCTTTTTTGTCTTGTTGTTTTTTATCGTCTTGTTTTGGATTATTTTGATTTTGATTGTTGGCGAGTACATCCGGATTATTTCCACCGGGCAATCGACGATCGAACATCGGCATATCGGGGTTCGATTTATTCGAGCCACTCAAGTCGCGTGTCATACTTCCTTTCGGAACATCCTTTCCACCACCGCCACCGGCCGGCATACCGGCGGGCTTGCTCCCTTTAGCGGGTGCTTGCGCTTTAGGCGATAGAATCTTCTTCAACAATTTCGATTTATTATACAATTGTGTGAAGTTGGCTTCGGCATTTACTTGTCGCGTTTGTGTATTGCCCAAGGTATTCCCTAAATTACTGGCCAATAACGAGGCTGCGGTATAACTATAAGTAGTACCATAGGTAGCCCGCACGGTGGTCCAATCGGTTAATGGGAATTTATTTAAGGGCACATTATAGCTGGCATTAATCGACTGATTGTAAAAGGTATTACGCCCAAACCCGGCCAAGTTTTGTTGCAGGGTATCGCGTTTTTCTTTGGTATCAATTCGGCCATAAGGCTCATCAACACGAGCATTATTGGTGGCGTTGTAATCGAAGGATAACGACTTCGTTAAATCCCACCGGAAATTGTAAGTACGGTTCCAAGTAAAGAATTTAAAATACAAGGGTTCTAAGGTATAGGCCCCTTCATCGATATTACGCACTTGGGTTTCTCCGATGGTGCGATTGATTTGATTTCTGAACGTGAAATTCGATGGAATTAAATTGATATTCAAATCGCGAATCAATTGGAAATATTTCTTCTTGGCCGAAATGGCTTTTTTAAATGGCTCAATCGGTTTGGTTTTGAAGGTATAACTGTAACCAAAATTCAAGGCATGCTCATCCAATTGATCGTTGGCCACTAAAGCATTGTGTTTATTGGTTTGTGTAAACGAATAACTCACATCGAAGTTTTGCAAATCCCAAATTTCTTTGCGTTTATTTTTGCTTGGAACTATGCGAAAGTTTTGCACGTTCACACTTTTCACCGAAGTAAAATCTTGTGCCTTTTCTTTTACCTTACGTTGTTCTTCATTATCTAATCCTTTCAATTTGTCTTCCAACTTAATATCCAAATCGTAAGGGTCGAATATTGGGTTACTCACCGATTGCGTATAACCGGCAAAAACAGGTAATTGCACGCCCCATTTCTTTGGCATCATTTTTCCGGCATTTACTAAAGCCGATACATCGAATTGCGAGAAGTTATCGCGGAAGCGTTGGTTTACCTTCTGATCGATATTACCATAGCCGGCGGTGTGCATATTACCGCTCATCTTTACCGTAGCAATATCGGCCAATTGCATATCCACACGCCCCATGGCCGCATAGCCCCCTTCTTCATTCATACTGCTTACCCGCAATTCATTGAACCAAACTTCCGTACATTTTTTAGCCCCATCATCGGTCGGATCGTTCGGGGTTTTCTTCGGATTTAATACACCTAACATCGCATTGCGCGCATCACCAATATTCGGATTCCCTATGATACGAATGATATTGCCTTTACTATCGGTTACTTCGTAGGGCACGGCATAATTCCAACCGGCTTTGTTACGTTTATCTTTGGCTTGAACCAATTCCGACATATCTAAATCTAACTCATTTTCCTTGGGCCAAATCAGGTAAGGATCGCGTGAACCAAATTGGGTAAAGGTTAAAGGAATTTGATATTCATAATAGTTCGAAACGAAATCGCTACCAATACGAATAAAAGCCCGTAAGTCGCCTTTTTGTAATGGCGATACATCGGTGGCTTCAGCATGAATGAACATGCGTAATTTTCGGAACTGACGTAAATCAACCCCCAATAATTTAAAGGCACCACGCGCATCACCATCGGCTAATCCGCAAACTTGCAACGATAACGCTTGTTCATTTTGAAACACACTTTGTCCGTTCGACACTTGTTGTTGCTGACGTTGAATACCCGGCGGAATAACATAAGGAATGGGGGAACGACTACTGTTCTCTTCCACACTCACCGAAATCAGATTGAAGGTGGTGGCATTACGATCGTCTTCTGGAATCATTTCACCTGGATTCTTCAAGGAGAAATTATACCGACGCCATTGATTACGGCCTAATTCAAGTCGTGCCAAACGCATAATGACACTATCTTGGAAGCCGGTTAAATACATGCGGAAGAAACGAATGGAACGAAAATCGGCAATGGCGCCAACACGTTCTGTATATTCCCGAATGGGAATTTTGAATTGATACCAAGTTTCATTCGAGGTATTACCATTCGCTAAAACAACCGGTTTGATTTGTTTATTGACAATGAAGTTTTCACCCACATTCATATTGGGTTTAATTTGAACACGGTATTGAAAATACTGTTCATTTTCATTCAAGGTATTATCCCGATTAATGTCTTCCGCATCGGGTACATTGGTGAATGAATTCGAAAACTGACTATTATTATCTTGAACCGGCGAGTTCCCTTGTTGGCTATTGAACTTGCGATAACGTTTTAATACATGTAATTTTTCGGCATCGTAATCGGCCCCACGGAAGTGATGAAAATCATCGTTGGCCGGATCATTGCTCGCATTTAAATAGGCCGTTGAATTCGCGCCGAAATTGGCTTCAAGATCGGTGAGGAATTGTTGAAAATTCTGGGCTTCTTCTGCATTCGTCATACCATCCAATCCCACATCTTGTGCAGCACGTGCACTAGGGTCGTTATCGAAGGCTGCCGTAATTTGTTGTTGAAATTTTGGAATCTTAGACCATTTGGTTTGGTCGGTTTTAGTAGGATCAACGGGATAAGGCAAGCCATTTTCGAAGGACTTACGAGAATCTTTCAAAATATCTTCTGAAATATTACCGAGGTTGATATAGAAAAAACCACCGGGATCGGCCGGGCGATTAATGTATGGATCCATCAACCAAAACTCGATGAACTCCACATTCGCCGTTTCAAAATCGGAGTAATCGATAGGGCGCATAATACCGGCCCAACGGCGTGCCGGATTCAATAACTCACCATCGGCTGTAACCGAAGAAGGCGATGCATCGAAATTGTAAGGACCACGTTCTTTAGGATAAAAGGCCAAATCGAGCGTCGATAAATTACCTTGTAAGGAGGTATACGAACGAAGCGGGAATACATCTTGTTGTTGTACCAATCGTAAATAGTGATTCGACAACATAGCGGTATCGCGTCGCATATGCTCCGGCATACATGCCTGCTTCGGATCCACCATACAGGGGTCGAGATTATACCAAGCTAAACGGGCTCTGTTCTTTCCATAATCCCAATTGTTCACCAAATTAGCTTCAGGAAACATCACATTCCCAAAACGGTCGGTGGCATCTTGCGGTGTTGACGCTATGCTCCAATGCGTTACCGGAAATTTCAAATCGTAGCCACTGCGTGTTCCTTCAAAATCGTCGAGGTAGATATTATTTTCACCAGACGGGTCATTAATCAATCGGCTATGCCCCGGAATTAATTTAGCCACTTCCCCCGATGCTTGAATCATCGAATTGGCCGTGGTTGAAATAATAGGTAATCGGTCAATGAAGCGTGTAATACTCGGCATGTCCTTTTGAAAATTCAAATCCATGCCCAAGGCGGTATTCTTAATGGGGTCGTCGCCAAAATTCACTTTGTTGAAAAAGGGACGTTCCGATAAACGCAACATCGTTCCCCCTAAGGTCAGGTGTTCATTAACAAAATAATCGAGGCGGGTTCCTACCAAATTTTGCATTTGAAATCCAAAGGTGGCATTGTTCTCGTACGAAACATTAATTGGAATACCGGAGTTTAAAATTCCGGTATTGATAATTTTCAATTTACCAATGCCATAGTCAATGGTATAATCCACATTCTCCGTTAATTTTTGTCCACCGGCAAATACCGTTACCGAGCCCTGCGGTATATTAAACCCACCTAAATAAATTTCCGATGAATTAGCTGAACGGAAAGAGCCTTTAATGAGGAAGCGATTATACTGTGGAAATTGAATGGCGATGTTGCGGGTGGAATCGTACAATAATCGAAACAAATATTTTTTCTCTAATTGCGGATCGCCCCCAAACACCGGTTGTAAATCTTCCCCAAAGGGTTCCAATACCGGGAAAATAATTTTACCTTGTTGGGCCATGATGGTGGTTCCTTCCACAAAATCGAAACGCCCATCGGGTTGTGGATCATTTTGATTATTCAAACGATCTAAATTCAACAAACGAATTAAAGGCACACCTGCTTGTGGTCCTTCGGGTAAGAAGCGTTTTTCCCCACCACCCGGATCTTGGTAAAATACATTCAATACAAATTCATCGCGCGATACCCCACTTGTTCCCAAGGAGTAGATATTCTTCATCATTAAATCCCACAAGGGTACGGTTGGGTCTGGTGCGGTAGACTTCAACATCTTGAGGAATAAAATTTTAGGATTGGAACTATCCGGCGGCATATTCTGAGCGAACTCCCCTACTTGATACACTTTCCCATTATTGGTATATTCATAAGCCACACCAATCACATCGTCGGGTTGCAACATCGAATTTACCGATAAGAATCCAAGTTGCGGATTGAAGGTATATTCCGATGGATTCAATTTACGCGCATAAGTTTTTTCGAAATCCAAACGCCCTTTCAAGCCAATCGATTGTAATCCACTTACAACAGTACCTACTTCACGAACACCCGGTGCTTTAATTACTTGTCCATACAACGCATTGGCATTATTATCCATAACGTCGTTGCCGGTATTCGTTTGATATTGCGTGCGGTATGGTTGCGATTCACCTAAATCCATGAAAGCCACAATATCGCGGGCATTTTCGGTAACACCACTCCGATTGGTTACCCATACTTCCATGCGTGTAATATTATTCAAGGAAGAAATAACCGGAAAATTCTTCATGGCGGCATTGTAATTCCGGCGGAAGGTATGTCCTAACAAAAAGTGTCTAAAATCTTCATACTGATCGCAAGCAATGGAAAAGTTTTGTGTTTGAGCGCCGCCTTTGATGGAAAAAGATTCCCGTTTCGATTTTTGTTGCGAAGCCACCGCATCGATGCGTAAGCGACCAAACTGCAATTGAGTATGAATACCAAACAAGGAGCGAACCCCTTGAATTAAGGATGTTTTGAGGGGGAAGCTCACATAACCGGCTTCAATTTTTTTAATGATATCATCATCTTGACCGGTATATTCTAACTTCAATTGATTTTCAAAATCGAAGGTTGCTTTGGTATTGTAGTTGAAGTTCATGCGCATCTTATCGCCCACTTTGGCTAATAGATTCACATTCATATTCATATCGAAATCGAAGATGCCATACTTTTGGGCGCTTTGCACCATGGTTGGATTCTTGATATTTTGCCAGTTCCCACCAAAGAACATTTCAATATTTCCTTGAGGTTTCATCTCAATACCACTACCTCCAAAAATTCGGTCGAATAACTGATTACCCAAATTCACTTTAGGAATGGCACCCCCTTTTTTAGATAACTGTAAAATGGTATTGGCTCGTTTTCTGAAATAAGCCGATTCATCTTTCTTGGACTGATAATTCAAGAACTCATCGAAACTCATATAACTGGGCGAGCGATAATAGGAATTCCCGATGCGTTCACTAATCGAATAAACCTGTTCGTCCGGATTATAATCGATATCTGTTTTAATATTCTTGGGGTCGTCTAAATCAAATCGTTTGGGTGTAGTTTCGGCCACCTTATTTTGAGAACGGTCTTCAATGGGCGAACGTAAAGTGTCTTTCTTCACATTGGGCGTATCGGCTAAGGGCAATTCAAAATGGGCAAATGAAAATGCCCCTCGGCTGCCGCCTAGTCCAACTAACCCCAAGAAGGTTAATCCAAACCATAAACAAAATCGAATGGTATGTTTGAGTAATGTTTGCAAAGACTAAATATTTTTCAACGCCAATTTGATTAATTCTTCTACGTTCGATTGTGGTTGTTGCTTCAACGATTTTTGAATAGCCTGAACAGCCGCATTGCGAGCAATTCCTAAACTCAATAAAGCATGTAACGCATCTTGCTCCGAATTATTGCCCACCGGAGCCCCAATAGCCCCTGCATCATCCGATCCGGGCATTATTTTACCTAACTTATCTTTTAATTCCAGGATAATCCGCTTGGCTGTTTTATTACCTATTCCCTTGACGCGTTCCAAGGCATGCTCGTTGGCCCCTACAATAGCCTGACGTAATTCTTCCGGTTTCATACCCGACAGCATCACACGGGCTGTTCCTGTTCCTACCCCACTCACCGAAATTAAATGCATAAACAAACTGCGTTCTTGCAAATCGGCAAACCCGTACAATTGCAGGGCATCTTCTTTGACGTGCAAATAGGTATGCAAAAGTCCTTCTTCAAGGCTATTGATTTGAGAATAGGTATTTAAACTAATATGGACTTCGTAACCCATTGAATTCACCTCAACGATAACCGTGGCGGGCGATTTGGACACGAATTTCCCCTTAAGGAATGCAATCATGAGATAACAAATATAACAAAAGGAATACAGAAATTAAGGGCAATGGCAAGAAAAAAATAGACCTTTTGCCAAAAAGAAAAAACCACCGATTAAAGTGGTTTTTTCTAGTTATTTATAGCAGGTTTAGTAAACCCACATATCGTGTTCTTTATTGAACAATTTGTTCTTAATTTCTTCCGATTCATACAAGCGGTCTACGCCATTCTTGTAATTTTTAATATCGTCTTGAAGCGGGTTATTGATAGTAGATTTTACTACATAACTCGAGAACAAACGCTTTTCGAAGAAATCATCCCAAGTAATACGATTCACATCGTTTTCTGGATTGTACACTTCAAAACGAACATTGGTAGCGCGTAAATCGTTGTAATGCAACCAGAATAAAGGTAATGACAAACGAGGTGTTCCATCTTCATTCTTACGATCTAAGTAAGGGGCAATTCCGATGATACGAACTACCATACGACCTAAATTACGATCGAACATCCAATCTTCCTTCATGCGATATTTCGTGATATCTTCCGGATTAAAGGTTTTGTTGATAATACGCATTTCAGTATCACCATTAGCCATTTCAACATAAACCGTATCGGGTTTACCTACCAACACATTAATTACATCGTCGTAAGATAATGGTGTAGTGAAGCGGTCGTCGCTGAAGGCCGTGATTTTACCACGTTTGATAGCGTCCATTAAAATCTCAATGTACATACCACCACCGGTTTCATCGTCTCCTGGATAACGGAAAGCAAAGTTTTGTTTTTGACGCGTGTCGATTTCACGCCAAACACGCTTTTTCCATAACACATCTACTTCGCGGATACGTTGCCAAGGAGTTACATAATAGTTATGTTCAACTCTATCCATCGCACCATCGGTACGTAAAGAAGGCTTCCAAGTATCATTCACCGTATTGGCCGCACCACCCTTTACATTAGGGTCGTTGGTAATGGCCGTTGGCGGTGGAACACCGGGCTGTGCAATAGCAGCAGAGCACGACATTAAAGCAGCAGCTAAAAACAATCGGGTTTTATTCATCAGTCTCATAGTGTAAAGAGATTAGCTTTTTTAGTTATTAATCACGAAGGCTAAAGATCCAATATTACGGGAAGTTTTATCGGGTCCAATGGCACGGATGTTTTCAAAATAAACTTTATCACCGGGTTTCAACTTATTCATAATGGAAGCCACTTTAGGATTAGCACGACCACCGGTTAAATATTGAGTTTCAGAAGTGGCTTCTTCCGGTTCACCACGACGAGGAACATACGTGATTGAGAAAGAAGTAACTACGAATTTAGCATCGAAATCGAAATTGTCCAAACGCGCAATAATCGCATCTTGCACTTTCATTTCGTTGGCCACACCGCCACCACCACGCTTGTTGGCAATAACTGGGTATGGATCAGGAATACGTTTCACGCGATATTCGTAAGTTCCAAAGCTTTGTACAGTACCATCGGCCTTTTTACCACTCAAGGTAATTTTAGCCTTAGCCCCTGGCTTATCAACCATTACGGCGTATTTGTTTACACCTTCTTCGGCTTTCAATGTACAATTTTCAGCCGTATACGATAAGTTGTTAGCCGGAATACCCGAAGCCGAGAATGTAATAGGATTAGGAACCCCAACATAGAACACATTCATCTTATCTAACGAGATAGTGGCTTGTGGATCTCCTACATAATACGTGGCTTCAGCTTTGTAGTTCTTAGGTTGATTATCGTTCGGATCCATAAAGGTTGCCGTAACGGTAATTTTTTGTTCTCCTTTTCCGGAAGCAACAGTTTCAAACGTAGCAATACCATCTTTAATTGGACGAGTAGCGCCATTCACACGAATACTTAAATTGTTCGATGATTTATTGTAAGCACCCAACATGATATTGGCCGTATACTTTTCACCGGGTAACAAATACGAGTTCGGCGAAGAAACCATCAACGCGTAATCAGGTAAAGGAATCACTTTAGTTTTGCGTTCACCGAAGGCCTTGGCCCACAATTCATCTAATACCAACGATTCAGTGTTCTTAACATCGTTGATGTATTTGTCCATCAAGGTAACAGCGGCAACAGCTGGCACCATGTGGAAATTACCAAACGCCCAATCGGCTGCCTTGTTATCTTCTGTTTCAGGAACGGTCAAATCGATTGGAATCAATTTTTCCATGTTCTCGTTTTTCCCTGATTTAGACATAGCATCGTCGCCCAATGGCACTAATGCTGCCATTTTGGATTTGAATGCGGCCAATTTAGTTTTCATTTCGTCCCCTTTGCGAGGACCTTCAATCATGATTGCGGTTGCCGCATCTAAATCATCTTCGCGAAGAATAGAACCGGGCATGTTTGGATCCATACCACCGGCACGTTCAATAATCAACTTTTTATACCCTTCCAAATCAGCTTCCATCGTTTTACGGACTTCAACGGCTTGTTCGGCAATAGCTAAAAAGTCTTGTACTTTCTTCAGCTTTTCCGGGTTTTGTTGAATTAATGGTTCTTCGAGCGCCATTTTAAAATTCTCAATGGTCGCATCATTCTTGTTGGCAATATTTTTGCTGGAACTATTGATACTGCGATTCACAATCTTGAACGCGTTCAAAATCTCACTCGATACATTCATGGCTAACAAGGCTGTTAGTACCAGATACATCAAGTTAATCATCAACTGCCTTGGCTCTTTAGGTAAAGACATTCTCTTTTATTTTTCTTAAGATGCGTTTGTGTTAATTGAAAGAACTGTAAGGCTTAGCGGCCTTGCATGGCGTTTAACATGTTACCATAAATTTGGTTCAATGTACCCAAATTCTTGGCCAACATACCAATTTGTTCTTTTGCGCGATTAGCATCATCAGCACTGCTTTGCATAGCATCTGAAGCGTTCACCAAGTTACTGTAGAACTTATTCATAGCCTTCAAGTGGTTGTTGGCATCCTGTAATTCTACTTCATAAATTTGGTTCAATGAACTTAAATTCTTGGTTAAGGTAGTTACCTGTCCATGGAACTTAGCGGTTTCGTCGGCAGCATTGTTGAATTCAGCCAATGTTTTAGTAGCTCCCATGAAGGTATCTTTCATTTGACCTAAAGCGGTAGATGCTTCTTTGGCTTTAGCCGCATATTCATTGGTTGCATTGGTCATATTCGACATGTCCTTCACTTGGTTAACGGTTTCACCGAACTTTTGGAAATTTTCGTTTAAACGCTTTAAGTTAGCCGGATTAATATTGGCTTCTTCCAACATTTTATCTAAAGAGGCTGTAGCACTGCTACCACCACCACCGGCCATAGCCGTTGCGGCTTGTCCAGGCTGATGCTTAATCCCTTTCTTATAAGCTTCTACATGCGGATTTTCATCTAAACCGGGGTATAAACGCTCCCAGTAGTAATCTTTATGCGGCGGGAGAAGCCCCATCAAAGTAAAGATGAACGCTTCCGTTGACATCCCAATGATAAGTGCCGTACCAGCCCAAGGCCAGTGTTGTAATTTAGCCAGAGCTCCGATCAATACTACGGCAGCTCCCACACCAATAATAACGTTCTTCAGATACTTTCCTGCTGAACTTTCGAAGAATAAGGCAATGGATCTCATGATTTTGTTTGAATTATCTTTTCGTGAAGGAATTAAATTGGGATTGCCCTGTTTTAGTTTTTACGAGGGGCTTTGTTGGTTAAAGCCGGTGCAATATTTTGAATAATGCAACGGAATCCGATATACGCTTGCGCTGTATCTGGGAACTCATAATCGCGAGCACTTACTTGTAACATGCTAGCTACATCGCGCCAGCTACCACCGCGTACCGACTTGCGTTTCCACCAAGTAGGATCGGTTTCTTTTACATTGTTATTAACAGAAGGCGACATATCGGATACCGCATTGTATGAACCAGCTTGGTATGGCGATAATGTCCACTCAGCCACGTTTCCACTCATATTGTATAAACCATAGTCGTTAGGCCAATAAGCATCGGCACGTACCGTATACAAACCACCATCGGCGCTGTAATTTCCACGACCAGGCTTGAAGTTAGCCAAATAACAACCTTTCTTGTTTACGATATAAGGACCTCCCCATGGGTAAGGCGATTGGGTACGACCACCACGTGCAGCCCACTCCCATTGTTCTTCGGTTGGTAAGCGGAACTCCCCTTCCAAATACATTTTGCGTGCATCGCGGTAATTACGCCAAATTTTTGTACGCCAGTGACTGAACGCGTTAGCTTGGTACCAATTCACACCAACAACCGGATAGTTGTTGAACGATTGATGCCAAAAATACTGATGCGTAATAGGTTCGTTGTACGAATACGAAAACATCTTCATCCAAACCGTTGTATCAGGATAAGCGTTCACATCGTGCTTCACTAAATAATTGGTACGATTTTGTTGTTGACCGGGAACCGATTGACGCGCCATATCATCGTAATCGAATACTTCGTAATGATATTTCAATTTCGCATTATCGAATTCTTTCTTGCCCCAAATGCTTTCGCTGGCAGGAACATAATAACCGGCTAAATTGTCCTGAGTTTCTTGGTCAGTCCATTTGATTTTCTTTTTCCAATCCACGCTTTGTGAACCGTCTTCATTGTCTTTCAAATTACCCAATACCGTGTGGCAAGTTGAATCACGTACCCAATCCACATACTGGCGATACTCCGAATTGGTCACCTCGGTAGCATCCATGAAAAACCCAATCATTTGAACCGTACGATTTTTAACATCGTTGGCATTTCGAACATCTTGATCGCTGGCCCCCATATGCATTACGCCCGACGGCACCCATGTCATTCCAACAGGAGTTGGTACCGCAGCGCCATTAATCCGGTTCGTAGTTCCTACCACCTGACCTGAAGGGCCACCGGAACCGCAACTAGCTAAAGCGGCAATGACACCCAATGCAAATAATCTCAACGAAGTTTGTTTCATCATAGTCCTTTTAATAAGTTTTGTACCAAAAAGCAAATATACAACATGGTATATTTATTCAAATACCCGCACAATATAGTTACGATATTTTATTTCTTGCACAAAAAGTTAAAAAATTATTTTTATGAGCACAAATCGGAGGTGAATCAGAACGAATGAAGTTTTCTACTAAATTCCCCTTCGATTTATAAAGTGCCAAGTAAGTTCATTTTTCGCACATAGCAAAATTTTAACTTAAAAAGTTAGTCCCAAGGCCTCAGAAATTGTTGGAACAGGCATACTACAAACACCCGACTTACACACCGTAAACGCCAATGTACCGCTTGGTTTGGCCCTAACACACCAACGTAACCCTACTTCCGGCATGGCCCTACGCATGAACACATAATTAGCTCCCGCTTCAGCCCCATCCACACTGATATCGCAAAAAACATAATCCATACTGCGCTTTACTTGCATCCAATACGCAAACGAACTCGGATGCCGCTTCGCCAATACCGCTATTTCTTGTATCATTTTACCCGCCTCTACATCATAATCGGGCTTGTGCATGATATACCCCAAACGGTGTAAAACGCCCGCCAATACCGCATTCGCCGATGGCAAAGCCCCATCGTACGTATCCCGATGCGGAATACCCAAGGCCTGTTGCTCCCGATGCGTAAAATCGTACAATACATGCCCTTCCGAATGAAAATAGGCTTTCAAATAGTCCACTTTCTTTTCCGCATGGCCGTAATACGTCGCATCCCCACTCAAATGCCCTAAACCAATCAAGGCATCCGCCCAATACGCTAAATCGTCGGCATAAGCCCCAATGCGTGCCACTCCTTGCTTCCAGGTATGCTTGTACTCGCCTTCTTGCTCAAATACCGCCAATAAAAAACGCATATTGTCTTCCGCCATCGCCAAGGCTTTCGGCATCGCCGTGTACACATACACTTCTTGCAAGCCCTTATTCATCAAGGCATTCCACGAGAGGATTACTTTATCGTCGCACAAAGGCGGTATACGCTTGTAACGTATCGACAATAATTTAGATTTCCATGCCTTCAAAACGTCATAATCAATATCCCCTTCCCCACTCCGTGTAAATAATATATTCCGATGCTCCCAATTCCCTTCTTCCGTTACCCCATAATAGCGCGCAAAACGGGTATAATCTTCCCCTAAAATCGAACGCAATTCTTCCGCCGTCCACGTATAATACAAACCCTCAACCCCTTCACTGTCCGCATCTTGCGCCGAATAAAATCCCAAGCCATCTTTCGTTCGAACACTCATTTCTTCTTCCAACCAAACCAAGGTTTCTTCTATCACTTGCCAAAACAAGGGGTTCTTGGTGTCATGCCAAGCTTTCGCATACAAAGGCAATAACAAGGCATTGTCGTACAACATTTTTTCAAAGTGCGGCGCAAACCAATTTCGGTCGGTACTATACCGCGCAAAACCGCCCCGCAATTGGTCGTAAATACCACCACGGGCCATTTTTTCTAAACTGGTATAAACATGTTGCATTCCCGCTTCCTGCTTCGCGGCAGCACTGCATTGCGCCAATAACGTCAAAGCAAACGTCGATGGAAATTTCGGGGCACCCCCAAAACCACCTTCTTCTAAATCCGCATTCGCCATCAGGGCTTGCACCATAGCCGCATCATCCCAAGCCGTCAATTCTCCCTCGGTTTTTCGGGGTAAGGCCATCTGTTGCAAATGCGTGGTCAACTGCCCGGCTTGCTGTTCCACCTCATTCCGATTCTGCGTAAAATACTGCGATATATTAATCAACACTTCACGCCACGAAGCCCTATTAAACGCGCGTTGCGGCGGAAAATACGTACCCCCGAAAAAGGGCCGCTTATCGGGCAATACAAACACATTCAATGGCCAACCGCCCGAACCCGTCATGGCTTGCACCGCATTCATATACACATGATCCACATCGGGGTATTCCTCCCGATCAACTTTAATACACACAAACAATTCATTCATCAAGGCCGCCACGTCCTCCGATTCAAAACTTTCATGCTCCATCACATGGCACCAATGGCACGAGGAATACCCAATACTCACCAGCACCGGCTTGTTTTCGCGTTGCGCTTTCTCAAATGCCTCTTCCCCCCAAGGGTACCAATCCACCGGATTCCCGGCATGTTGCAACAAATACGGCGACGTTTCAAATTGTAAACGATTCATACTGAAAATTATATCGGCAAAGTAACAGCCTAGGCCCCATCAACTAAGGTCCCGTTTTTCAATAGCTTATTGTTTTTTCTTTCGAAGCGCAGCAACGAAGCAGGCTTCAGCACCCGTCCCGTGTTCCGCTCATAGTCCCTTGGCCATGCCCGCCCGCGCTTTTGCTGCGCAACACGCGTTCGTGCCAGGCCGTCGGGCGCTATCCGCTCCACCCGGGGCTATTTTGGCATCGTTCGGAACATCATTCATCAGCAAGCATTTCGCCACCATGAACTTATTTCATACGCTTCCCCAAGCCAAACAATAAATATAAATTGTAATCGAAGGCGGGGTTCTTTTCGCCGCGCCCAAAGCCAACCAAATACAAGGGTGGCAATTCCCGTACCGTGTTCGGATTCACCAAGGTCTTAGCCCTTACCGTCCATCCCATAAACACCCTAGGGGTAATTTCCATCCGAAAGCCCCCCGTTAATTCCAACCACTGCGCCAAGAATCGCTTCTCGGCTATTTGTCCTTCCGATGTTCCCCAAATCGGGTCTTGAATAATATACGTGGCCGCACTGCGTTGCACGGGTGCCATGCCATAACGAATACCAATACTGGCATTGTCTAAATCGCCGGGAAATAACTGCTCGAAAAACGTTTTATCCACCCCCGCCGAACAAAACCAATTGCTCGATTGATACACCAAACTTTTCGTATTCGTGGCCGATTTTCCCCAACCGCCATCCAATACCGCATACACATTTTTCCCAATGGCTCGGTCGGCTTGAAATACCCAAGCCGTATAATCGTCCGTCCAAACAGGCAAAAACGCTTTGCTCAAATCCATACCTATTCGCACCATAGGTCGCTTCACCCGATTCGAATCGGAACCTGCACGGCTGTGTATGGTACACCCCATGAAAAGTCCCATCAATAGGACCTTCGTTACTATGTTACGATTTAAGTACAAAACGCAAATGAGTTGGATTGATATCAGTCGTTACTTTCTTTTCTAAAATTTGAACCGTGTCTAAAATATACCCCGTATACCGCACCGAATCGAGTGTGTATTCAGTAAAATAACCGCAAGCCCCCGAAACAAAACGCAAATTGCGTTGGTAATAAACATCCACAAATTCCTGATGTTCCGGTAAAATATCGAGGGTATCGGCTTGTATTAAAATTTGAATGGAATCGTATTGTGGTGCCATGGGCAACGTAAAACGCGTGGTGTTTTTCCAAGTCCCCATAGTACTGCCTTGTGGACCAAAAAACACACGCCCTTGTGCCATGAAACTATCCACATAAGCCGTCCCGTTCCAACGCGATAACGCTACATGCAAGGTGGTGGTATTCGGCACTAAACATAAGGAGGAACTCGAACAAGAATACAACATCAGGAGCGCGCCCATAAAGCACACGAACCCGCCGAGTATATTCCTTCTACTTCGCATTACAAAACAGTCCAAGTTTCGTTGCCGGCCAATAAAGCATCTAAATTCGGAACGCCTTTATCGGACTTGGTTTGCTGAATTTGTTCATGCAGTTGTTCTTCATATACAGGACGATCGGTAGCATAAAACACCCCAAACGGACGTGGGAAATGCCCTTCTTTTTGTACATCATCGAACAAACGAACGAGGGTTTGTGCTTTGTACACATCGCTTTCATCGTGTATCCATAAATCGTCGGCACTGAAATCGGAGCCTAAGGTAACCACCTCCGGACGTAAGCCATTCAAGCGAATACCCATTTGCCCATCGACCCCAAAACGCAAGGGTTGCCCCTGTTCCACAAACAAGGTTTCAACCGGCTTCGAGCCTTTTTCGGTGAACACTTCAAAAGCGCCATCGTTGAAGATATTACAGTTCTGATAAACTTCTAAAAACGAAGAACCATGATGCCCATGCGCCCGACGCAACATTTCTTGCAAATGCTTGGTATCGCGATCCATACTGCGGGCTACAAAGGTCGCATCGGCGCCTAAGGCTAAAGCCCCCGGATTAAACGGATGGTCTAAACTACCGTAAGGTGTCGATTTGGTAATTTTATGTTCCTCACTGGTGGGCGAATATTGCCCCTTGGTGAGTCCGTAAATTTGATTGTTGAACAACAAAATTTGTACATTGAAATTCCGACGCAACAAATGAATTAAGTGATTTCCACCAATACTCATAGCATCACCATCTCCTGTTACAATCCACACGCTTAAATCGGGCCGCGTGGCTTTGAGTCCACTGGCAATGGCTGTTGCACGTCCATGAATAGAGTGCATACCAAACGTATTCATATAGTAAGGAAAGCGCGAGGAACAACCGATTCCGGAAATGATAGCAATATTTTCGCGCGGAATACCCAAGGTGGGCAATACGGTTTGAACTTGTTTCAGAATACTGTAATCGCCACAACCGGGACACCAACGGACTTCCTGGTCGGTTACAAAATCTTTTGGACTAAGCGTTGCTTGCATGATAATGGCGCAGGATTTCGTTTGCCCTGCTTCGGGCGCAAAGGTACATCCATTTTTTATTTAGGCTTCGAAATGCCGTACTTTTGCCCCAATGTTGAAACGAACTACCACCGCCCGTGTTCGCTATGGCGAAGTTGACCAAATGGGATTCATGTATTACGGCAATTACGCCCTGTATTTTGAAATGGGTCGAGCCGATATGATTCGCGAAGCCGGCTATACCTATGCCCAAATGGAAAAAGACGGAGTGGTGATGCCCGTGGTGAAAATGAATTGCAAGTATTTGCGCCCGGCCCTTTACGATGAACTCATTACCATCGAAACCCGCTTGGAAACCTTCGCCCCTGAATCTACCTTCATTACCTTCCATCATCGTTTGTACAACGAAAAAGAAGAATTAATTCATAAAGGGGAAGTAACCCTAGCCTTCTTCGACCCAAAAACCCAAAAGCGGGTACCTATGCCCCAAGTCTTAATCGATTTTATTGGTCCAAATTTTAAATAAACCAACGGTATGAGTCCACAATGTTGCATTATCACCATCGGCGATGAATTATTGATGGGTCAAACCATCGATACCAACTCGGCTTGGTTGGCCAAAGAATTGAATGAAATTGGCATACGCGTAAAACACCGCGTGGCCGTAGGCGATGTAGCCGACGATATTCGCGAAGCCTTAAACGATGCCTTAAGTTGGGCCCAATTGGTTTTAATTACCGGGGGCTTAGGCCCTACCTCCGACGATATTACCAAACCCCTCTTATGCGATTTTTTTGGTGGCAAACTCGTAGAAAACGAAGCCGTAAAAAAACATGTCATTGATTTTTTCGAAAAACGCAATCGCCCTATTTTAGCCAGCAATGTAGCACAAGCCATGGTACCCGATGTGTGCGAGGTTTTGTTTAATAATGTGGGCACTGCCCCGGGTATGTTGTTTCGGAAAGGTGAAACATTAATTGCCTCATTGCCCGGTGTCCCCTTCGAAATGAAGTTTTTGTTCACCGAACGTTTGCGTGAATTATTAATTTCAAAATGGACCGTAAAACCTTTATTGCATCGGCATATTTTAACCAGTGGCGAAGGCGAAAGTTTTGTGGCCGAACGCTTGCGCGATTTCGAAATGCAATTACCGGCCGGTATTAAATTGGCCTACTTACCCGATTTGAGTTTAGTGAAACTGCGTTTAAGTGCCGAAGCGCATTTGGCGGGCGAATTAGATTATGCCCAACGTTTATTGAGTAAATATGTAGCGCCCATTCTGGTGTATACCGGCGACCTCAAGCCGGAAGAAGCCTTGAAAGAATTGATGCTAAAACATCAATTGAGTTTGGCCTTAGCGGAAAGTTGTACGGGTGGACATATTGCGGCACGCATCACCTCGGTGTCCGGCGCATCGCAATATTTTGTAGGCGGCTATGTGCCATACTCCGTAGAAGCCAAAGAAAACGTGGTGGGCGTTTCGGCCGAACACTTGCAACAATTTTCCGCGGTGAGTCAAGTAGTAGCCACCGATTTAGCCCTCAATACCCAAACCGATTTTAAAGCCGATTATGCTTTGTCGGTAACCGGGTATTTAGAAAAAGGCGACCACGAAAATGAAGTTTGGATTGGCATTGCGGGTCCTAAACATCAGGTGATTACAAAGAAAATAAATGTGCCTTACGACCGCGAAAAAAATACCTTGTTGGTGGTGAATACGGCCTTGACACTTTTATACAACACCGTGAACAAATTAAGGAAAGGCTAAGGCTGTTAACATCGATGAAGAATGTGATGCTGTTCAAAAAATAGCCCCGGCTGCAGCTAGGTGCCATGCACCGCGAAAGACGGGAAAACCGACGAGCGAAGTGTTGCTGATGCGCTTCGAAAATTACGCAATAATAATTTCTTCGCACCGGTCGGCATAGGCGTGGAAGGCTTTTTTGGCGCGGCCTTCATGGGTATCGGTTACAATGAGTTGCGAGCCGGTGGCCACCAAACAATCAATGAGTCGCTCCATGCGTTCGGCATCTAATTTCTCAAATAAATCGTCGAGCAAGAGAATTGGGGCAATGCCGGTTTTTTCAAGAATATAATCGCGTTCGGCAAGTTTGATGGCGAAGAGTAAGGCCTTGCGTTGCCCTTGCGAAGCCACTTGTTTGAAGGGCATGTTTTGAAAACGCACCGTCAAATCGTCGCGGTGAATGCCTTTGGTGGTGCGTTGTAAAATTAAATCTTTCGGTAAATTCAATTGAAGCCATTCCAACATAGTACGCTCCTGCAAATTCGATTCGTAGTTAATATCAATCTGTTCGGGGTTCGGACTCCATTGCTTATACAAGCTTTGAATGCGGGGCAACAGTTCGGTGCAAACGGCTTGGCGAATATCGAAAATAGCGTGGGCTTGTTGTTGTAAAGCTTGGTTGTAAAAAGGCAATAAATCGTGTTGCGATAAACCTTGTTCGGCCATTTGTTTCAACAAAGCATTGCGTTGTGCCATGGTTTTGTTGTAATGCACCAAGTACTGTAAATAATCGGCATTGGTTTGCGATATCATACGGTCGAGATAAGTACGACGAATTTCCGAGGAACCGCTAATCCATTCAATATCGTCGGGGGCAATCATCACGCAAGGAAAGCGACCAATATGTTGGGTGCGCTTGCTATAGGGTTCCCGATTGCATAAAAATTCTTTCTTGCCGGTTTCGCGCAAAATAGCGGTCACTTCGTGTTCTTCTTCATGGTGAAACGTGCCGGAAATACGCCAACCTTTGGCACCTTGCAAAGCCAATGGGGCATCGGCGGTTGCGAAATACGATTTCGTAAAACAGAGGTAATAAATGGCATCGAGTACGCTGGTTTTGCCAATGCCGTTTCGTCCGCTCAATAACACAATCGGTTGTTGAAATCGAAAACTTCGTTGTTCGTAGCATTTGAATTGCACCAATTGAATATGGCTTATGCGCAGCATGAGTTGGCAAAGATAGTGGGCGAAGGTGGAAGCGGAAACGTGTATCTTCGCGGGGCATGAAACACTTGGTGATAGTAGGCGGCGGTGCAGCCGGATTTTTTTGTGCGGCCGAAGCGCATGCGCGTTGTGCCGACCTGCGCATTACCTTGTTGGAGAAACAAAAACAGGTATTGCAAAAAGTGAAAGTGAGTGGCGGTGGTCGTTGCAATGTAACCAATGCGGTAGAACGTGTTTCCGAATTGGTACAACATTATCCACGGGGCGCTTCGTTTTTGAAAAAAGCCTTTACCGCATTTAATACCGTGCATACCAAAGCCTGGTTTGAAGCGCATGGCGTGCCCTTAAAAACGGAAGCCGATGGACGCGTTTTTCCGAAAAGCAATTCCTCGCAAAGCGTGATTGATTGTTTGTTGAAAGCCTGTGAAGGGAAACAAGTTCATATTCAATTATCGAGTGAATTAGTGAAATTGCAACGGGTGAAAGAACAATGGCAATTGACCTTAAAAAATGGCAACATCATCAAGGCCGATTATGTGCAATTGGCCTGTGGTGGATTTCCAAAATTAGAGCAATATGCGTGGCTGTCCGATTTAGGATTTCCCATTGTGCCCCCTGTCCCCTCTTTGTTTACCTTCAATATTGCGCACAAGCCTTTAACTGAATTGGCGGGTTTAAGTGTGCCGATGGCGCAGGTATCGGTGGTGGGAAGTGCTATTAAACAAAGTGGCCCATTGCTCATAACGCATTGGGGCTTGAGCGGACCGGCCGTATTGAAAACGTCGGCCTTTGGGGCGCGTTATTTAGCCGAAAAAAATTACCACTCCGATGTGATGATTAACTGGTTGAACGAACCGGAACATCGCTTGCAAGAAACATGGCAAGGAATTCGGAATGGGATGGGTTCACAAACCATGGGACAAAAAAATCCGTTGGGATTACCTGCCCGTTTGTGGTTGTATTTGTTGGAACGAAGTGGGATCAATGAAAGCACCAAATGGAGTGAATTGGGTTCGAAGGCGCAACATAAATTGGTGCATACTTTATGTGCCGATACCTATACCTTACAAGGTAAAACCACATTCAAAGAAGAGTTTGTAACCTGCGGTGGCATTGACCTTTCGGCCATTGACCCAAAAACGTATCAAAGCAAACTACACCCCCATTTGTATTTGGGTGGTGAATTATTGGATGTAGATGGCGTAACCGGTGGCTTCAATTTTCAACATGCTTGGACCAGTGGCTATTTAGCCGCACAAGCCATTACCAACGATGTTTTGTTGAATCATTAATTTAATAATCGCGTTTCAACAACATATCGGCCACATCGTGCAAGTGTTTTTTGCGGTTCGAAATCACGGGCACTTTTTCCAACAAGGTATAGGCTTTTTCCGAATAGGCCGTCATCGCATCGCGCAACGCCGCTTCCGCGCCGGTGGCTTTGAAGAAAGCAAGGGTATCGGCTACTTTTTGTTCATCGTTACGGGACAATAAAGCATCGTAGGTTTTTGCCGCTTCGGGTCCACCTAACTCTAACGCTTTAATGGGCAAGAACGTTTTCTTATTCGCTAAAATATCGCCGCCTACTTGTTTACCGGTTTTGTTCGGGTCGCCGAAAGCATCTAGGTAATCGTCTTTCAATTGGAAAGCAATACCCAAGGTTTTACCAAATTCGTACAACACTTCGCAACAACCTTGTGTAGCACCGGCTAAAATGCCCCCGAGTTGTAAAGACGTGGCCAAGAGCACCGACGTTTTGAGGGAAATCATGTGGATGTATTCCTCCATAGAAATGCGACTCCGTTGTTCAAAGTCCATGTCCAATTGTTGCCCCTCACAAATTTCAATCGCTGTTTTATTGAATAAGTCGATAACGATATGAATGAATTCCGAATGAATTTTATTCAGGTGTACATAAGAATAAATATTCATAACATCACCGGAAAGGATGGCGGTATTGATATTGTATTTTTCGTGCACGGTAGACATACCACGACGCAGCGGCGCGGCATCCATAATATCGTCGTGCATGAGGGTGAAATTGTGGAACAACTCGATGGCCAAAGCCGTGTTCATCACGTTCTCGTTGAGTTCGGCAAAGAGTTCGTGACTCATCATACACAATACCGGGCGAACGCGCTTGCCCCCCATTTTTAGCAGGTAAGAACAGGGTTCATACAAAGTAGCGGGTTGAGCCGGGAAATGATGCGCGTCGAAGAATTCATTAAAACGCGCCAGGAGTTCAGGAAAAGCGTGCATGATGCGCAAAAATAGGATAAAGAACTATACTCCGTTAAAGAATATATAATCGTTTAATTCCCTGTTTTTCAAGTTCCCGTATTGAGGCATTAACCTTACCTTTGCACCCGTAAAAACAAGCACACATGTTAAAAATTGCAGTAGCCAAAGGCGATGGTATTGGTCCTGAAATCATGGACGCCGTTCTTCGAATTTTCAGTGCCGTTCAAGTTCCCTTGGAATACGAATACGTTGAAATGGGGAAAGATGTTTTTTTAGCCGGCCATTCTACAGGTATGACCGATGCCGCTAAACAAAGTATTGAGCGTTTAGGTATTCTATTCAAAGGGCCAATGGAAACGCCCAAGGGCAAAGGCATGAAGAGCATTAACGTAACCGCACGTAAGGTGTGGAATACCTATGCCAACAATCGGGTATTCAGAAGTTTACATGGGGTTGATACCGTTTTTTCGAAAGCCGGTATTCCTATCAATATCACCATTGTTCGCGAAAACATTGAAGATACTTATGGTGGTATTGAACACAAACTCACCGACGATGTGGCCGTTTGTCGCCGTTTCATTACCCGACCTGGTTCAGCGCAAGTACATCGCTATGCATTCGAAATGGCCCGTAAACGCGGTATTAAAAAAGTGACTTGCGGACACAAAGCCAATATCATGAAAATTACGGATGGCTTATTTTTGGAAACCTTCTACGAGGTAGCCAAAGAGTATCCTGAAATTCAAACCAACGATGTAATTGTAGACGATTTGGCCATGAAATTGGTAATTCGTCCCGGCGATTTCGAAATGGTGGTATTGCCGAATTTAATGGGCGATATCATGTCTGATTTATGTGCCGGTTTAGTGGGAGGTTTAGGCTTCGCGCCTTCGGCCAACATTGGCGATAATATTTCCATTTTTGAAGCCGTACATGGCACTGCCCCCGATATTGCCGGTAAAAACATTGCTAATCCAACAGCCTTGTTATTGAGCGGTATTATGATGTTGCAACATTTGGGCTTAACCGAAGAAGCCGCTCAAATTCAAAATGCCTTGTTGTATACCTTAGAACAAGGGGTGCATACGGGCGACTTTGGCGATAAAGCTATTCCTTCGGTAAACACCACCGAATTTGCCGATGCCATTATTGCGAACTTAGGCAAATTACCGGTACACCAACCGGTAACGGCCGTGCCGAGTCGCTTGCATCATGAAGCACCAAAGCCATTAACTGAAAATAAAATTTGGCATACCGAACCTAAGCCTGAATTAGGATTGAACGGGGTTGACTTCTTCTTCGAATCGACCGATCAACCGCAAGCTATTGGCGCACGCATCAATGCTTGGATGCCTGCCGGATTCAAACTAAGTACCTTATCGAATCGTGGTACACAAGTATATCCGAAAGGATCGGTATACACCGAATGCATTAACCAATACCGCGGTCGAATTGAAAAAACCGACGACCGTGCTTTACAACAAGCCGATATTTGGGATTTGACGCGTTCATTCTCCGATTTATACCGCATTTGCTCCACCGAATGTTTAATTACCTTAGATGGGAAAGAAGCCTATTCTTTAGCGCAAGGGCAATAAGAAAAAACAAACACTTCAACATACTAATCCTCCCTTCGGGGAGGATTTTTTATCCTACATCAAGGTGTGAACTTCTTTCATTTCAGCGAGATTCGACTATCTTTATTGGATAATAAAAAATAAAGTGGGTTCATTAAACGTGAAATCCCTTTTTTTTGAATGAACTGCTTATGAAAAATGTTGTTATACTCGGTGGTGGGGTGGCCGGCATGAGTGCCGCGCATGAACTCATTGAACGTGGCTATACCGTTTCGGTTTACGAAAAACAAGCCCAATACTGTGGTGGAAAAGCGCGCAGTATCAATTACTTCGGCCGAGGTAATACCCCCTACCCACAATCGCTTCCCGGCGAACACGGGTTTCGTTTTTTTCCCGGCTTTTATAAGCATGTAATTGATACCATGAAACGAATTCCATTTCATGAACCCGGCTTAACCGCGAAAACAGTATTCGATAATTTAGTACCCACCGACCGTATCATGATTGCCCGCTACGGCAATACCCCCATGGTTACTCCGGCGCATTTCCCACGTTCTAAAGCCGATTGGGAATTGATTTTCACCGATATGCACGGCATGCATTCAGGACTTACCAAAGAAGAAATTAAATGCTTCTCGCAAAAAGTATGGCAACTCTGCACAAGCTCAAAAACCCGACGTGAGAACGATTATGAGGGACTGGGTTGGTGGCAATTTTTAGAAGCCGACCGTTTCCCCGGCACCGAAGGAAAACCAAGTCCCTACCAAAGTTTATTGGTACAAGGCTTAACCCGGACCCTCGTAGCCGCTCGCGCCGAATCGGCCAGCACCAAAACCGGAGGCGATATTTTCTTACAACTGATTTACGGCATGGCCAACCCCATGGAAAATACCGACCGCGTATTAAATGGGCCAACCAACGACCGATGGTTAAATGCCTGGCGCGATTATTTGATTTCGAAAGGCGTTCGCTTCATTCAACATGCCGAAGCCACAGCCATTCATTATGCCGACCAACGTATTGTTTCAGCCGAGGTTAAAATTGGACATCAAGCCCCAATTAATGTGCAAGGCGATTACTTCATTTTAGCCGTTCCGGTAGAACAAGCCGCTAAATTGATGAATCCGGAATTAATTAAAGCCGACAATACCCTGAGCAATATTATTACTTTATCAAAGAGTGTAAGTTGGATGAATGGCATTCAATTTTATTTGAGCGAAGATGTTCAAATTAATCGGGGACATGTAATTTACAGCGATACCGAATGGGCCATCACCAGTATATCGCAAATGCAATTTTGGGAGAACTATGCCATTCAAACTAAAGGCGATGGCCGTGTAAAAGGGGTATTGAGTGTCGACATCAGCGATTGGTTTAGCAAAGGACGCTTCAATGGAAAATTAGCCGATGAATGCACCGCCCAAGAAGTTGCCGATGAAGTTTGGCAACAAATCAAGGCTTCGTTGAATGTGAATGGTGAAACCGTTTTACACGACGACCTTTTAATCGATTGGTATTTAGACCGCGATATTGTGCACAATGCCTCTATCAACGATAACCATACCAACCTCAGTACCAACCGAGAACCCTTGTTGGTGAATAGTATCAATTCATGGGCCCTTCGCCCGGAAGCTTATTGTGCCATTCCCAATTTATTTTTCGCCTCCGATTATGTGCGCACCTTCACCGATTTAGCCACCATGGAAGGCGCCAACGAAGCCGCACGCCGTGCCGTAAATGCCCTGTTAGATCGCAATAAAGACAATCATACCCCTTGTACACTATGGCCCTTGAAGGAACCACCTATGTTCAAGCCATTAAAATGGTACGACAAAAAGCGATGGGAAAAAGGCTTGCCTTGGACAGACCAATATCCGCTGTGGTTGAAAGTAGGTTTTGGCGTTTGGACCCTCGCCTGCGCCACCTACGATTTCTTTCGATTGCTTGGACACAGCAACCCCAAAAAATAAACCTTACAAAAAACCACATCATTAAAACCATTCATCGCGTCTGTGCCTATTCCCTATCAAGTAAACCAAACCCTTTGTGGTGGCAATTCGAAAATTATACCCTAATTTAGGACGGGTAACATACAATAAGTTAATTTCATACACTACGAACTACGTTTTATGTTGAATCAATTTGAACAATTCAAACAGGATATAGCGGAAACCTTAAAACAAAATTTGTCCAAGGACTTAACCTATCATGGGTTTCACCATACCCTTGAAGTATTGGCCAATGCCACTGAAATTGGCCGGCACGAACAGGTGAATGCCGAGGAACACATCTTGCTACAAACCGCCGTGTGGTTGCACGATACGGGCTTTATGTACACCTATGCGCATCACGAAGACCGTGGTTGCGAATTAGCACGCGAACTACTGCCCCAATATGCATATTCCGATAAAGAAATCGACTTGGTTTGTGGACTTATCGAAGCCACTAAAATTCCACAACAACCCAAAAATCGCTTACAACATATTATTGCCGATGCCGATTTAATGTATTTAGGCACCCCCCAATATACCCCCATTGCCGATACCTTGTTTCAAGAGTTAATTCATTTTACCGGATTGAAATCGGCCGCGGAATGGGTTAATATTCAAATCAAATTCCTCGAACATCACCGTTATCATACCGTATACTGCCAAACAAAATATGAACCGGTGAAGCAACAAAATTTAAATCAATTAATCGAAGCCCAATCGAAATAAAAATCCATGAGCAAACACAAACAACCACTTTATACTGTTAAAAGTACCCTGTTAATGCTAATTGGGGTAATATCGGCCGCTTTTGCCTTAAAAGGGTTTATGATTCCCAATCATTTTCTCGATGGTGGCGTTACCGGTATTTCCCTCTTGGTACACGAATCAATGCATATTCCATTCGGTGTTGTTTTTTTATTACTCAACTTATTATTTTTAGTCCCAGCCTATCTCTATATCGGAAAAGCCTTCGCCATACGCTCTTTTATTTGTGGCATTTTACTCGCGGTTGCCGTTCAATTCATGCCCGTTCCTGCTGTCACCGACGATAAACTATTAATCGCCATTTTCGGTGGCTGTTTCATTGGCATTGGCATTGGTTTGGTGATGCGTTCCGGCGCTGCCTTAGATGGGTTCGAAATATTGGCCGAAGCCACCATCAAACGCATCGGACTCAGCATGAGCGAAGTGATTTTGGGCTTCAATATCATTATCTTTCTTGGCGCGGCGTGGCATTTCGGTATCGAATCGGCCATGTATTCCATCATCACTTATTTTGCGGCCCTAAAAATGGTCGATTATGTGGTGGATGGTATTGAAGAATATATTTCCTTAACCATCATTTCGGGCGAATCGGATGCCATACGCAAAATGATTGTGGAAGGCTTTGGTAAAGGAATTACGGTGTACAAAGGCGAACGCGGCTTCTTACCCGGTAGTTTCGAAGAACGTACCGATTGCGATGTCATTATGACCATCGTTACCCGCTTGGAACTCCTTGAAATCACCAAAGCCGTTCGGCAAATTGATGCCAAAGCATTTTTGTTTACCAACAAAATTCACGAAACCCATGGTGGCGTAGTGAAACAAAAATCGCATCATCACGAGTAAGCATTTGGGCGTGCCCACGGCGGGTTCCCTATAAGCCCAATACTTTCTAAGCCTCCTCGCCGTGGTCGGGCTTTCAGCTATAGCCCCTCGGTGGTAATCACGCTTCCGCTTCGTTTCTCGCTTTCTCACCCCCTCGGGGGCTGCCGCCTCAATCCCTCACGCATCCACCTCGCTTCCGCTTCGTTTCTCGCTTTGTTTCTCGCTTTTTGCCCGCTTTTTTATTCATCTAGAAAGGGCATGCCCCAAACACTCGCTTTCGCTTCGTTTCTCGCTTTTTTCTTTCATCTAGCAAGTGCATGCCCTTTCTCTACAACCTCACGATTGCCCCAATTATTCCCATAAAAAAAACCGAGGCCATAATGACCTCGGTTTGAATTGATTTTTTGGAACGAAGAACTACTCAGCGGCAGGAGTTTCTTCAGCGGCTGGCGCTTCAGCGGCAGGTGCTTCGGCAACCGGTGTTTCAACAGCAGCAGCTGCTTTCTTGGTGGTTGATTTAGCGCGTCCGCGACGTGTTTTCTTCTTCTCTTCACCTACAGCCGATTTCACGTTGTAGATATCGTTGAAGTCTACCAACTCAATCATGGCCATATCGGCGGCATCACCCACACGACGGTCCAACTTGATGATACGGCAGTAACCTCCGGGACGATCGGCAATTTTCGTGCTTACTACATCGTATAATTCCTTAATGGCTTCTTTATTTTGAAAGTAACTGAACAATACACGACGTTGGTGTGTTGTATCTTCTTTCGATTTGGTGAGCAATGGCTCAATGAATACACGCAAGGCTTTAGCTTTAGCCAAGGTGGTAACAATGCGTTTATGTTCAATCAACTGACAACCTAAGTTGCGCATCAGCGATTTGCGGTGGGCGGTTTTACGTCCTAAGTGATTTAATTTGACACCGTGTCTCATGATAGTCTTTTTTTACGGTTTTCCGTGGGTTAATGATTAAAGGTCTTCGAGGTTAATTTTCGATAAATCCATACCGAAACTCAAACCACGTTCGATGAGTACTTGTTCGATTTCAGACAATGATTTTTGACCGAAGTTGCGGAACTTCATCAATTCGTCTTGTTCGTACTGTACTAATTCGCTCAAGCTGTTGATTTTGGCAGCTTTCAAACAGTTGAAAGCACGTACCGACAAATCTAAATCTTCCAACGGTGTTTTCAATACCTGGCGGAGTTTCAAGGTTTGTTCGTCCACCACATCTTGTTTTTCCGATACACCGGAATCGAAGGTGATGTTTTCGTCGGTAATCAACATCAAGTGTTGAATCAAAATACGTGAAGCTTGCTTAACAGCGTCTTCCGGATGAATAGTACCATCGGTAGTAACTTCTAAAATTAATTTTTCGAAGTCGGTACGTTGTTCAACACGCGTATTTTCGATGGTGTACTTCACGTTCTTGATGGGGGTGAAGATACTATCGGTAGCAATCCAGCCGATAGACAATTCACGCGACTTGTTTTCGTCGGCGGGAATATAACCACGACCTTTAATAATGTTTAATTCAACTTTTAACGTGATATTGCTATTCATGTTGCAAATCACTAAATCGGGATTGGTGATTTCGAAGTGGTTAGTTACTTCGCCAATCATACCGGCGGTAAATTGTTCCTTGTTTTTGATGAGGATTTCAATTTTTTCGCTGAAAATTTCGGTATCGATTTTTTTCTTGAAACGAACTTGTTTCAAGTTCAAAATAATTTCAGTTACGTCTTCGGTAACCCCTTTAATGGTGGTAAACTCGTGGTCAACTCCTTCAATGCGGATGGCATTGATGGCATAACCTTCGAGAGAACTCAGCAGGACGCGACGGAGTGAGTTACCAACGGTAACACCAAAGCCGGGTTCGAGTGGACGGAATTCAAAGATCCCTTCAAAATCGTTGGCTTTCTGAAGAACAATTTTGTCCGGTTTTTGAAAATTTAATATAGCCATGCTGCTTGTTTTTGGGAAAGTTAGAAAATCAAATGGAAGAAAGGGATTATTTCGAGTACAACTCAACGATCAATTGTTCCTTGATGTTTTCAGGAACGCTTTCACGTTCTGGATGTGCTACGTAAGTACCCTGCATTTCTTTTTCGTTCCAATCGAGCCAATTGATTTTCGGGTCTTTACCACGAACATTGGACGTGATTAAACCGTTGGCAGCCGATTTTGGTTTTAAACCAATAACATCACCCGGCTTTAATAAAGCGGAAGGAATGTTACAAACTTCGCCATTTACAGTAATGTGTTTGTGAGAAACCAACTGACGAGCAGCCGGACGAGAAGCGGCCATACCTAAACGATAAACGGTATTATCTAAACGAGCTTCGAGTAAACGAATCAAGTTTTCACCGGTTACCCCTTTTTGACGGGCGGCTTCTTCGAAAGTATTGCGGAAACGACGCTCCAAAACACCGTAGGTATATTTGGCTTTTTGCTTTTCGCGTAATTGCAAGGCATATTCTCCTAATTGCTTACGCTTACGGTTAGCCCCGTGTTGTCCGGGAGGATTGCTGTTCTTGCTGAGGTTTTTGGCCGATCCGAGAATAGGTTCTCCGAAGATGCGGCAGATTTTGGTTTTTGGTCCGGTGTAACGTGCCATGTTTTTGGATTTTTAAAGTGAAGGGGTTAAACTCATGGTAAAATCCGAAGTTCGATTTTAACCCACAATAAAATGAATGATAATTATACGCGACGCTTCTTAGGAGGACGACAACCGTTGTGCGGTAAAGGCGTCACGTCGAAGATAGAAGTCACTTCAATGCCTGAAGCCGACACCGAACGGATAGCGCTTTCGCGTCCCGAACCGGGTCCTTTTACATACACATCCGCTTTCTTCATTCCGGCCTCGAAGGCTTTCTTGCCGGCATCTTGCGAAGCCAACTGAGCAGCGTATGGAGTATTCTTTTTGCTTCCGCGGAAGCCCATCTTACCGGCGCTACTCCAAGAAATAACTTGGCCTTGCTTGTTCGTGTACACGATAATGATGTTGTTGAAGCTGGCCGTAACGTGCACATCACCGTGGGTATCCACTTTTACGATGCGCTTCTTAGCGGCGGCTTTTGCACTGGGTTGTTGTTGTCCTTTTGCCATATACAATAAAATCGTTTATTATTAAGCCGCGGTAGAATACCACAGCCCAATGGTATTATTTTTTAGGTGCTTTTTTCTTACCGGCAACCGTTTTACGACGGCCCTTACGAGTACGAGAGTTAGTACGAGTACGTTGACCACGAAGCGGCAATCCTTTACGATGACGCAAACCACGGTAGCAAGCGATATCCAATAAACGTTTGATGCTCATTTGAACTTCCGAACGCAATTGTCCCTCTACTTTAATTTCGGCGGTAATGATGTTACGAATCGCCGCTTGTTCGTCGTCGTTCCAGTCCTTCACTTTCTTATCTTCACTAATATTGGCTTTAGCCAAAATTTCAGAAGAGGTCGAACGACCAATGCCATAGATATAAGTGAGACCAATGACGCCTCTCTTGTTTTTCGGTAAATCAATTCCTGCTATACGAGCCATGCTGATTGAATGTTTTTGTTATAATGAATTAACCTTGGCGTTGTTTATACCGAGGATTTTTTTTGTTGATCACATACAGTTTGCCCTTACGACGTACAATCTTGCAGTCGGCACTCCGTTTCTTAATGGCAGCTCTTACTTTCATGTTGTTTATTTATAACGTAAAAAAATACGACCTCTCGTTAAATCGTAGGGGCTCATTTCAATGGCTACCTTATCGCCGGGCAGGATTCGGATGTAGTGCATACGCATCTTCCCTGAGATGGTGGCTAGAATTTCGTGACCGTTTTCCAGACGTACTCTGAACATGGCATTGCTTAATGCTTCTGTAATTACTCCGTCTTGCTTGATCAGCGGCTGTTTCCCCATACGTTTATAAAGAGGTGCAAAGGTAGATTTATTTTTTGGAATAAGAAAAACATTTTTACCCATTTTTCGGGCTTTTTTTCACAAAAAAGGGAAAAACCGCCCAAATGAGCGGTTTTTTTTTAATTTCTACCCGATTCAAGGGGGATTACTTTTTGTTTTTTAACATTTTTTGGTACTCCGCGCTCTTTTCTTCGTTACCTATAATACGATAAGCTTGTTCTAAACCCATCAAACTGGAGGTATATACATCGCGATTACCATCGTTTACCCCTTCAGCATCCACCAAGGTCTTGGCTTTTTCCAAATAAGGTAAAGCTGTATTGATGAGTTTATCACGATCCGGCTTCATTTTGATATAGGTCTTATCGTCGGCCTTGTTCATTTCATCGGTCATCGATTTGGCACGGTTATAATACAATTGCCCCATATAATAGTTGGCAAAGCTGTTCTTAGTGTCCATCTCGATGGTCTTTTTATAACAGGCTTCCGCTTGGGCTTCTAAATCTTTGGCATTGGCCGGACGAGCGCCTTTTTCAGGATTCGCCATGGTATAATAGGTTTGTCCTAAAATAATTTGCAAATCGGTGCGACTCGGATCGGCGGCAATTCCCTCTTTCAATTTAGCAATCGATTCTTCCGCACGGCCTTTTTTAATGAAATAGTTGATTTCATTGTTCAAGATGCGCTTGTCTTTCGGGAATTTTAATTTAGCGGCCTTCATGGCTTCATTCCATTTGGCATCATCGCCGGTTTTTTCGTAGATGTCGGTTAACATTACGAAGGCATCGGCATTTTGGGTAATTGGATTTTTTACACACGATTCCAAAATAGCGGCAGCATCATTGTCGCGCCCCATTTGATAGGCACAATTCCCTTGATACAATTTGGCACTGGCAAAAATGGTATCGGCTTGCGGGAAGGTCTTCCATAATTTACCGCCATCAATATCAGCCAAGCCGGCTACATTCCCAAAGGAAGTAAAGGCATCGTTGAATTTGCTGGCATTCATTAAACTCACCGCATTATTATACCCTACCATCCCCATGGTCGTTAATAATACCGTTAAGGCATTTTTATCGTATTTCGGGTCGAGGGATACGGTCTTTTTATAGGCTTCCAAGGCAACAGATTCCGCATCGGGGGCCGTGGCACGCAAAGCAGCACCACCGCTTACATCTACATTATAGGCATTATCGCCCAACATGAAAATCAATTGGGGCATAATGTCGGCCGGGGTAGAAATGGCCTGGTAAACCACGCCTTTTACTAACCAAGCTTTGGCATTACCTACGGTAGATTCGTTGGTGGTAGCCTCATCGATGGCTTTTTTGGCCGATTTTAAATCGTTTTCTTTAATAGCATTCAGGGCATCCTGAATTTTGGCTTTTTGGGCAAATCCGCCGAAACCGGCCAAGAGTAACCCTGCAATGAGCGTGATTTTTTTCATACAATGGTTTTATTTTTTGCTTACGCGAAGCAAAAGTACATCGAAATATGCCCTTGCTTCGCGTTAGCCTGTTAAATTATGCTTGTGGTTCTATGGGTTCCGTCGGTTCGGTAGCGTCATTGCCTTCTCCGCTTGCTTCCGCATTGGTATTGGCACTATCCCCTTCCGTTGTTTCAGGCATTGCCGAAGCATCAACCTCTGTTTCCTCTTCTTCTTGTTCTTCAATACGGGCAATGGCGGCAATTTGATCGCCCTCATCGAGGTTAATCAATTTCACCCCTTGGGTTGCGCGACCGGCCTCACGAATGCTATTCACATGGGTACGAATGGTAACACCCGATACGCAAGTAATAAACAAATCATCGCTTTCGTTCACCGCGAGGAAGCCCACCAACAAACCGGTTTTATCGGTCACATTCAAGGTTTTAACCCCTTTACCACCGCGGTTTGTAATACGATACACGTCTTCCCATTCCCCGGTTTCTTCGTTCTTTTCAACCAGCGGAGTGCGTTTACCAATCCCCTTTTCACTCACCACCAAAATGGTTTTTTCACGGTCTTCTTTGTTCACACAAAGCATCCCCACCACTTCGTCAGTTTCGTCGTCCACTTCAATACCGAATACCCCAATGGCACCACGTCCGGTTGGACGAACGGTTTCTTCAGGGAAGCGAATGGCTCGGCCCGAACGCACCGCCATCATAATATAGCTTTGTCCGTCGGTTAATGCTGCCTCTAACAACTCATCGCCATCGTTGATGGTAATGGCATTCACCCCATTTTGACGTGGACGTGAGAAATCGACCAATTTGGTTTTCTTAATAATCCCTTTCTTGGTACAAAGCACAATATTGTGTTGTTCCACATAGGCTTCATCGGAGAGATTCTTCACATTGATAATGGCCTTGATTTTTTCATCTTGCGGCAATTGAATCATGTTCTGAATAGCGCGTCCTTTGGCGTTTTTCTCATTCTCCGGAATTTCATACACTTTCAACCAATAACAACGGCCTTTATTGGTGAAAAACAATAAGGTGGCATGGGTACTGGCCACAAAAAGTCGATCGATATAATCTTCTTCGCGGGTTTTTCCACCCATCGAACCGCGTCCACCACGACGTTGCGTACGGTATTCCGTGGCTGAAGTGCGTTTGATATAACCTAAATGCGATACGGTAATCACCATATCTTCTTCTTCAATCAAATCTTCAATGCTGATTTCCGAAGCCAGGTATTCGATATCGGTTTTACGGGCATCACCGAAGCGATCTTTCACCTCGAGCAATTCTGTTTTAATCAGGTCGAAGCGTAATCCTTCATCGTTCAACAAGGCCGTTAAACGGGCAATTAAAGCCATGATGGCCTCGTATTCTTCGCGAATTTTATCGCGTTCCAAACCGGTTAAACGGTGTAAACGCAATTCCAAAATGGCTTTGGCTTGAATTTCGCTTAAACCAAAATTGCTAATTAAACCTTCTTCGGCAATATCACGAGTCCGTGAATCACGAATAAGTTTAATCACCTCATCGAGATGATCGAGGGCAATTAAAAATCCTTTTAAAATGTGGGCACGTTCCTCGGCTTTTTTGAGTTCGAATTTGGTACGGCGCACCACTACTTCATGGCGGAATTTCACAAATTCCACAATCAAGTCTTTCATGCTCAATTGGCGTGGACGGCCATTCACCAAGGCCACGTTATTAATACCGAAAGAGGTTTGTAATTCCGTGTATTTGTAAAGTTGATTAACGATAACTTGGGCAATGGCATCTTTCTTCACATCCACCACCAAACGCATCCCGTCGCGGTCGCTTTCATCGCGCACATCGCTTACGCCTTCAATGATTTTTTCATTCACCAACTGGGCGATTTTCTGATGTAAAACCGCTTTGTTCACCTGGTAAGGCAATTCGTAAATGATGATGCTTTCCTTGCCCGATTTGGCGGTTTCAATATTCACGCGACCACGCAATACCAAGCGTCCACGGCCGGTTTCGAAGGCTTGCTTCACCCCTTCCATACCGTAAATAATACCACCGGTAGGGAAATCGGGCGCTTTGATGAATTTCATAATGCCCTCGGTGCTAATCTCGCGGTCGTCGATATAGGCACAAATGGCATCGATGGTTTCCGAGAGATTATGGGGCATCATATTGGTGGCCATACCTACGGCAATCCCCGCCGAACCGTTCACAATCAGCTGTGGAATGCGGGTTGGCATTACGGTAGGCTCTTTCAGGGTATCATCGAAGTTGTTTTGAAAATCAACCGTGTCTTTGTCGAGATCTTCTAAAATAGCATCGGCAATGCGTTGCAGGCGAACCTCGGTATAACGCATGGCGGCCGGACTATCACCATCCACCGAACCGAAGTTTCCTTGTCCATCGATGAGCATATAGCGCAAGCTCCAAGGCTGGGCCATACGCACCATGGTATCGTAAACACTGCTATCACCGTGGGGATGGTATTTACCCAATACTTCCCCTACAATACGGGCCGATTTTTTATAGGGTTTGTTGTAGGTATTGCTGAGCTCGTTCATCCCGTAAAGTACACGGCGGTGAACGGGTTTCAAGCCGTCGCGGACATCCGGGAGGGCGCGACCGACAATCACGGACATCGAATAATCGATATAGCAGGATTTCATCTGCTCTTCGATATTGATTTTAATGATATTGTCGCGGGGTTGATCCGATTCAGGTTGGAGGTCTAAAGTCTCGTTATCCATAGCGTTAAATGAGGCGTAAAATTAAGGAAAAAGGCGCCTCCTTGTATCGAATTCCTATGGCTAAAAGGAAGGAGTTTTCCACATAAAAAAGGGATATGAGGATAGATTATCACAGAGTTCAGGAGGGATTTCACCGAGGTTTCGAGGTCATGAGGCTAGCCACTCGCTTGCGCTTCGTTTCTCGCACTGTATTTTGGAATAGCTAAAAATGCCAATTTTTATCGGAA
>JBPCSZ010000054.1:0-17101 GCA_051006655.1 Chitinophagaceae bacterium
CTTTCTTTCAAATTCAAATGCTGAATCCCCGTGCTTTTTACCCCCGGGAACAAGGCCGAACAAGCCACAATAAACGGAACGGCTAAGTCGGGGTAATCGGTATAATCGAAACACAAATTACTCAATTCCGCCTCGCTCAACGACTTGGTTTTTTGCAAATGCACCCCACCATCCCGAAATGTACTTTGTATACCGAGTTGCGCGGCTAAGTTGACTACATGGGCATCGCCTTGTAAACTCTCGGACCGTAAACCGGGTAAAAACAAATCCAATTCCTTACAAAACAAGCCCATGGCATAATAAAACGAAGCACTGCTCCAATCGTTTTCAATGGGAAGAGCTTGGGGCACATAGGCTTGCTCCGGAATAATTAGGGTATTGTTTTCTTGCCGGTACGTCACCCCAAAATGCGCCATCACATCCAAGGTCATGCGGATATACGGAAACGATACCCGCTGTCCAAGCAATTCAATGCTTAATCCGCCCGGCAAGGTGGGCGCCAATAAACTCAAGGCCGAAACAAATTGACTGCTTTGCGAGGCATCAATTTGAAGATGTCCACCCCGCAAACGCTTGCCTTCAATCTGCAAGGATAAATCTTTGTTTACTTCTATCGAGGCCCCCAATGTCCGCAAGGCTTCTATCAAGGGCATAATAGGGCGTTGTAATAATCGTCTAGTTCCTTTTAAGGTAATGGTTTTATTTTCCGAAGCCGCCAACAAGGGCAATATGAAACGGAATACAGTACCGGCATCGGCACAATCTAAGCTCAGTGGACCTTCATACCGGGCTAATTGGGTTAAACAGGTTTGCATTACCCGGGTATCGGTTCCTTCCGACAAATTGTGGAGTTGAACCCGTTCATCTTGTTGCAAATACGCCTTAATCATCAAGGCCCTATTACTCAAACTTTTCGAGGCGGGTACCTGTACGGTGCCGCGTAACGTAGCGTTATTGGTAACAATTCTCATAAATCGCGTCGATTATACTGGAAGTAGAAACAGAAACGGGCCCAATTGGCGAGCCGGGCGAAGATATTAAACTCATGCGGATGCCTTTGGTATTTTTTTTATCGTGCATCAAATAAGGCATTATTGCCTCAGCGTGTATAGGCGCTATGTGTTGCAATGCCGGGAATAAACGCCGAAACAATTGGGTATAATCCTGCCAAACCTGTGGCAGTAAACCACAATGCCCAATGCTTAAATACAATTCAAGGTACATGCCCCATAAAATGGCTTCCCCATGCAATAAAGGATATTCACGTTTAAAGCGCTCTGCCTCTAAGGCATGTCCAATACTATGTCCTAAATTCAAACATTGCCTTATGCCTTTATCGTAAGGGTCGGCTTCCACAAAACGCATTTTAATGGCCTGCGACGTTCGAATCGCCTCTAGGGTACTGAATTGCTCGGGGCTATACTGCAATACATTTTCCCAAGTACTTCCACCCTCCAATAAAGCATGTTTAATCATTTCCGCTATTCCACTCAGGCGTTGGCGTTCCGGTAAAGTATTTAAAAAGTCGGGTTGCACATAAAGGGCTTCGGCCGCATAAAAACTGCCAATACTATTTTTAATGCCTTCAAAATCGAGGGCTGTTTTTCCGCCCAAAGCGGCATCCACCATAGCCAATAGGGTAGTAGGCACTAAACGAAGCCGCATGCCTCGTTTATACACCGAAGCACAAAAGGCCCCAACATCGCACAAAGCCCCTCCGCCTACTACCAATAAAACCGTATTGTTTTTTGCGCCCAAATCCTGCAATTGCCTCCAAATGTATCGGGCCACATCAAGGTCCTTCGCCGCTTCGCCAGCCGGCACCACAATGCGTGGAAAGCCTTGTAAAAAGGGCATTTGCTTAAATAGTACCGGCAAGCAAAACCCATGGGTATTCGCATCGGCCAATAAAATAACATCTTCTTGCGCTAAGTAGGCCCAAGTGGCTTCCGCCCCGCTATAATCGAGTTGGGTTTTCATGGCAAGGTTTGCATTACGTCAGTCGAAAAGGCTTGGGCCGGGGCATTAAACCAAGGCTTAATGGTTTGCCACGTGTCTTTGAAAAATTCAGATACCCGGTAATTTTCTAAATCGTCGGGATGCGCCCAGTGGCTATACGTATAAAATACATTCGATAGGGCTTGGTCGCGCCACAATTCCAAATGCGTGCAACCGGCCACCGCTCTAATTTTAAATTTACGCGCTTCGAAAAGGGCGGTGAAATCTTCGGTATGTTCAGGCCGGAACGACAAACGCACAATGCGAACCATTAAAAATGAATTTTGACTTTTTGATAGAATAAATCTTTTTCCGAAATGGCCGATAAGCCCAATAAACTGTTCGCCTTCCCATGGTTGATGGCTATTTCCAAATACCCCGCCGAATTGAAGCGGCATAAGGCTTTGCCTTCTAATACATCGTCGTAATGGGTACTAATTTCGGTGATTTCTGCCGTAGGCAATAGAATATGCTTGAACATTCGCCCGGCCCTGGCATAATCGAATTGTGCCCGCGTACAATCTAAAATCACATTGCCAAACGCATCCACACGCAAAACACGGGCTTCAATAAAATCGGGACCGATAGCGGGGGAAGGGAGTTGCACAATATGCATGTCTTTCACGTTGGCGGGACTCAAACCTCGATCTACGCCGCGGCGAATACAATCAATTTGGCGAATAAAGGCATCGGTAACGTGAATGTAGTTATAAGGATGAGGAATTTCGTCGAGGAAATAAAAAGGCGTGGCTTTGTCCTTGAACAATTGGAGCATTATCCCATTGTCGGCACCAAAAATATGTTGCTCGTCGGCCGTGGTGTATATCAATCGCCGTGAAGCATTGGCATACAAATCGTTATAAATTAAATGAAAGGTATTGCTCGGAAAGTACGGATAAACCGATTGTACATGGTAAACGGTTTCTGTAATTTGGCCCGGTGTATTGTTATGCGTGATGTCGGTAACCGTGCATTCTGGGAAGGCGGTATACAATTTACCCTTAATGATGGCTGCCGCATGATCGTGCAAGCCAAAATCGGAGCTAAGGGTAATATGAAGCATACGCAAAGATAAGGGGCTACAGGTGTATGCCAAATTCAATTACTTTTGCAGCATGAATGCCACAGTGAAAACTATTTTACTAACCGTGCTTACCTTATCGGTATTCGCCATTGCCTTGGTTGAATTAAGCGGTGTGAGTCGTACGGCTTTATTTAATCGCTTCGAAGGGGCCGAAACCCACGAACGCTTTACCCCCGACCAACAAGCCGAACGGGATGCCGAAGTGAATAAGATGGCCAAAACCACCATCGAAATTGCCGAAACTAAATTCGATTTCGGAAAAGTGAAAGAAGGCGAGAAAGTACGCCATGCCTACCAAGTAAAAAATGTAGGGAAGTCGCCTTTATTGATTGCCAATGTGCAAGCCAGTTGTGGTTGTACCGTGCCCTCCTTTCCTAAAAACCCCATCGCCCCCGGCGAAACGGGTGAAGTAACCTTAGAATTCAATAGCGAAGGCCGCCCCGGTAGTGTGATGAAGAATGCCTTAATTATTGCCAATGCCGATAATGCGCCTTTTTCTATCGGATTCACCGCGGAAGTAGAACCTAAAAAATAGTCTGCATAAGGTGGCATTACCTAGTCGAAATTATAATCAACGGCCTTCAACAAAAGCCGAAATGAGTTTTGTCGATCACCTCGAAGAACTCCGCTGGCATGTGGTGCGTTCGGCGGCTGCCGTGCTCATGTTGGCTATTGTCTTATTCATCTTCATCGACGATGTATTCGACCAAATCATTTTTGGTCCAATGCGTAGCGATTTCTTTACCTACAATGCCTTATGCCAATTGGGGCAACGCATGCATTTAGGCGATGCCTTATGTATGCCTCCACCGCAAGTGCAAATGCAGGTAACCGAATTTGGTTCGCAATTCATGAGCAGTATTACCCTTTCGGTAATTGGTGGGTTTATTATTGCCTTCCCCTATATTTTTTGGGAATTATGGCGTTTCATTAAACCGGCCTTAAGCGCCAAGGAAATTAGCAAAAGTCGCTTTGCCATTTTTTGGGTTAGCTTCTTTTTCTTCTTAGGAATTTTATTCGGCTATTTTTTATTGGCCCCTTTCACGTTCAGCTTCTTGGCCAATTTTAAAATTGGCACCTTGCAAGCCATCGAAACAAAACCCACCTTGAACGATTATATCGATAATATGGTCAATATTTTATTGGGTACGGGTTTGGCCTTCGAACTCCCGGTTATTGCCTATGTATTGACCCGTATTGGCTTGGTAACACCCGCTTTTTTATCTACCTACCGCAAGTATGCTTACGTAATTATTTTGGTGGTGGCCGCGGTCATTACACCCTCGCCCGATTGGATGAGTCAGCTTATTGTAGCCTTGCCCTTGTTCGGTTTATACGAAGTGGGTATTTTGGTGAGTTTGAAAGTGTTTAAAGAAGAAAAAGCGAAAGCCGATGCCTTCTTTAAGGCGTAAGGGCGCCACGCATATTCAGGGTATTTTCCCAATTGCTTTTCACTAAAATACGGTCGGCCATAATAACAACGCGTTCGGGCAATTGGCGCTTTGGCCATGAACCATTATCCCATACGCCATTTTGATTCGCATCCACATGGCAACGAATGGTATATTGTCCGGGTAATACATGATCGAAAACCAAAAGACTGTCACCGGCCACTTGGGCAGCAATCAAGGTGTCGTTTCGCACCAATTGCCAAATGGCGGTCGGATTAGGATTTACATGCAATCGGAGTAAGCCATAATCGCTGTTTTGTTTCGAACGAAAACGGTATTCGCGTTGGGCTAAAAATTGCCCATTGGTATCGGCCACAAAGGCATTGGAAAAGACCAAGCGGTACAAGGTGTTTTCTTGCCATTGGTGTTGTACGAAATACGTCAAGGAATCGCGGGTCGGTTTTAATGAGGCTTCCGCTTCTAATACACTATCGCCATACAAGCGCATGCTTTGTACTTGCAGTTGTTGCGGAACGCGGTTGAATACTACCTTAAGGGTATCGTAAAAATTAAAACGACGTTGTGCCACATTGCCCGTATCTACCAAAACGCTATAGTTCAGGGTCGGCAATGCTTTCGGCTTCATGCGCCCCATGCCGGCACCTTTGGTATTGCTTTCAGCGGTGGCTTCTGCAAAACTATAAAGCACCAACATGCCGGTATCGGAACCCACTTGCACATCGGCTGTATGAAAGGCTATACGGTCCGAAAGGGCATCGCGTTTGTAATTGTTATTGGCATCTTGTAAGGCCACTACCTTGAATTTGGCGCGCGGCAGATTACGAAACACACAGCCTTCTGCCGTATTCTTTTCAACATACATGGGTTTGTTGACCAACAACAAGGAATCGGGCGTGTTTACGGGATACAACATAAGTACAACCCCGGTATCCATCAAGCCATTTTGCGCTTGAATGCATTTTACTTTCAGTTGCAAGGAATCGAAATAGGTGCCCGATGAAAACGTGAGGTGTAAATCTTTGGCCGGATTCGATTCGTGGATATCGCGAACGGCTTGTCCAAAATCAATACGGTACGTAGTATTCGCTTGAATTAAACTGTCGGGAATATTGATGCTTAAACGATTTTTATGCGCGGTAATTTTGGGTTGTTGCGCCAATAAAGGCGTTATGCGAACTTCCCGTTGAGCATCTTGTAATTTAATGAATTCGTTGAAGTCGATGCGCCACTGTCCGCCCCGCATTTGCAAGGCCGAATCGGCCGGACTACGTTTAATCACCAAGGGGGCACGGGTATCTTTCTCGCCTCCGCTTGGCGATACAATGGTGGCGCAAGCCGTAAAAAAGAACAAGCCGGCAAAAAGCCAATAAACCGAGGCAGTACCACGTTGAGTCACATTGCAATGATAAGCATAGATTGGCATTTGTGTTGATTTGTATAGCCTCGAATGGGGTTAATGACTTGTAAGCCTATTATTTCCCTTATTTTTACAGCGGTGCTATACGATCGATTTCAACGGGTGCATAATTATTTGAGGCTGTCTTTGACGGATGCCTGTAATTTTCGTTGCACGTATTGTTTGCCCGACGAAAACACCGTATTTAGTCCGAGTGCCCACCTCATGCAAACCGATGAAATTATTGCCTTGGCGCAACGTTTCATTCAATTGGGGGTTACTAAAATTCGCTTAACGGGTGGCGAACCCTTGGTACGCAAAGAATTCAAAACCATCGTTCAACGTTTATCCGGCTTAGGCGCGCAATTGAGCATTACCACCAATGGCATGTTATTGCATCAGCATATCGATACCCTCTGGGAGGCCGGCATGCGGAGCCTCAATATTAGTTTAGATACGCTTCAACCGGCCCGATTTATGGCCCTTACTAAACGCGATGCCTTCAACCAAGTGTATCGGAATATCGTTATGGCCCTCGAACGGGGCTTTAAGGTGAAATTGAATGTGGTGGTTATGAAGGGCATCAATCATATGGAAGTGCCCGATTTCGTGGCTTTGACCAAAGATTGGAATATTGGCATTCGTTTCATTGAATTCATGCCCTTCGATCGGAATCAATGGAAAGATGCCTTGGTTTTCACCGAAGCGGAAATCTTGGAATTACTGGCCCAACAATTTTCGTTCACGGCCTTAACGAAAGAAGCCCATGCAACAGCCCGCGATTTTCGGGTGGAAGGTCATCAAGGTAATTTCGCCATCATCAGTACCATGACGCATCCCTTCTGTGGCGATTGCAATCGGATGCGTTTAACCGCCGATGGTAAATTGAAGAATTGTTTATTCTCGAAAAGTGAAGTGGATGTATTGAGCGCCCATCGCCGCGGGGAAGATATTGAGCCTTTAATTAAACAAAGTTTATTGGAAAAAGAAGCGGCCTTGGGTGGACAGTTATTGCCCGATTTTCATGCTATTGAGCCGGACCGTATTCAAAACCGCGCCATGATTGCCATTGGGGGATAATTTAGGACTTGTTTTTTCACGTAAGAAGTACAATCGTTTGTCTATTTTTTAAGGAATAAGACATTGGATTCCAATTTATCTGGATGAATTTTGCATTATATCCAACGAATATCCTTACCTTGTTGTCTCAAACAAAAAATGCGTATGAAAAAAATTGTTACTTACACCCTCTTTTCCTTGGCCGGCTTGGCTACTATTATTTCCTTAACATCGTCGAGTAATGCCTCGCAAGGTGTCATGGGGGCAGCAGCGGCTAATGGCAGTTGCGGTTCTTGTCACGGGAGCTCCGCCAGTGCATCTACCGTTATAAATTTGACGGGAATTCCGGCGGCCGGTTATACACCCGGTACAACTTATCCGGTAACTTTGACCATTAGTAATGCCGCTAAAAACGGCGCCGGATTCGATTTGTTTTTTACCGCCGGCTCCATTACCGGTAATCCTGTTGGTACCATGCTGATGATGGCCGGTAAGGAAATGCATCATACCCAACGTTTCCCTATGACTTCCGGTGTTTATACCTGTAATTTTAATTGGACAGCCCCGGCAGCCGGTGGACTTGTTACACTCACCGTATTAGGCAATGCTGTGAATAGCAACAATAACGATTCAGGCGATGAGTGGAACAAAACCCAATTCACCTACAATGCCGCCCCCAATTCGGTGGATGAACAGAATAGTGTAAGCACCAAGGTTTTCCCTAATCCTACCTCTTCTTTATTAAGCTTAGAAACCAATAATGCCTCGCCCATTACCCATGTGCAAGCCATTGGTTTAAATGGTTCTTTGGTGAACTTACCCGTTCAATCTAATCAAGGTTCGGTGCAACTCAATGTGGCTAATTTGGCTTCAGGGTATTATCAATTGCATTATGTTCAAGCCGGACAATCGTTTCATACGGCGTTTATGAAGAAATAGTTTTTGGTGTTTTTATTTTTTTAAGCGGGGTGTTCGAAATCGAACACCCCGCTTTTATTTCAATCGAACTTGTATCTTAGTGCTTTATATTTTTTTTTATGCGAAGAAATCATTGGGGGAAGGTATATGGTTTGATGTTTGGTTCGCTCTGTGCCGTCTTGCTTTTTTCCTCGAGCAGCAATGGCGTAACCGGAAAAAGCACCACCGGTTGTGCCGGTGGAAATTGCCACGCCCAAAATAATTTAACCTCCATGACCTTAACCGGCATTCCCGCTACGGGGTATGTAAATGGGCAAACGTATACCATGACCTTGACCGTGAGCAATAATACTAAACTGGGCGCCGGTTTCGATTTGACATGCAATGCCGGAAGTTTAATAGCCGGTAGCGGTACACAGGTAAGCGGTTCCCAAGAATTATACCATACCTCGCCTTTGCCAATGACTGCCGGGAATGCGGTTTGGACTTTTTCGTGGACAGCCCCCGCCAATGGCATTACGCCAGTGGTATTTTTTGTAGCCGGCAATGCCGTGAACCTCAACAACAATGCGCAAAACGATGCTTTTAATACCGACAATTTCAGTTTTAATCCGGCGCAAACCGCCGTGCTACCAACTTATACGAATTTAACAGCCACCAATATTACCCAAACTTCGGCTACACTTAATGTGAATATCAATGCCGGCAATTCGCCCACGAACGTAATTTTTAATTATGGTCCCACGCTTCAAATGGATTCAACAATAACCCCAACCCCATCGGTAGTAACCGGCACTACGCTCACGCCGGTTTCGGCTAACTTAAGCGGGTTATTGCCCAATACAACGTATTACTTTAATGTATCGGCCACGAATTCCATTGGACAATTATGGACGGCTAAACAAAATTTCACCACCTCACCAACCGGTGTGCCTCAATGGAATCAAGTGGTCGGAAACGCCTATCCCAACCCATGTACCCATCAATTGATTTATGAACATCCCATACAGCAGGGCTTCTTGCAATTTACGGTTTACAATTCCTTGGGGCAACGTATTTCGGTTCAACACGAACGGTTGGGGACTAATCAATTTGTTTTTGAAACAAGTGACTTGCATACCGGGAATTACCTTTTGCAATGGAACGACGGATTACGAAGTGGGTTTGTATCATTTATCAAACAATAATTCAATTTAAATTTTTCGCATGAAAAAACGCAATACTTCAATTACGATTATGGCCGGCTTGATTGCCGCGGCCGCGCTTTTCTCGTCCAATCAAATTGGTGTTTCAGGGAAAAGTGTGGTAGGTTGTGGTGGCGGTGGCTGTCACACGTATAGCATCAATACCACCATGAGTATGTTGGGTGTGCCGGCGCTTGGGTATCAAAATGGACAAACCTATACCTTGTATTTGACGGTAAGTAATGCCGCTAAATTGATAGCCGGTTTTAATTTAACCGTGAATGCCGGTACCTTAAGTGCCGGTGCGGGCATGAGTTTAGTTTCTGCTACGGAACTCAAACACAATACTCCCATGGTGATGAATAATGGCAATGCCACTTGGCAATTCTCGTGGACGGCTCCTGCTACAGGAACCAGTCCCGTGAGTTTTTATGTGGCCGGCAATGCGGCCGATTCATCGGGTACATCGCAAGGCGATGCATTCAATACATCGGTGTTTACTTATAATGCCGAACAGCTGAGCGCGATTCCGCAAATTGCCAATGTAATTACAACGGCGTTCAACGATACTTCCTTTACGGCTTCTGCCAATGTTAACCCGGGCAATGCCACCACAGCCCCATATATTGAATATGGTCCAACCACTACGTATGGCAATAGTGTGGTGATGTCGCCTGCTATTTTAAATGGATCAACGGCTTTGCCGGTCAATATTACCATCAATGGTTTAACGCCCGGTGGCACCTATCATTATCGCATTAAAGCCAGCAATGCCAATGGCACGGTGTATAGTCCCGATAAATTAGTGGTATTAACGAATACCCCCAATGCGGTTTCGAATGTAAACATCAGCGCTATTTCGGTTTATCCGAATCCCGCCAACGAGGTATTGCATGTATTGGGCTTGCCTAATGAACCCGTACGTTCGGTGTATGTATTCAATGCATTGGGACAGTTAATGCCTTCGCCTAATTTCGATGTGAAACAAGGTACTTGTTCTGTTCAAGCCTTGGCGCCCGGGCGCTATGTATTGGCAGTGCAATGCGGTAAATTGTTGTATCGTACTTCCTTCCTCAAACGTTAAACCAAGCCCATGTATATCTATAGTGTGAGTGTGAAACTATTGCCCGAAATTGAACAAGATTGGTTGCGTTGGATGCACGAAGAACATATGCAAGCGGTATTAAATACCGGTTGTTTTTATCGTTATCATTTGTTTCAACTCAGTGAACCCATCGATGAAGAGGGCATTACGTATATAGCCCAATATGAAAGCGAAACCATGGAAGCCATCGACACCTATATTGAGCAATTTGCACCCGCATTACGGCAAGATGGTTATACCCGTTTTGGCGACCAATTCATTGCTTTTAGGACTATTCTACAACATGTAGTATCCTCGAATAGCCTAAAATAAAGGGTTTTAGGGGCTGTTTTTGTGGACAACATGTGCAAATCCTCTATTTGCAAGGGTTTCAGCCAAAAAAAAATTTTGTGAATTAGTAAAAGGCACTACTTTAGCATCATTAATCACATTATTCATTTAAAACTTTAAAACATGAACAAAGCTGAATTGATTGAAGCCATGGCGAAAGCCGCCGATTGTACAAAAACTCAAGCCGGTGCTGCCTTAGATGCATTTACCGATGCGGTAACTGCCACTTTGAAAAAAGGGAACAAAGTAACCTTAGTAGGTTTCGGTACTTTCTCGGTAACTAAGCGTGCCGCTCGTGTTGGTCGTAACCCACAAACCGGTAAAGAAATTAAAATTGCCGCCAAGAAGGTTCCTAAGTTCAAGGCCGGTAAAGAATTAAGCACGAAAGTAGCTGGAAGATAATTTTTCCCTTTGTGTTCAAAAGAGGCAGACTGATTGGTCTGCCTCTTTTTTTATGCTATACTTTAACATGAAGCCACGAAGTACACGTTGAAAATAGTTTACCTTTGCATGCAGTTAGAACGGGGCCGCCCGGTTTTGACAGCTTAGATCTTTGAACGTGTCAGCATGTCGTGCGTTGGATAATTAGCACGTTAATCTGAATATTCAAATCTCAAATGGCGAAACTTCTTTCGCTATGGCTGCCTAATTAGATTAGGTATCCATAATGGCCGCTCATTTCGGGTTTAAGTTCGACCTACGTTGAGCCGCCTTCACCGGAAAACGAACTTTGCCATACCATCAGGCTGTGCGTGGTATGTAAGACTTATCCAGCTAAGGGTAAAGTAGGTTGGTTTCTGTCCGGCTTACCCTAACAATTAATATGGAACTACACATGTAGAAAGCGTTTGCAGAATAGGTTTGGACAGGGGTTCGACTCCCCTCGGCTCCACAAAAACAAAACGAGGGAACAAAGCGTAAGCGAGTTCCCTCGTTTTGTTTTTCCCCTCGCTTCCGCTTTGTTTCTCGCTTTCAATTCATGTTGGGCGAATTCAATTCGCCCCTACAGTATTCCCCTCGCTTCCGCTTTGTTTCTCGCTTTCAATTCGCCCCTATGGTTTACCGCTTTGCCCGAGACAAATCCTCGTTGGTTTCTTTTTCAGCGAAAACTACCAAACATTCATTTTGGTATGTACTAAGCCTTTTTCGGTGTGCAAGCGAACCATATAAAAGCCGGGCACTAATGGGTGCTTCGTATGTATGGTTTGTTGCCCATGTTGATTGTTTAATGCGATGCGTTCAAGCAGAGCGCCATCTAAGGCATACAATGCCATCTCGTAAAGAGGAGTGTGTTTGAGGTTGGTAATTTGAATTTGTCCATGATTGGAACAATAGAGTGATACCTCGCTTGATTCCTTAATTTCGTTGATGCCACTGCTTATGCCGGGGGTGTAACAAATAGTCAAGCTCGGATGTTCGGCCCAATTGGCATTATTCGATGAGGCATATACTTGACAACGATAGGTCATCTCGGTATTCATTTTGAATAAAAAGCCATGGGAATTTGGGTCGTTATAATGGTCATTTACAAGATTTGTAATATTGATATCTAAGCCTTGTGTTTGCGATGAAGAGGGTGGTACTGTTACCGCATTAACATAACTAAATGTGGGTTGGTTATTCCAAGTAACCGTTAGTGGATCCCAAACTTGGTTTACGCGATAAATGGTGCCATCGTTTGGATTTAAATATCCCGAACCGGGATAATAACTATTCCCTTGAACATGGGTGGTGGTGGTATTATACGACAAGTGTAAGGAGGCCGAATTGAGGGTGCTACCGGCAGGTAAATTGGGCAGGTTAAATTTAAAAATGGCCCGTAATGTAATTGGACTCCCACCAATGGTCCAAGTTTCTGCAATTAAATTCGGATCGGTTGAGAAGTTGTCATTGGGCATCGCATCGTATAAGGTGGCATCGTATTCGCCTTCGGGTCCGGAATGAATATAGAGTGTGTCGCACACCATGGTATTTTGTCCAAAAACCGGCACAGTGTTTACAATAACGGAAGCCAATAAAAAAAGAAATGGAATAGAAAATTTCATGGGATATACATATGATTTCTGAATATGAATTTGATTGATTACTACATAAATGTAACATAATTACTATAAAAACCCTTGTTTTCGCTAATTCAATCTATTTTTACCTTTTACATTGCTACTCATGTTAAAGGTTTTCAAGTTCATAAAAGATGCTTTATTGTTTATTCCAATAACGTTCATCTTTGCCCCATTTTCTCGTTTTTTTCTTTTTATATCTTACTTCAATAAATTGCTTTCGTGGATATTCAAACACAAAAGTGAATTTGAATACAGCGATTATTTTAGTCCATTAAGAGATTATACCAAACGCGAAAAATTATACCAATTTGTTGCCGACCGATTTGAGTTGGCCAAAAAGCCGGTCACCTATATGGAATTTGGGGTGGCTTCAGGGGCTTCCTTTCGTTGGTGGTTAGCCCAAAATAAACAGGCCGATTCCACGTTTTATGGTTTTGATACTTTTGAAGGTTTGCCCGAAGATTGGGGTGGTTTTTATAATAAAGGCGATATGAGTCACGGGGTACCTACCGTAGACGACCCGCGGGCTACTTTTATTAAAGGGTTATTTCAGGATACCTTGAGTGGCTTCATCGATCAACATCGCGCACAGCTTCAGTCGCCCGGACAAAAAATTATCCATTTAGATGCCGATTTGTATTCGGCTACTATTTTTACCTTATCGCAATTGTATCCGTATTTGAAAAAGGGCGATATTATTTTATTCGATGAGTTTAATGTGGCTTTACACGAATTCAAGGCCTATTTAGAATTCACTCAAAATTTTTACATCACGTTGAAGCCGGTGGCCGCAGTGAATAATTTCTATCAATCGGCCTTCGTGGTAGTATAAGCTTGTTGTTTAAATTGCTTGCTTAAGTTCGTGCGCTGAAAGGCCGCCGGGGCCGGAGGGCTTGGTGCCTCGCCGAAGGCAGGCACGGAGACCCCGGAGGCACCGGAACTGCCGTTGATGCTTATTCGCCGATGATGGCCCCAAAGGATGTTGTGATAAGGTTTGGTTTTTTTAGAAGATATTTGCAGGCATAAGTAGAGTATATGCGCAAATTGGTTTTTTGTTTTAGCTTGATGTTGTTGGCTTATTGGGGGAATGCTGAAAATCGGCAAATACAATCGCCCAATACGACCCGTTCGGTGCAGTTTCAACTCGAAAACGGGGTGCCGAAATTGACGTTTTTGTACGATGATTTTCCCTTGATTGAAGGTGTTACATTGGGCCTGCAATTGAAAGGATTTGATGCCCCGAAATATACCTACGAAGGGGAGAGCCAACGCACGATTGATTCTACGTGGAAGCCTGTTTGGGGCGAGCAAAACAGCATTACGAATGTGTGCAATGAATGGTGTTTGCGTTTGAAAGATGCTACGAGTCAACAGCCTTTATGGGTTTATGTGCGGGTGTACAACGACGCTTATGCCATTCGCTACGAGATTCCGGCCGGCGCTGCGAAAAATATCACGGTGATGCGCGAGTTGACCTCGTTTGAATTTAAAGAACAACAGCAAGCATGGTGGATTCAGGCCGATGATGAGACTTTGGAAAAGACCTATAATAAAACCCCATTGGCGGAAGCTAAACACGTGGGCTTGCCCTTTACGGTGAAAAGTAATTCGGGATTTTATACCTCGGTTTTAGAGGCGGCGGTAACGGGTTATACTACTATGACGTTGCAGCAAGACAGTAACAATGCACAACGTTATACGGTTCGCTTAGTGCCTTGGGCCGATGGCGATGCGGTGAAAGCCGGAAATAGTTTGCGTTCGCCATGGCGTGTGTTTTTGCAATCGTTGCGGGCCCCCGATTTAATGAATTCACGCACGGTATTGAATTTAAACGATCCGAATAAAATTCAGAATACGTCGTGGATTCGCCCTATGACCTATTTGGGCATTTGGTGGGAAATGCATTTGGGTTTATCGACTTGGAAGACGGGTCCGCGCCATGGGGCTACTACGGCCAATGCCAAACGCTATGTGGATTTTTGTTCGCAACAAGGTGTGCGTGGTTTGTTGATTGAAGGTTGGAATACGGGTTGGGATAAATGGGGACAAGAAAAAGCCTTCGATTATATTACGCCCACGGCCGATTTTAATTTGAAAGAAGTAGCCAATTATGCGCGTTTGAAAGGCGTTGAAATTATTGGACATTTAGAGACCGGTGGTGATGTACCCGGTTTTGAAAAGATGGCTGAAAAAGCGTTTAAACAATATAATAATTTAGGTATTCGGGTGGTGAAGTTGGGCTATGCCGGGGCTATTCGTCCCTTGGGCGAAAAACATCATGGCCAATACATGGTGAGCCATTTGAACCGCATGGCGGAATTGGCTGCGAAATATGAAATTATGCTCAGCATTCATGAGCCTGTATTGCCTTCGGGCTTGAGTCGTACTTGGCCCAATTTAATGACTTTTGAAGGGGTGCGGGGTATGGAATGGAATGCGTGGAGCGAAGGGAATAATCCGTCGCATGCCGTTACTATTCCGTTTACGCGAGGCTTGGCAGGCCCCGTAGATTATACCCCCGGTATTTTCGATTTAGATTTTTCGAACCAAGCGGAACGCCGGGTAAAATGGAACGATTTAGATAAAGGGAAAACGGCGGGACACAGCACCATTATGAATCAGTTAGCCATGATGTTTGTATTGTATAATCCATTGCAAATGGCGGCCGATTTGCCCGAGAATTATAAAGATCATCCTGCGTTTGGTTTGGTACGCACCTTGCCAAATACCTGGGATGAGTCGCGCGCCATTGAAGGCGAAATTGGGGAGTATGCTATTGTGGCTCGTCGGAAGGGCGATGTTTGGTATATAGCCGGCATGAATGGCGAATTTGCCAAAGAAATTGTGTTTAAACTCGATTTCCTAGAGCCGGGATATATGTGGGAAGCCACTATTTATGCCGATTCGCAAGAATCGCATTACGATAATAATCCAGAGGCTTATACCATCAATACCTTCCCCATGAATTGGGAAGAAATGGGCATGACCATGATGGCCGGTGGCGGCTTTGTGATGAAGGTGCAGAAAAAAGCAGAAGAATAAAAACAGGGGTTTACACCACCACGTTAATCATTTTGCCTTTTACCCAAATGAATTTTTTGAGGGGTTTGTTCTCCATCCATTTTTGTACTACTTCGTTGGCCAATACTTGCGTTTGAATTTCTTCTTGCGAAAGGTCTAAGGCAAACTCCATGTCGGTGCGGGTTTTACCTTGAATGGCTACGGGGTAAACAAAGGTGTTTTCTACCAAATAGCTTTCGTTGCATATTGGGAATTCAGCATCGAGTATGGAATCGGTATGCCCTAATTGTTCCCAAAGTTCTTCGGCCATATGAGGGGCGAAGGGCGTTAAGGTAATCAAGAGCGGTTCGAGGATATCGCGCTTGTGGCATTTCAGTTGCGCAAGTTCGTTGGTGATAATCATGAATTGACTCACCGCGGTATTGAATGCGAAGTGGTCGATATCGTGTTTGATTTTTTTGATATGCTTGTGCAACAATTTCAATTCGGCCGGGGTGGGTGCTTCATTGTTCAGCATCACGCCTGTTTCTTCGTCGGCAAACAAACGCCAGAACTTGCGTAAGAAACGATATACACCTTCAATACCCTTGGTATCCCAAGGTTTGCTGATATCGATTGGCCCCAGGAACATTTCGTATAAGCGGAAGGTATCGGCCCCGTATTGCGCAATGATATCGTCGGGATTCACCACATTGAATTTCGATTTCGACATCTTCTCAACGGCTTCACCACAACGGTATTTTCCGTCTTCGAGAATGAAGGTAGCATTGGCATATTCCGGGCGCGACGCTTTGAATCCTTCGAGGTTCAATTCAAGGCCATCCACCAAGGCAACATCCACATGAATTTCGTCGGTGCTGTATTGGTCTTTAAGTCCGGCCGATACAAATTGTTGCGTGTGTTGAATGCGGTACACGAAGCGCGAGCTTCCTTGAATCATGCCTTGGTTGATGAGTTTTTTATAGGGCTCATCGAAGCCAATATGGCCCAAATCGAACAAGGCTTTACACCACATGCGCGAATACAACAAATGGCCTACGGCATGTTCGGCACCGCCAATATAAACATCCACTTGTTGCCAGTAATCGCTGAGTTCGCGACTGCAAAATGTGTCGTTATTGTGTGGGTCCATATAACGCAAATAATACCACGAACTTCCGGCATAACCGGGCATGGTATCGGTTTCGCGCATTACCAAGGCATCGCCGTTGGGGGCTTGTTGTGGCTTATCGCTTAAGTTTACCCAATCGGTGGCATTGTCTAATGGGCCTTTACCGCCCTTGCCTTGTTGATAACTGGAGAGGTGGGGTAATACCAAAGGCAGTTCTTCTTCGGGAAGGGCTACGGCCGTGCCATTGGCATTGTAGGCAATGGGGAAAGGTTCGCCCCAATAGCGTTGTCGACTAAAGCCGGCATCGCGCATTTTGTAGTTCACTTTTCGAACACCCAATTGGCGGGTTTCAATTTCGTGCAACATGCGTTCTATGGCGGCTTGCGCGGTGAGTCCATTTAAAAACTCGGAAGCACAAAG
>JBPCSZ010000055.1:0-16647 GCA_051006655.1 Chitinophagaceae bacterium
TTGAGCATCTACCTTTATTTCTACAATTTGATTATTATAATCTTGACTGAACAATAATTTTGCCCAAACAAAATCGCCTTGTGCATTGTACTTCGCGATATAAGCATTGTTCATTCCGGCGCCTGGACTAAGGTTGTAAACCCCGGGGCCTAAATCCATATCAAATACAGTACCATATAAATGACCACTTGTATAAATACTTCCTGTTTGGCCACATGCAATACTTAGTCCGGTAGACGAATGCGTATTCAGCGCTTTAGCCCATAAAAATGTTTGGGCGCTTGATTGAAAAGCATTTAGTAATAAAACAAAAAGGGGTATTACGCATTTCATATGTTAGGATTAAACAAACTATACATTATGCTAATAAAGATAAGCAGAATAGATTAACTCCCTACTTTTTGCATTTCGCTTACACTCAACTTCCTATGTAACGCGGATTTTATACGGATGGTGGGAATACACGGATTAAGCCTAGCGGCTTTAAAGTAAAGTATACAACGCCAACTTTATTTTGTCAAGGCCCATTCATTCGCTTGACTCACCGCTTTATCGAGCGGTAATTCATGCATGCATTTAAAATGTTTTTTCGGACAAACCGCATAGCCAATTTTACTGCATGGGCGACAACCCAGGTTTTTATTTTCAATCAGCACACTGCGTGGATCGGGATAGGCTGCGAGGTTGTTGTGTCCATAATACGGGAACATGCCAAAATCGGGAACGGTATTCCCCCAAATGGAAAGAATGGGTTTTTGAAACGCCGCGGCAATGTGCATCAAGCCGGTATCGTGACTCATTACAAACCGCGAACGACGAATTAGGTCGGCACTTTCCAACAAGGAAAATTTGCCGCAGGCTACATAAATTTTAATGGGATCAATAGACGCAATTTCATTGGCGGCGGCGGCATCTTCCGGACCACCCAATAAAATAATGGGTAAGTTCACTTGCTTACAAATCGTTTGCCAATGTGCTACCGGCATTTTCTTGGTAGCGTGTTGTCCGCCAATGGAAAACGCCGCATACCCTAAACTGTGGCTCGTAGGAATATCCTTGTCGGTAATATGCGACGATTCGGGAATGAAGAAATCCATACCGGCCCCATCGTTGGTTACGCCCAATGGTTTTACGGTATCGAAATAGCGATCCACAATACTGCGATCGGGCATATTGTTGATGGGCGTATGCACCCGCAACCATTTACGCACATTCAATTTATTGACCGAATAACATTGCACCCGTGAATTGTATTGTTGCTTCAACATCGACTTCACAAAACGTGAACGCAAATTGTGGTGTAAGTCGATCACATAATCGTAGCGTTCTTTCAACAACTCCAACACAACGGGTTGCAAATCGCCTTCGAGCGTAAACAGTTTATCGATATAACTATTATGTTGTAACCAATCGGCATTACCCGCCTTGGTTAAATAATGCACTTCCGCACCGGGAATTTGTTTTTTCAAACAACGAATGATTGGTGTGGTTAACACAATATCGCCAATGGAAGAAAAACGAATGATTAGAATTTTCATAAACTGATTCGAGCGCAAAATAGGGTGAAATACACAGAAATTAAAACGCCTTATTCTAAAATGGATTTATGTAGAATACGACGTTCCGTGGGGTAATAATTATTCATTCGGTTGCCTAAGTGTTTGGCCCAACCAATAGGGGTATTGTCATACGCCATCAAGTACCAGCCTTTTTTGTCGGGCATGTGTTCAATGGCTTCTTTTTGCAAATAGCGTTGGGCATCTTGCAGATTCAAATTCCAACGCGAAGCAAATTCAACTTGCACCGACAAAGCCAATTCATGGTCGGGAATTAAATCGCCGTGTATGAGTTTCCCCAAGGCCACGCCTTTTTTTATCCATTTCAAACGCCCGGTTAAAGCCTCTAAAAAAGCACGATGATTTTCTTGAATGGCTAATAGCATGTCGCCTTGCGAAAATAAATAAGCATTGTCGGTAGCGTAAAATCCGGCCGGAATCGATAAGGTGGGTTTCTTCGCTTTTAACGGCAGGGGCTCTATGAGTGGCTCCCCATCCAACTTTTGAAACACCGCCAAATAAAATCCTTCGCCGGCTAATAAATGCGGGGCTAAGCGATACCCATACCCACCTCGTTCGCTTTGCGTTTCTTCCACGCCCCAATTAGGGTCTATAGTTAAAGGCAAGGAACGCAAGGCGTGTTCCGCCAAGAGCTTATCCAGCATCGCTTCATTTTCAGCCACACTCATCGAGCAGGTCATATAAATTAAAATACCTCCTTCGCACAATGCATCGTAGGCATCGCGCACAATGCGTTCTTGCCGAGCGGCACATTGCGTAACGAAATCGGGCGTCCATTCATTCAAATAATCGGGCATTTTCCGAAACAAGCCCGAACCCGAACAAGGCGCATCCACCAAGAGCACATCAAAATAAGCGCCCAAAGCGCCAAAGGCTTGTGGATCGTTGTTGGTCACCCAGGTATTGTTATACCCCCACGTACTCATATTAGCAGCCAAAACGCCCACACGACTTTGAATCACTTCGTTGCTCACCAACAACGAATCGGCACTGAGCAAACTGGCTGCGTGGGTACTTTTTCCGCCGGGAGCGGCACACAAATCCAATACCCGATGCGATACCGTTAAATCGAGCGTTTGCCGCATAGCCTGTTCCAAAAACATCGACGACGGTTCTTGTACATAATAGGCCCCCGCGTGCCATAAAGGATCGGCCGCAAAAAAAGGTCGTTGGTTTAAATAACGGCCTTCAAGCGCCCAGGGCACCGGCGTAGCCTCCGGAAAAACCGCCGTGGGTTTCTGTGGATTTTTTCGAATGGAAATGGCTGCCGGCAAGGTATGCGCCTGTTCAATATCGGCTTGTTGTGCTTGCCAAGCCGCAGGTAAGCTTAACCAAAATTGTTCAGGAAAATGATGCGCCATATTGTTTGCGCCTTGCTACGTAACTTGCACGCATTAAGGCATACAAAGATGCGTTTTTTCCTGATAGGATATATGGGTTCCGGTAAAACTTTTTGGGCAAGAAAATTGTCCGAATGGTACGCCCTCCCCTACATCGATTTAGATGCCGATATTGAACAAGCCGGCGGACAAACCATTGCTACGTGGTTTGAAACCCAAGGCGAAGCGGCCTTCCGAACATTCGAACAAAAACGCTTACACGAAGCCGTTGCTCATATGCCCCAAGGCATTATTGCCTGCGGGGGAGGCACGCCTTGTTTTCAAAACAATCTAATGTTTATGAAACAACACGGCAAACTCATTTTTCTCGATGTACCGTTTACGGAATTATACACCCGTTTAAAAAACGAAACACAACAACGTCCTTTATTGGCTCAACTCGAACCCGAGGCAGTTAAAGCCTTTATACAAAACCAACTCGAGCAACGCCGATCCTTCTATGAACAAGCCGATTATTGTTTGCCCCTTTCCTTACAAACCCGTTCTCATTTCGATGCTATAATTTTGCCGTATGTATAAACCCGCCATCCTTGCCGGCGCCCTCTTCGCGCTCTTAGCTGTTGTGTTAGGTGCCTTCGGGGCCCACGCCCTCAAAGCCATTCTGCCACCCGAAACCTTGCAAAGTTTCGAAACGGGCGTTCGTTATCAAATGTATCATGCCATGGCCTTGTTGTTGGTGGGTATTATTGGACAGCGAGACGGATTCAAACCCCAACCCATTACCACCTTATTCATAGTGGGTATCGTTTTATTTTCATTCTCCATTTATGCCTTAACGCTACTCAAAAGCACACAACAAATTGGCTTAGGAAAATTAGGTATACTCACCCCCATTGGAGGTTTGTTTTTAATTGCCGCTTGGGGTATGTTGGCTTGGCAAGCTTTGCGGGCACCGTCTACTTCGGCTAAGCAATAAGCGCTTCATACATCGCTCGCTTCACTTCTTCCATGGGTGTTTTATACGAAAGCTTACCGCTTTTAGCAATCGAAAACTGATTCGTTTCTTCCGATAAAACCACCACCAAACAATCGTGCAATTCCGAGGCCCCTACCGCCGAACGATGGCGTAAGCCAATTTCTTGCGGTAATTGTGGATTATCGCTAATGGGCAAAACCACCCCGGCGGCCAACAACATGTCTTTATCAATCAACACGGCACCATCGTGCAGTGGACTCTCCTTCATAAAAATACTTTCCAAGAGTTTGGCGCTCAAACGCCCGTTAATCCAATGCCCTGAGTGGCCGTCAACATCGTGCTGAGCTAAGGGTGCAAAAACCAAAATGGCCCCCAATTGTTTTTGTTGCAAACTGCGCAAGGCTTGGGTAATTTCTTCAATCACTTCTTCTTCCACAATGTATTTGTTCAACGAATTCGATTGAAACAAGCGACTAATAAATCCATTTTTTCCCAAGGGCGAACGACGCCCCACACTAATTAAAAACTTCCTGATTTCCGGTTGAAATACCACAATCAAGCCAATGAGTCCAATACTCACCAAACGGTCCAACAGTTCCGACATCAAGGGCATTTCCAGGCGTTTCACCACCATGAAAATGATATACACCACCAAACTACCAATGAAAATATTGAAGGCCACACTTTTACGTAAAGCCCTGAATAATTGAAAAACGAGCAACAACACCATACACACATCAAACACCTCAATAAGGCTCATGTTTTGAAAGAACGGAAAAATAGATGCTGTCATGGGGCACAAATATAGTAATTTTAACCCCGTATGGCCACGATGCACGATGTGATTGTCTTGGAACAAATCGTTAAAAATTATTACCTCGGTACGCAAGAAATTCCGGTATTAAAGGGAATCGACTTACGTATTGGTCAAAATGAATTTGTAGCCCTTATGGGCCCTTCCGGCTCGGGAAAGTCTACATTAATGAATATTTTAGGGTGTTTAGATACACCCACTTCGGGCCGTTATACACTAAATGGCCAATTAGTGAGCGATATGCACGACGATGCCTTGGCCGGCGTGCGCAACCAAGCCATTGGCTTTGTGTTTCAACAATTCAATTTATTGCCGAAACTCACGGCCCTCGAAAATGTAGCCCTGCCGTTGGTGTATGCCGGAGTGGCCAAAGCCGAACGCGAACAACGCGCCCTCGATGTATTGGAACAAGTCAACCTCGCCGACCGGGCACATCATAAACCCAACGAATTATCGGGTGGACAGTGTCAGCGGGTGGCCATTGCGCGTGCCCTCATCAACAAGCCGGCCTTGATATTAGCCGATGAACCCACGGGAAATCTCGATACCGCCACCTCGTACGATATCATGCGCATCTTCGACACCATTCACCGCAACGGCAATACCGTGGTAATTGTTACCCACGAAGAAGACATTGCCGCGCATACCCGTCGCGTAGTGCGTCTCCGCGATGGCCGCATTGAAACCGATATTATAAATCCTAGTCCAACACCCACCGTATAATGAAAAAAACACACTACCCGCTCGCCTTCCTATTGCTTTGTTTTAGTTTGTTATTCGCGTCCTGCGCTACCACAAGTCAAGAAAACACCTCCGAAGCGCAAGCCAAAACAGATACCCTTGCCTTCACCCCGGTAAAAAATTATTTTGTCAACAACACGGTCGACAGTTCGGGCTTGTTTCTGCTAAACACGAACGAAGCCTGTTCCGCCCTTTTTGGCATGGCCACTTTGATGGGACCCAATGGTAAACCAACGACCTTCAATGCCGAAACCCAAACACTCCTCGCCTACATTTTACCCGAAACCGATACGGCCACCGAAATCATCCCGGTGCGTGTAGAACGCATCGACAGCAACACCCTGCAATTTTGTTGCCGCATAACTCGTGGCGACAGCGCGATGACCTACCGCATTCGTCCTTTCTCCGCCGTCATCATCGAGAAGCAAGCGCAACAACAAATTCGGTTCTTAGAAGTAACGAAATAATAAGTCAAGTATTTTTTTAATTCTATTTTTTTGAAGCGCATCGGAAGTACTTGCTTCATCACCTGTCCCGCCCTACGCGCTACGGGGTAGCTAGCTTCGGTCGGGGCTATTTTTCATCGTTCGGAACTTTCATCAGCGTTTCTTTTGTCTGAACTAAGATGCTCATGATGGAACGATGATAGGATGGTTTACGTTCTACGAAGCGTATTCGCTTCGTAGTGTTATGCTATGGCTTTTAGCCATTTAGCCACTGTTGGGGTTATCACCCAAAAGACTTCTATCACAAAGCAACATTCTATGCAAATTCCTTTTGGGTGTTTTCACCAACAAAACAATTTAATAAAAAGGATATGTACTTATTTATAAATCAATCACAACTTGTCGTTTACTTCTCCATAAACTGCTCCAATAGCAAAAGCAACTCGAATAAATTCTATTTCAATTTACCGAACAATTCAAAGAGCAATTTGCCCCCTTGATACTAAATAGAATTGTTTTTAGCAATAAGGCACAACATTTTACACTTGAGATTCAACATTTGTTATTGTGTCTTCAGGATTCAAAAATTGAAGTGAATACAATCGTTGTGTTACTGAATTAACTCGCATATGTTTTTGTTTAAAATTGAGTTTATTCAAACAAATCCCAATATTATTCAAACTTAATTTTTGATTCGATTTTACTTCTAAATATTCCTTAATCTTGGTAGCACTCATTTTAATGGCATCATCGTCATCTTTTGGCAATAAAAATTTATTAATCAAATTATATTCTAATGAATCGGTAAAATCTTTTTTGGTAACAGGTGTTTGATTTGCCTTTTTAAGCAACAAGATTAATTGATTGACATCATTATTTTCATCCGATATCCATTCGTTAAAAAGTAATTTCGCTTTATTCTCTGTTGTATCATATTCATTAATAATTGAAATACACATACCGACAGAGATATCAAACCATTCACCGGTCATTCTATGGGACTTTAATCTTTCGTGAATTTCACGTTCAATTTGAACGGCATCCTTACATTCAAAGAATCCTAAGATTTCAGAACCAAATGGACTATACGTTTTAAATTGATTAAATCTAGTATTGACAGATTCTCCGGAAGTACGACCAATTTTAATTGCATCAATTCCTTTGTGTTTAAAAAAGTAAACAAAATTCTTCATGGTTTATTGATTTTAATAAGTTGAATTATATAATTTATGCACAAGGTCAGAATCAGGCTATTTTCTATTCCAACCACTCAATTATAATTAAAACAAATGTAACTTTTTTTTACATGGGCAAATACTCACATCGGCCAATAACACTTCGCCACTAAAGCACTCTCATTTCCCTATTGGCCCTTATCCTCACAGGCCAATTACAATGCGAGGACGCATCGCAGAAGAAATCGATAAAAACAATTTCAAAGTACGTATTAAAATATTATATTTGCACGTATAATTACATTCATATGGATTCTAAATTGACATTAAAATTGGACAATTCAATTATAGAACAGGCTAAGACATATGCTAAAATGAAAAATACGAGCCTTTCAAAATTGATTGAATCCTATCTTGGTTTATTGGTGCAACCTCAAGTTGCTCAAGAAGTAACGCCATTAGTAAAAAGTTTATCCGGCGTAGTTGATCTTCCTGACAACTATGACTACAAAAAGAATTATAAAAAACATATCGGAAACAAATACACGAAATAGTATGACGAAAGTATTTGTTGATACGGATGTGTGTTTAGACCTATTATCAGGTCGAAAACCGTTTAACCATGCAGCCGAAATTCTATTTTCACTCGCAGATACCGGCAAGATAAAAATATATGTTTCTTCATTATCGTTTTCCAATATAGACTATGTATTGCGTTCTCAATATTCAACAGCACATTCACGACAAATAATTGGTCAATTTAAAACTATTGTGAATGTGTTATCTGTTGATAGCAAAACAATTGATTTAGCGGTAGCATCCGATTTTAATGACTTCGAAAATGCCATACAATATAGTTGTGCCATTGAAAACAACCTGACCATTATTATTACAAGAAATATCAAAGACTATAAAAAGGCCACCGTAAATGTTTTAACACCGGAGTCTTTTATTGCATTTCAAAAATAGACAAATCTAGCTACGTATTGCACCAACTAAAAACGAGGACCCTTCATAGAACCAATTACTTTTTATATAAAGCATTTTTACAAATTGCTTTTTACATAAAGCAATTTGCAAAATCAGCTACCCCCTCATCGTTACGTCACAATTTTACATTGTTTTTCAACGGGCGAATGCAATTCGCCCCTACCCCCCATCCTATCATCTTTCCATCCTATGCATCCTAATTCAGACAAAAGAAAAGCCGATGAATGAATCGAACGATGCAAAAATAGCCGTGATTGCAACGGAAAGCCCCCGGAAGGTGAGTGCGAGAAACAAGTTGTAAGCGAGGAAAACCAGGGGCTTGCAGTGTAAAGCACGACGGGTGATGAAGAAGGAGATGATGATGCGCTTCAAAATCAGTGCGAGTAACAAAGCGAAAGCGAGTAATCTACCTGAGGAAGAAACCGCACCCGCTTTCCCGCTTCCGCTTCGATTTTCTATCCGCAGCGGACGGAAATAATATCCGTTAACCGCGTGGTGTAACGCGGCGATAATTTTTCTTGGCGCATCTTCCAAGTGCGGCCGGCATCTTGCGAAGCGAGCTTCACTTTTACCACACCTAAGTTTTCGTTGATGGTATCGAGCGCGGCCATGAGGGCTTTGTGGCGGGGATTGCTGTTCTCGAAGAGGTTCAGCTGACATAAGTCTTCGGGTTGTATATCCATCACCACCACCCCGGCCTTTTTGTACGCATACCCCGTTTTATAAATTTGCCGCAAGGCCTGCGACGCAAAGCGCGATAACTCGATGCTGGAATTGGTGGGATACGGCAATTGGATTACCGCACTGCGACTGTACTGCGGTAAATCGGCCCGATGAAAATTGGTATGCACAAACACCATGATGCTGTTGCACACCGAACCTTGCTTGCGCAATTTGGCCGCGCAGGTAGAGGCAAACGTAGATACCCTTTCGCGCAACTGATAAAACTCGGTGTATTGCGTATCGAAGGAGCGCGTGGTGGCAATGCTTTTTTTATCGGCCGGCATCTCGAGGCGCAAACACGATTCGCCTTGCAATTCTTTTTTAAGTCGCAAGCCAACAATAGCCATATTGGCTTTCACCCAAGCATCGGTTTCACGGGTGAAGTCGTACGCGGTGTTGATATTGCGTGCTTTCAAGCGCTTCGCGTGCTGTCGGCCAATACCCCACACATCTTCTACAGGCAACCAACGCAAGGCCTTCTCGCGTTTTTCGGCAGTATCAATTACATACACACCGCCGGTGCGTTCGGGGTATTTTTTAGCAATGCGGTTCGCCACTTTGGCCAAGGCCTTGGTAGGCGCTACACCCACGCTAATGGGAATGCCGGTGCCTTGGGTAACGCGTTGGCGCATGGCCTCGCCATAGGCGGTATAATCGAAATGGGCGGGCATACCGCTGAAATATAAAAAGGCTTCGTCGATGCTGTAAATTTCCATATCGGGCGAGAACTCGCGCAACAATTGCATTACGCGGTTGCTCATATCGCCGTACAACACGAAGTTGGAGGAGAACACGTGAATATTGTTTTCTTCGAACAATTGACGGTACTGAAAGGCGGGAGCACCCATGGGCACGCCCAAGGCTTTGGCTTCGTTGGAACGCGCAATTACACAACCATCGTTGTTCGATAATACCACAATGGGTTTCTTTTTCAGTCGAGGCTGAAACACCCGCTCACAAGAGGCATAAAAATTATTGCAATCCACCAAGGCGTACATATCACGAATGGGCTTTAATGGAATAAGTGAGCATGCCCCAAATTTCAAAGTCTTCAAACTCCGATACTTTGATGGGTTTAAACTGTTCGTTTTCGGGCATTAAAAAAATGTCGCGGCCTTTAACGTGGAGGCGTTTCAAGGTGAATTCGCCATTGATGACGCACACCGCAATTTGTCCGTCGCGGGGTTCCAAACTCCGATCGATGATGAGTAAATCGTTATTATCGATGCCGGCGCCTTTCATGGAGTAACCATTGGCTACCGCAAAAAAGGTGGTGGATGGATTGCGAACGAGGTGCTTGTTGAGGTCGATGGCGGCATCGAGAAAATCGCTGGCGGGACTTGGGAAACCCGCGGAAATACCGCCTTCTACAAAGGGTAAGGGCAGACTGCTATCGGTGTTCACCGAATAGAAAGTGAGGGCCCCGGCTTTGAATAGCGGTTTAACGTTCATGTGTACGAAACTATTGTAAAGGGGAGGGTTTGCCAAAAAAAATTATACCCAATTTGGTCTACGACAATGAATTTAAAATGTGTTTTCCACTTTTTTTAAAAAAAGTGGAGCAAAAAACTTCGGCTTTCGAAAAATAGCTAAAAATGCCGTTTTTTATCGGAAATAAAAAAGCTATGCGTCGGCATCAAATCATTTGGCTTTGGTAGATAGAACCCAACGAATGAACTCTCCACATCGGTTTAATTGTGTTTTTATTTCTACGATAAAAAACCGTCATTTTCTTCACGCTATTTTTCTCAGGCCGAGCCGAGATTGATGTTGGTGTATTACCTGTTCGCTGTTCGCTGAAACTGTTTACTGTATTTCTCAGGCCGAGCCTTCGACAAGATATCAAAAGATTGCGTTTAATCTGAGGGATGCTATACCCTATTAACGGAAAATTCGACTCAACAATTCAGAGATTTGTTGCGCACCGTTCAAGGAAACGGCCTGCTGTTGGCGGCGGTCGATATCCGCTTGGGTGAAGGGCGTTTCAAAGCAAGTACGAATTGCGGTTTGCCATTCGCTTGGTGTTTGCGCTGGGTGAATGAATTCGGTTAAACCGGTTCCGTTCAACATGGCCTCGTTGGCGATGATATGTCGGCCCGCATAGAACGCGTGTAACAATTTAAGTTTGATACCGGTGTTTTGAAAGGCGGGTAATACGTGCACTTGCGCTTCGCGAATCAGTTTGTTCAACGTTTCCACATCCGGATTCGGTATAAGCTGAATGTGTTCACTCGCCAAGGCCATAAGTTCCGCATCGGGTGCTTGTCCGGCAATAATGAGTTTGATGTTCAACCCCGCAAACACCTGCTTCGCCAAGAACAAGGCCGCTTGCTTATTTTCAGGAACCGATAAGTTGCCGTGGTATAAGGCATAATTGCCTTGGCCGCTTATCGATACAATTTTTTGAAACGGATGAAAAGGCGGTAACAAGAGCACCGCATGTTTTGGATAGTGTTTTTGTACCCATTGTTTTTCGGTTTCGCCAATGGGCAGAAACAAAGAACACGATTGTAATGTTTTTTCAAAACGACGGAGCCGCTCCGATTCCATATAGGCGTACAAGGTTTTGAAAAACGAACCGGGTTGTTCGGCCAATTGACGATAATAATCGGCTTCCACATTGTGCAAACGCAACATCATAAAGCGGGAACGCAAACGTGGTTCGTGCAGAAGAATAGCCGTGTGAACCCCTTCCAATAAAATAGGCGACTCATCGGCCAATAAATTTCGGACCAGCGTTTCGCTTTGGCGCGAGGAAACGATATAGGGTAAGGTATGATGGAGTCCGCGAATACCGGTATTCCGTTTGTAGGTATATACAGTTTCGCAGAGGGCTTCTAGTTCTTTCGATACCGTTCTTCCGCCATATTGAAAACAATGCAACACGATAGCGCAACCGGCTTGATGCAAGGCCACCATTTTATAATACATATCGATGGCACCGCCGTAATTGGGCGGCGATGGAATGTCGAGACAAACGATATGGAGTTTAGGCTGTGGCAAAGAGTTCCTGGTAAAAGTGAATGAGTTTTTTTTCTTCTTCTTGCCAACAATACACCTCGCGGGCTTTGAGGCAATTTTGTTTTAAGCGAGCATGCCATTCCGCATCATGCAATAAAGTATTCAAGGCATTCGCAATGGTATCGGCATCGGTATCGTGAATCAATACGGAAATTTCGAATTGTTCATTCACGTTACGGTATTCCGGATAATCGACGGTGAGTTGCGGAATGCCGGCGTGCATATAATCGAAGAAGCGGTTGGCCATGGAGAAATAATTGCTCTTGCCTTGCCCGGTAAACAAGGTAATACCCGCATAGGCTTGCTCGGTGTATTCGCGTAAACGGTCGGGCGGTACATAGCCTTCAAACCGAATGCGGTGTTCGAGTTGGTGTTGCTTCACGAGCGCTTTGGCTTGTTCAAAGAAATTGCCTTCACCGCAAATCACCAATGGACAATCAACCTGCTTCATAGCGGGAATCAAGGTTTCGAAACAACGGCCTTCGTTGACGGCGCCTTGGTAGAGCAGAAAACGCTCGGTGGGTTTTACGGCTTGAATGGGTTTTAAGATAGTGGCGTTTCGTACAATGGTATAATTCACCCCATACATCCGTTTGAATTCGCCGGCATAGGCATCGCCAATGGTATAGCCCTTCGGAAACTTAGGCACCGCAAAACCTTCGATGGCTTTCCAGGCTTTATAAATAGCGGGACGCGAGGTAATTTCATCCATTTCGCAAAACAGTTCGTGGGCATCGTACACGCGTTTTTTTCGGCGAAGCACCGAAGCGAAATAATTAGGGAGAATAGTATCTAAATCGATGGCGCAATACACATCGGTGTTGGCAAACAATAAAAACAAGAACAACCGCACGTTGTATTCAATATAAAACAACTTTCCGAATTCGAAGAAACAGAACAAGCGTTTTTGTTCGTAAGGCTTATCGGGCAAGGGTTTAGACGAAGGGCGTTTTCGACCAATTAAACACACATCATAACCGGCATCCGATAAACTCGTAGCAATGCGCATCATGCGCTGATCGAACGACAAATCGTTGGTGACGGTCAATAAAATGCGAGGCCTTACCATGTGCGTGTAAAGTAAACTTTTTCGTTCAATAAAAAGGCATACGGTGGTTCAAAGCCTTTCATGGAAGTAGCGCGAATATGTCGCGCTATTTTTTCGGCATCCCAATTCAAATCAATTTCCTTGATGGCATTGATTTCCTTACGGTAATGCAAACTAGTTCCGCGCTCGGCTTCTAATTCGGTTTGCGGTATCGCCGTATAATTTCCCTGCACCAAATTGGCCAAGCTCGATTGAAACAATTCAATGGAAGCCGATTCGGTAAGATTGTACAAAGTTTCCACCCAACAATGTTCGGGTATGGGAAACCGTTGTTCAAATAAAATATCGCCATGGTCGATGCGGGTATCGATGCGATGGATGGTGGTGCCGAATTCTTTTTTACCATCAAGAATCGCGAAGCTGAATTGGTTACACCCACGGTATTCGGGCAAGGGCGCCATGTGTAGGTTCACGGCTTCCACACGGGCCTTGGCAATATGCGTGGCATTGAGAATTTGATGGTATTGCACCGAATACATAAAGTCGGCTTCGGGCATCGCATCGGGATGCTCAAATACCGGTACGGCATATTCGGCCGCCAAGGCCATTAAATTCAAATTCGCATCGAAACGGGTATTATTATTGCTCAATAAACCAATTACTTGAATATTCAAAATTTCCTGCTGTTGCAATAAAAATTGAAAGCAATGATAACCAATGGGTTTCGACCCCAAGAAGAGCACCGTACGTTTCGCCATGCAACAAAAATAATCAAGGAATTGTAGTAAATTCGAATCCTTGAAAATTCTCATACTCACCCACCGAATTCCCTACCCCTTGCGCGATGGTGGCGCCTTGGCCATGCACCAAAGCATTGAGAGCTATTGGCAACTCGGTTATGAGGTAAGTGTATTGGCCATGAATACGGCCCGGCATTGGGTTGAACCCGATTCCCTTCCCCCACTCTACCAACAATTGCATGCCTTAGAAACGGTTTATGTGAACAATGCCATCAACCCCATTGCGGCATTTTTTAATTTATTCAGCGATAAATCGTACCACGTTAATCGCTTCATCAATAAAGCATTCGACGAGACCTTAAAACGTTTATTGCAAAACAATAGCTACGACCTCATTCAATTTGAAAGTTTATACACGAGTCCATACCTTGAAACCGCCCGCCAATACAGCCAGGCCCAATGTGTGATTCGCTTACACAATATTGAACATCATATTTGGCAACATTTATCGGAGCATGAACCGAATTTCGTGAAGAAGAAATATTTGCAATTATTAACCGCGCGACTCAAACAATACGAAGAGCGGGTTTTGAAAGCCTTCGATTTACGACTTTGCATTTCGGCCGAAGAACAAACGTTTTTAGAGTCCATGGGGATTGCGCCGAATTACTATTTGCCTTTCGGTGTCAGTTTCCCCGATACCCTGCCCAAGGTGGAACAAGAAGCGTGGTCGTGCTACCACCTTGGCAGTATGGATTGGGCCCCGAATGTGGAAGGCATGACTTGGTTTTTAAATGAAGTTTGGCAGAAAATGCGACACCGTTTACCCCAAGCGCATTGTTATGTTGCCGGCAAGAATATGCCACCGGCCATGCAAAAAATGGCCAATGAGCAAGTGCATGTAGTTGGCGAAGTAGATGATGTGGTGGAATTCAGTTTATCAAAAAATATATTGGTGGTTCCCTTGCAATCGGGTGGCGGCATACGCATTAAAATTTTAGAGGCGATGGCCTTGGGAAAGACCATCATTACCACGTCGAAAGGCGCCGATGGTATTCCTTGTAAAAACGGACAGCATTTGATGTTCGCCAATACCGCCGAGGAATTTATGCAAGCCTTGAGCTATTGTTTTGAGCATCCGCAAGAAGCCCAACGCATGGGTGAAAATGCCCGCACTTGGGTCATGCAAAATTTCGACCGGCATTTAATTTTCTCAGAATTGAATGTACGTTTGCATCAATTGATTACCCCATCGTGAATAAGCCCGTATTAGCCGTTCTCACTTCTCGTTTTCCTTACCCCATCGATAAGGGCGACAAGCTGCGGCTATACCATCAGTTGCGCGATTTATCGAAACAGTTCCGGGTTCATTTATTCGCCTTACACGAAAAACCCATTGAGGTGGAACACCTTGCCGCTATTGAACCGTATTGCACTCAAATAAAAACCTATGCTTTAGGCAAAATGCATTGGCCTCAACAAGCCTTGCGTTGTTTATGGCAAAACCTACCCTTACAAAGCGGCTATTTTTTTAGTCCGACACTGAAAAAACAAATTCAACACGATATACACGCCATCAAACCCGCGGCCATTTATGTGCAACTGTCGCGCATGATGCCTTATACGGAAGGCTTGTCATTTCCCTTGGTGCTCGATTTGCAAGATTGTTTTTCCTTGAATTATACGCGTGCCGCTAAACAAAGTACCGGACTTCGAGCTTTGTTTTATGCGCGTGAGGCCCGCACCATGCAAGGTTTAGAAACGCAATTATTGCAATCGCCCATTCATACCACCATCATTTCAAATTTCGATCGGGAAGCCTTACCGGTACAACCCAATAATACCCGAGTAGTTCCGAATGGGGTAGATACTTTTTTCTTTCAACCCTTGCAGGGCGAAAAGCCTTATACCATAGTTTATGTAGGCAACTTATCGTATCAACCCAACCAGGAAGCGGCTCGTTATTTATGCGAGGTGTTGATGCCGAAATTAGTTCAACGCATCCCTTCGGCTAAATTATTATTAGCGGGCGCCAATATGCCTAGTTTCATGAAACAATGGGAATCGAACCATATTCATTGTGCCGGTTGGATGAAGGATATTCGAACGGCTTATGCCTCGGCACAATTATTTGTAGCCCCCTTATTCAGCGGAGCCGGTGTACAAAATAAAATGTTGGAAGCCATGAGCATGGGCATGCCTTGTATTACAACGCCCCTCGTGAATGCCTCTTTGAATGCCCCGGTGCCGAACACCGTTTTAACCGCCAACGATGCCGATGGGTTTGTTGCTCACATTGAAGCCATATTAAAAAATCAGGAGCAAGCTCAATCTTTGGGACAAGCCGGCAGAACTTGGGTAGAAAATAATTACCGTTGGACTACAGCCAATACTACCTTAATAGAAGTAATCCAAAAAGCCATAGAAAAATAAATCCGACTATTGCGTAAGGTATTTTCGTTGCGTAAAATAAAGTCCAATAAACACAAGCATAATACCTACACCCACTAAATTTTGCAAGCTCTTGAACATAAATTCGCCCATCACAATGAATGAAATAAGTGTTGGCAGAATTTGTCCAACCAAATAAACTATAAACCCTTGCTGTTTCAATTGACGCATCAAGATGGCGGCCACCAAACATAAAACGCCCCCCACAATAGAAGCAATCATGAGGATGGTTTTGTTCTCACAAGTGGCTTGTAAAAAGGCTAAATCGTTGGGTTTCATTTTGTCAACCACCGCATCCATTTCTAAAACGCGACAACCCAAGCCGGTAAAAAACGAACCAATAATGCCAAACACAGAAGCGATTATGGTTAATACTGTGAGCACGCCCAAGATTCCCGGCAAACCTTCTTTTTTAATTTGAAAAGGTTGCGACTGAGGCTCCGGTTGCGTTTCGGGTAATGGGGGTGGCAAGGTTTCGTTTTCCATAGAATGAATATTTACTTAGCGGCAATCACCGAAATTTCAACCCGAACTCCTTTAGGCAAACCGGCCACTTGAATGGTTTCACGGGCGGGATAGTTCCCTTCAAAATAAGAACCATACAC
>JBPCSZ010000056.1:0-32698 GCA_051006655.1 Chitinophagaceae bacterium
AACCCGATGGAATTCTTCGGGGTGAACAACCAAAAATTCGACATTTTAAAGAAGCGCTTCCCCTTGCTCAAACTCTTGAGCCGTGGCTCTTTGGTTAAAATTTCGGGTAAGCCGGAAGACGTAGAAAGTGCCCGCGAAAAAATTGGCGTTATTGTGCAATATTTAGAACGGCATGGCCATATTTCGGAACAATATTTTTCGAAATTATTGGGCGATGAAGACGGACAAATAGACGAAAAACTGTCGGAAGACGCCGGGGGAGATATTATAGTTTTTGGACAAAACGGGAAGGTGATTCGGGCCAAAACCGCCAACCAAAAATTATTGGTGCAAGCCGCCGAAAAGAACGATATCATTTTTGCGGTGGGTCCGGCCGGAACCGGTAAAACCTATACGGCCGTAGCCTTGGCGGTGCGTGCCTTGAAAAACAAAACGGTAAAGAAAATTATTTTAACGCGCCCTGCGGTTGAAGCCGGCGAAAGTTTGGGTTTTTTACCCGGCGATTTGAAGGAAAAAATTGACCCGTATTTGCGCCCTTTATACGATGCCCTCGACGATATGTTGCCGCCCGATAAATTGAATTATTTTATGACCAACCGCATTATTGAAGTGGCGCCCTTGGCTTATATGCGTGGACGCACCCTCGATAATGCCTATATTATTTTAGATGAAGCGCAGAACACCACCGAGTTGCAAATCAAAATGTTTTTAACGCGTATTGGGCCTTCGGCGAAAGCCATTATTACCGGCGATATGACGCAAATTGATTTACCGAAAAACCAACAAAGCGGTTTGCAAAAAGCCATTCGCATTTTGAAAAATATCAAGGGCATTGGCCATATTGAATTGGATGGCGAAGACGTGGTGCGCCACCGCTTGGTAAAAGAAATTATTAAGGCTTACGAAAAGGCCAACCAACAAGACAATGCAAGTCCCGAACCTAAAAACACCACACGCCATGAAAAATAAATACCTGTTATTGCTTGCGATGGGCGTACTCTGTTTGTGGACAGCCTGTAAAAACGAGGCCCCCAAGGAACAAGCCACTCGTTTTTTAACGGCCTTCTATCAACGCAATTACGACGAAGCCAAAAAGTACACCACGGAACGTACCGCCTCGATGCTGAATATGTTCAAACTCATGGATGCTTCGGCGGATAGTTTACCACAACAAAAATTCGATGAAAAAGCCTTGATGGCTTCAATGCAGGAACCGCGTATCAACCAAGATACCTGCCGTATTAGCTACCAACACCCGTTTGTGAAAGACGGAACGGAAGAAGTGGTTTTGCTTCGCATCAACAATGAATGGAAAGTTGAAATGTCGCTCGATGTAATAGACCCCGAACTGAAAACCTTGATTGGGAATATGAATACCACGCTCGATTCCTTGGGCAATGAAATCAATTCCGACACGGAAGAAAGCGATACCAACAGCCAAGTGGTGATTGATGTAAAATAATTTTTAGGTGCGTAAACTCCGTACGTAGCACCTCCTACATCTTTGCATCAGCATGAAAGAACAAGGCATCGGTAAACGCGAAACGAAACGTTTAAGTTCGGTAAAACTTATACACAGCAATACAAGCTGCCTTGAATCACGCTACATTTGTTTCAACATTTAAAACATTAACACATACGCATATGGCAAAAGAAGTAACGGTTGAGAATGAAAAGCTGAAAGCGCTTAAGCTCACCATGGAAAAAATCGACAAGGACTTTGGAAAAGGTTCTGTGATGAAATTGGGCGATAAAGAAGTGGTAGAAATGGATGCCATTTCAACGGGTTCTTTGGGGCTTGATATTGCCTTGGGAATTGGCGGTTTGCCACGGGGTCGTATTGTAGAAATTTACGGACCGGAATCGTCGGGTAAAACCACCATTGCTACGCATTGCATTGCCGAAGCACAAAAGAAGGGTGGTATTTGCGCCTTCATTGATGCCGAACATGCCTTCGATGCCAACTATGCCGCCAAATTGGGTGTTGACGTAGAAAACTTATTGATTTCGCAACCCGATTATGGGGAGCAAGCCTTGGAAATTGCCGATCGTTTGATTTCGTCGGGCGCCATTGATTTAGTGGTTATTGACTCGGTGGCTGCCTTGGTACCTAAAGGGGAATTGGAAGGCGAAATGGGCGACAGTAAAATGGGCTTACAAGCCCGTTTGATGAGTCAAGCCTTGCGTAAATTAACCGCCACGATTTCGCGGACCGGTTGCTGCGCCATCTTCATCAACCAGTTGCGCGAAAAAATTGGGGTGATGTTTGGTAATCCCGAAACCACCACCGGTGGTAATGCCTTGAAATTCTATGCCTCGGTGCGTTTAGATATTCGTCGTATTTCGCAAATCAAAGACGGCGACGAAGCGATAGGAAATCGGGCTCGTGTGAAAGTGGTGAAGAATAAAGTAGCACCGCCTTTCCGCCAAGCCGAATTCGATATCATTTTTGGCGAAGGCATCAGCAAGAACGGTGAAATTATTGACCTCGGTGCCGATCATGGTATCATTACCAAAAGCGGTTCGTGGTACAGTTACGAAAGCAATAAATTAGGTCAAGGTCGCGATGCTGTGAAGCAATTGCTCGTAGACAATCCGGAAATGGCCATTGAATTGGAAGGAAAGATTCGCGCTAAAATTGAAGCGGAGCGCGTATAAAAATGTTTTGTTTTGATTATCATATAAAAGGGTCGGCCTCGTGCCGGCTTTTTTATTGAAAATTATTTAAATAGGAAGAACGGCCCGTGAAAAATAGCGTTAAGAAAATGACGATTTTTATCGTAGAAATAAAAACATAATTAAACCGATGAATCAAGCAAAAGCGCTTGGTTCTATCTACCGAAGTTAAATAAAACGATGACGATGCATAGCTTTTTTATTTCCGATAAAAAAAACAGAGCGAGTAACGAAGCGTAAGCGAGTGGTTAGCCTCATGACCTCGAAACCTCTGTGAAAATACCTCATCACCTCTGTGATAAAAAAAAGTGCGAATAATCTGCCAGAGGCAGACATAAGCGAGTGACTAGCCTCATGACCTCGAAACCTCTGTGAATATACCTCATCAACTCTTTGATAAAAAAACAGTGCGAGCAATCTGCCTGAGGTAGACGAAAGCATGTGCCGCTGAGTCCCCTTCGGGAGACCTCAGCGAGGAATATGTTGGGAAACGGCCCGAGAAAAATAGCGTTGAAAAAATGAAATTTTCTAAGCCTTTTGAATCAACTGCCCCAAATCATCCCCATTCAATCGCGTAAACACCTTCTTGCCTTCAGGCGATAACTGCGGTTGTTCACAACGCAACAATTGCTGAAATAATTCCTGCATTTCCACCTCTTGCAAACGACGACCATAAGCCGTTGCTTTTTGAGCCGCCATGGTTCGTATCAATTTTTCACGTCGGTCTAATTTAATATCCGTCGATTCATGTTTAAACAAATCGAGCAATTTTTCAATTGAAGCTTTTTCATCATGATCGGCCACATCGCCCGGTGTACCTTGAATAATAAAGGTGAATTGTCCAAAGGGTTCTATACTATACCCCAATTGCTTCAAATCGTCGAGGATACTGCTTAATAGCACCGCATCAGCCGGATTCAATTCAAGGGTTTTTGGAATTAAACTACGTTGTATCGGAATGGCTTCATGCAAAGCCTTTTCGTACCGTTCATACAAAATACGCCGATGCGCTAAATGCTGATCGATGAACATACAACCCGATTTAGACGTAGCCATAATATACGATTGTGCAATTTGTACAAACTGCGGATTGAACGTTTCAATGGGTAAATCCAACCCCTGTGGCTCAGGCATCGGAAAGGCCATGCCTTGTTGCACCTTGTATAATTCTTTCCAATGTTGCACATCGTTACTGCGATGCAATAAATGCGCTTGTCCCGCTTGCGAAAACGATTGAAACAAAAAATCGCTTTCGGTTTGGCGTTGTTGTTCGGCTTTAAACGGTTGAGTAACCGCCGGTAAGGCTTCTATATTCGCATCTAAACTAAAATCTAACGAAGGCGCAATACTATACTTACTTAAGGCATGTTTAACCGCCGAGTTGACAAACGAATAAACAATGCGTTCATCGTCGAATTTAATTTCTTGTTTGGTTGGATGCACATTGATATCGAGGCGTTGCGGATCGATATCGATATACAATACAAAAAACGGAAACTCGTCGTTCGAAATCAAATCGCGGAATGCTTGACTCACCGCATGATTGAGGTAGGCACTGCGTATAAACCGCTTGTTCACGAAGAAGTATTGATTGCCTCGGGTTTTAGCGGCCGCATCGGGCGAACCAACAAACCCGGTAATATTCACTACCCCGGTTTCTTCTTCTACGGGCACAATTTTCGCATTGAATTGCTGTCCCAATAAACCAATAACCCGTTGCTTTAAACTGCCGGGTTCCAACATGAAAACATCATTGTCGTTGTTCGTGAACCGAAAAGCAATATCGGGAAAAGCCATGGCCACGCGGGTGAATTCATCGATGATGTGGCGGGTTTCCACATTATTCGATTTTAAAAAATTCCGACGGGCAGGCACATTATAAAATAAATTCTTCACCAATATCATAGTCCCTTGTGGGGCTTGACATGGCTCTTGAACGGTAATTCGACTGGCTTCGCACAATAAACGTGTACCGGCTTCATCGTCGGGCCGACGCGTTTTCATTTCCATTTGGGCTACCGCAGCCATCGAGGCCAAGGCTTCGCCCCGAAAGCCCATGGTACGAATAGCAAACAAATCGTCAATTTGCCGAATCTTCGACGTGGCATGCCGTTCAAAACTTAAACGGGCATCGGTTGGACTCATACCCTTCCCGTTATCATTCACTTGAATCAACTCCTTGCCGGCATCCCGAATAATTAAATGAATTCGCGTAGCTCCGGCATCAATGGCATTCTCCAACAATTCCTTCACCGCACTGGCAGGACGTTGTATAACTTCCCCTGCCGCAATTTGATTGGCAATGGGGTCGGGCAATAATTGAATGATATCGGCCATGCCACAAAAGTACAAGCCCGTAGCGGTGTTTGAACAGGCTTTTCAAAGAGGTTATAAACAGGGATTCAACGATAGACTGTGAACAACTTAGCGCAAGCGCTTGAGGTAATCTTGACAAATATCCCAACCCCAAGTAGGCATCATGGGATAGGACTCTAAAGCGCCCTGTTTAAGCCCTTCTTCGGCCTTTAAAAAATGTTCACGAGCACGATCGTTTCTCGATGATTCATCTTCTAAAAAATTAAGATAAGCATACATACCTTCCACTACACTCAAGCGTGGATGATCAGGGGCTTTTTGACGGGCCATCGCTAAACTGATTTCCGCTTTAGTGGCATATTTTTTCGGATCCTGTTCGCGAAACCAATCCATCCGTAACACTTGGATATAGGCATGTAAAATAAAAATTTCAGGATGCCCTTTCTCATTCAACCAAGGCGCTAATGACTCTTCGGCCAATAGTAAAAAAGATTCCCGTTTCATTTGTGTTTTAAAATCGGCGCGTTGTAAATATTGCAACCGATACCAAGCCGCATAATAAGCCACCTGCCACTGTTTCGGATAATTTTTAACGGCAAGGTCTAATTGTGCCAAGCCGGCTAAATAAGCTTGCTCGTTGGTGCTAGGTTGAAAAACTCGACAAGTTTTGTTTAAATCATCTTCCCAAGTTTGCGCCTTCGAAATTTGAGTCATCAACAATAAAAACAGGAACATCAATAAACGCATAGCTTTCATATTAAGGAGGTAAATATCGAATTTAAACGGGAAATGCCCAAATGCGGTTCATTAGCCAAACAAGTATTTTAACTTAAATTTGCTTTCCAAAATTAATCGCCATGAGCACCCCACACGCTGAATATGTTCAAACCAACCTCGAACAAGGCATTGCCCATATTGAATTCTTTCATCCATCGAGCAATTCCTTGCCCGGCCATATTCTGCGCGAATTAGCCCATGCCATTGAAGCGGCAGGCAATAACCCCGAAGCCAAGGTGATTGTATTGCGTTCTGCCGGACAATCGGCCTTTTGTGCCGGGGCCAGCTTCGATGAATTGATTGCCATCGATAATGAAGCACAAGGAGAAACCTTTTTCTCGGGTTTTGCCATGGTGATCAATGCCATTCGCAAAGCCCCTAAATTCGTAATTGGACGTATTCACGGGAAAGCCGTTGGCGGTGGCGTTGGCTTGGCTTCTGCTTGCGACTATACCTTGGCCACACAAAACGCCTCGTTGAAATTGAGCGAACTCGCCGTTGGTATCGGTCCATTTGTGGTTGGACCTGCCGTTGAACGCAAAGTAGGTAACGCTGCTTTTTCGGCCATGGCCATCGATGCCACAGAATGGCGCAGTGCGGAATGGGGTAAAAACCACGGACTCTATGCTGAAGTTTATGACGATGTGAACCAACTCGATGCCGGCATTAGCCGTCTTGCCCTACAGTTGAGCAAAAGCAATCCGGAAGCCATGCTCATGCTGAAACGTGTTTTCTGGGAAGGAACAGAACATTGGGATACCCTTCTCGCCGAACGCGCCGGTATGAGTGGCAAACTCGTGTTGAGCGATTTCACCCGGAATGCCATTCAACAATTCAAAACCAAAAAATAAACGTACTTTTAATTGCTTAATTTCAATACCATGCAACGCATTCTCTTTATTGCTTTCGCCTTTATACTGGCTTCTTTCTCATCGAATAACTTATTGGCCCAACAACAAACGCCTTTTACTATTGTGGTGGAAGCCGCTCACGGTGGTACCGACCCCGGCGCCAATATCAACGGGGTTAAAGAAAAAGACCTTTTATTGAATTATGCGAAAACACTGGAAGAATTGGCCCCAAGCATGAATATCAAAGTAGTTTTGGCCCGTGCCAACGATACCCGCTTCGATATGAACGAACGTAGCAACTTGGCCGGTAAATCAAGCGCCGCAGCCTATATCATTTTACACGCCGATGCCTCGAACAATACCAACAATCATGGTATGGAAATTTTTACCGGTCGCAATAGCCTCAGCATGGATAATCGTATTTTAGGCAAATTCCTGGGTGCTGAATTATACAACTTCGGTAAACTCACCGTGAATGGCGTGAACATCAACGATACGCACACCGCCCGCTTAGATGCCGTTAAAGTGCCTGCCGCTTTAATTAACCTTGGTTATATGAGCAATAGCAACGATTTAAGTATTCTACTAAACAACGAAAACCGCGTGGCCTTGTGTAAACAAATGCTTAAAGCCATTGCCCAATTTCAACAATACCAAACTACCCCGCATTAATATTTAGGGGAATGTAACATTCATAACAAGCCGGCCTTTGTGCCGGCTTTATCTTTGCACAAAATAAATTGTATGCCAGACTTTCACGTAATTACCCGCAATACCAACGATTTTGTTTTTGAAGGACAAATAGACAATTACTTGTTTAAAATGGATGCCAATCCTGAAGTTGGGGGTACGCACCAAGGACCTTCCCCCAAAAAAGTATTACTCTCCTCCCTTGCCGGTTGCACGGGTATCGATGTGGTATCGCTCTTACATAAAATGCGCGTGAACTTCAGCGATTTTGAAATAGTAACCGATGCCGATTTAACCACAGAACACCCCAAAGTATTCACGCATATCGACCTGATTTACCGCATTCGTGTAGCCGATGAAGACCGCGAAAAAGTAGAGAAAGCCGTTCATCTTTCTGAAGAAAAATATTGCGGAATTTCCGCGATGCTGAAGAAAAATTCACCCATTAATGTGCGCATTGAATTCCTGCCACCAAACAATTAATTTCATGTAGGATTTTTCATAAAAAAGAGCAGTAAAATATCTTCCGCTTTTTTTCAAGAAAAAAGTAGAACGTAATACATGAAAGTATTTTTTCCGCGGGCGGCCACGAGGGCACGCCCCTACGCCCAACTTGTGTATGGTGATATATTCACGAATCTAGGTTCGGCCCGAGAAAAATAGCGTTAAGAAAATGACGCTTTTTATCGAAGAAATATAAACAGTAAACAGTTTCAGCAAAACAGCGAACAGGTTTATGCAGCTCGGCCCGAGAAAAATAGCGTGAAGAAAATGACGCTTTTTTATCAAAGAAATAAAAACATAATTAAACCGATTAATGAAGCACAAACGCTTGGTTCTATCAACCGAAGCCAAATAAAGCGGTGACGATGCATAGCTTTTTTATTTCCGATAAAAAACGGCATTTTTAGCTTTTTTTCGAAAGCCTTGATTTTTTTGCTACTTTTTTATCAAGAAAAAAGTAGAAGACAACCTATTTTCCAATAGACATGAATCTTGCTCCATTTTTTTCAAGAAAAAAGTGGAAGACAATAAAATCTACAGCACCAACCGCGTTGCCACTTCACAAAACATTTGCACCCCTATACCAATGGCCTCATCGTAAATATCAAACCCTGCATTATGCACCGGCTTTTCAAATTGCCCACTATGCGATGTTCCCAAACGGAAAAAACACCCCGGCACTTGATGCGTATAAAAACTAAAATCTTCGGCCGCCATGCGTAAATCCAAATCAATCACATTCGATTCGCCCACCACTTGTGTGGCCACGCTCCGCACCTTTTCCGTTAAACCCGGATCGTTAAACAAGGATGGATAACCCATCGGTATTTCTACCTCAGCATCGCCGCCCATGGACTTACAAATACCCACGGCTTGCGTTTTAATCAACTCGTGCGCCTTGGCCCGCCACGTTTCATCGAAGCAACGCAAGGTGCCTTCCAAACGAACTTCATCGGGAATTACATTACCGGCTACGCCCCCTTGAATTTTTCCGAACGATAATACCGAAGGCGATAAAGGATTGCAAGCACGCGAAATCACGGTTTGTAAACCCACCAACATATTCGCGGCAATCACAATCGGGTCGATGGTTTGATGTGGTAAAGCCGCATGACCACCACGACCTTTCACGGTAATATAAATTTCATCGGCACTGGCCATATACTGTCCCGCACGGAATCCTAACTGTCCATAAGGCAAATGAGGATACACATGCAAAGCCACAATAGCCGACGGCTTCGGGTTTTCCAATACCCCTTCTTTAATCAACAAACTCGCTCCACCGGGATGCTTTTCTTCTCCCGGTTGAAAAATTAATTTCACGGTCCCTTCCCAATCGGCACGGGTTTCTTGCAACAACTTCGCCGTGCCCAATAAACAAGCACTGTGCACATCGTGTCCGCAAGCGTGCATCACCCCCGCATTCGTCGATTTATAGGGCACCTCATTCATTTCTTGAATGGGCAAGGCATCCATATCGGCGCGCAAGGCAATCACCCGCGAACTTGGATTCTTTCCTTCAATCAAGGCCACTATCCCTGTTCCGGCTAAACCCGATTGAAACGAAATACCCCAATCGCGCAAATGCGAAGCAATGAATTCGGCCGTTTGATATTCCTGAAACGATAATTCAGGATGCGCGTGAATATGATGACGAAAACCAATAAAGGTCTCCAACTGTTCGGCTACTTTAGCCTTCCAATTAATCGGTAACATTGATATTCTTAATGGTCACTAAATCGGGGACAATAAAACTGGTTGGAAACTGCTTCGATACTTGACGCATAAACGTAGTTGCCTCACCGCGGTTTTCAAAATTGCCCACTTTAATTTTATACGAAGGCACATTATAACTCATGTACGACGGAATATTCGGGAAAATGCGCATGAACTTATTCTTGGCATTCATCGCCTCCGTTCGGTCTTGCCCATTATAAATAATAATCCGAAACCCTTTTTGAGTATAAATACTGCCCGTTACTTTCTTCTTGCCATCAGCCGAAACAATCGGATTATAATTCACCGGCTTGCGCCCTTCTTCCGCTTCAATGCGGGCCATAATAGCCGGTCGCTTTTGCAACACATCTAAGCGGGCATCCTTATACACCACAATCATCAAATCTTCGGGCGAGGCCAACGAATCTGTTTCCACCTGCGCGTGAGCGCCCCAGGCTCCCAAACAACACCATAATATCAACAAGAATCGTTTCATAAGAAGAACAAAAGTAATACATCCCTCGCCCCCCTCAACCATTTTTTCCCTAAAATTCCGTTACGAACCAAGCCTCACCACTACCTTTGCACCAACATGAATCCGCAAACAACCCTAGTTCTTGGCGCTTCCGAAAAGCCCGATCGCTACAGTTACAAAGCCGTTACGCTTCTACAACAAAAACAATACCCCGTTTACGCCCTGGGGTTTAAAGCCGGCTTCATCAACCAAAGCCCTATTCATACCGAATGGCCGGAACCCAATTCCATTCATACCCTCAGCCTTTACCTGAACCCCTCTCGACAAGCCGAATGGATAGACCATATACTCCGCTTACAACCTAAACGCATCATATTTAACCCCGGCACTGAAAACGACACCTTGCAAGACTTAGCCGAAAACGCCGGCATTGAATGCCTCGAAGCTTGTACCTTAGTCCTCTTGCATACCGGCCAATTCTAAGCATGCAAATCAAGGCGCAACATATCGTAAAACAATTCGAAGCGGAAATCGTTATTCGAAATTTCACCTACACCTTCGAAGGCCCCAAACATTATGCCCTTTTAGGACCCAACGGCTCAGGTAAATCAACCTTACTGCAAATCCTCTCCGGCTATGTGAGTCCAAGCAAAGGCCAACTCGAACACCGCCTTTACGAACAAGCTGTCAATCCCGATACACTCTACCAACACGTGGCCATCGCCGCCCCCTATGTTGAACTCATCGAAGAACTCAACCTCAACGAACTGCTTCAATACCATCATGTCTTTAAACCGCTTTCGATTACACCAAACAAAATCATCGAACACATTCAACTTCAACACGCTGCCCATAAACCCATCTCGGCCTATTCCAGCGGTATGAAGCAACGCGTTAAATTGGCCCTCGCCATTTTTTCCGAAAGTCCATTTCTCCTCCTCGACGAACCCTGTTCCAACCTCGATGCCCAAGGCATTCAATTATACCGCCACCTCATTCAACAATTTGCCCAACACAAATTGCTCATCATCGCTTCGAACGATCCCAACGAATACGATTTTTGCGAAGAACAAATTAATACCGCAGTATTTAAATAAATCGGCAATAACCTTGCCATGCAAGGCCCCTCCCATCCTCTTACCTCTGTGAAAACACCTCCCATCCTCTGTGATTAAATTTTTTTTGAGACAGGGCATGCCCTTTCTCTACAACACCTCCCATCCTCTTACCTCTGTGAAAACACCTCCCATCCTCTGTGATTAAAATTATTTTTTGAGACAAGGCATGCCCTTTCTCTACCCCCACCTCCCATCTTCTTTTTCGCCTATATTTACACCGCATTCCCTCCTATGGAAACATCTTCAAACCCGCGCATCATACGCGCTTGGACATACTACGATTGGGCCAATTCCGCCTACTCCCTCATCATCACCTCGGCCATCTTCCCTGCCTACTACGCCGCCATCGTGCCCGAACACGTTGAACTCTTCGGTACCTCCTTCCACCGCTCCGCCCTCGCTTCTTTCAGTATCGCACTGTCGTTTTTAATCATTGCTTTTCTCTCGCCCCTCCTCGCTTCCATTGCCGATGCCCGCGGCAATAAAAAAGCCTTCATGCGCTTCTTTTGTTACCTCGGTGCCCTCGCTTGCATGGCCCTCTTTTTCTTCACCAAAAACGATGCCAATGAAAGCAATGTGCTCTTCGGACTCGTAGCCTCCGTTATCGCCTCCATCGGTTATTGCGGGAGCATTGTTTTCTACAACGCCTTCCTGCCCGAAATCGCGCCCAAACACGAACACGATACCGTAAGCGCCAAAGGATTTGCCATGGGCTATATTGGCAGTGTCATCCTCATGGTTCTCTGCTTCGCATTCATCCTCGCCAACGATCAATTGCATTGGGGACTCGGTGCTCTCCCGGCGCGACTCTCCTTCGTGGCGGTTGGACTCTGGTGGATTGGCTTTGCACAAATTCCGCTACGCCAACTCCCCGAAACACCGAATACCAACAATAAAAACACGTCCTTACTCAGCGGTTATCACGAACTCCAACTCGTCATCAAACAACTCCAACACAGTCCAACCCTTAAACAATTTTTACTGGCCTTCTTTTGTTACAACATGGGCGTACAAACCGTAATGTATATGGCCACGTATTTTGCCGGCGACGAACTCCACATGGAAACCACCCAACTCCTCGCCGTGGTACTCATCATCCAACTCGTAGCCATTGGTGGAGCGCGCCTTTTCGCTTATCTCTCACAGCAATTCGGGAACATCATCGCCCTCACCATACTCGTTATCATTTGGATTGGCATCTGCATCAGTGCGTATTTTATCGACACCGTAAACGCCTTCTACGCCCTCGCCGTAACCGTGGGTATGGTGATGGGCGGCATCCAATCGCTGTCGCGCTCCACCTACGCCAAACTACTCCCTCCCACGCACGACACCGCCTCCTATTTCAGCTTCTACGACGTATGCGAAAAAGTAGGCATCGTCATCGGCACCTCCACCTTCGGTTATATCGCCAACTCCTTGGGCGGTATGCGCAACGCCACCATCGCCCTCGGCGCCTACTTTTTAATTGGCTTAATGCTCCTTATGCCCTTACTAAAAAAATCCCCCAGCCGTTTAAGCCATTAATCCAATTCTTTTTTTGAAGCGCATCGGCATCGCCTTATTCATCACTCGTCCCGTCTTCCGCGGTGCATGGCACCTTGCTCCAGCCGGGGCTATTTTCTCATCGTCCGATTCTTTCTTCCGCTTTTTTTAATTACCCAAAACCAATAATCTTTACACCAACCCATCTTATCATCTTTCTATCCTATGCATCCTAATTCAGACAAAAAAGCCGAAATGAACAATGTCAACATTCCCCAATTGGTTGCAACACATATTTTTTAGTCAACTAATTTCATCACGCATTAAATGAATTGTATATTGCAGGCATAAATAATAACCTTATGCTTCAACTTAATTTCATGAACCCAACTCATCATCTTCCTAAGCAAACACTGGAACTTACAGCCTTGCTATTTAACGAAGATGGTATAAACTACTTGTATATTCCCGCACTCGATGCTATGAGTTACGGACTAACTGCCGAAGAAGCCCGTGCGGGTATGAAACCTATTTTAAACGAATTCATTCGTTACACGCAAGAACAAAATACATTAGCCCCACTTTTGAAAACATTTGGGTGGCAACTTGAATCTCAAACAGCACCCAATTGGTCGTTTTTACTAGCGCATAATGATCAATTGAACGACATTGTGAACAACCAAGCTTACACCACGGAAACATATCCCTTTCAATTTCCCAACCTGAGGTAATGGCAACACAACAAACTCAAAAAGGAAAACAAAAGTAAATGGCTTAAACAAACAGCATAAGTAACAACGCTACAACATCGGTCTTATCCACACCACCTACTCCCCATACCGCCGCGTTTTCACCCACAACACCATAGCCATTACACTAAACGGACAAACAGCCGCTTTCACCAACCAACTGCTCGAAAAAAAAGCAATGAAAATCAAAAGGGCATATAAGAGTCCAATGAGCGTAATGCCTAAATAAATCAAGACTTTACGCGGACGAGCCACAAACGCATTCACCAGCAACAAAAGCTGTCCAAACAAGGGCAACAATATAAACGGATGCACCACCGAACCGGGATTCCCCCAGCCTTTGCGAAACAACTCGGCTTCGGTTTGAAATAAAAACTGATGTTGATTTTCGCCCCACTGTAAATACCCCAACATCGAGGCCAATACCGCGAGGAGCAACCAACTACTTAAAGCATGCCAACGCAATAACTTCATTCCAAACTATTGTTTAATCAACTTGCCCTGGAAGCGTTGCTGTCCTTGCACCAAATCAATAAAATAAATACCCTGATTCAAAGCACTTATATCCAACATTTGTTTGGCTTTTCCGGCTAATACTTGTTGCATGACCACACGGCCTTGCACATCGTACAAAGTAACATTAACCGCACGCGTTACATCGTGCAAGCCAATCATCAACACCCCATTCGTAGGGTTCGGATACACTTGAATTCCCGAACATAAGGAGTTTATATAACCCACCCCATTCGGAGTGGCTTCCACAATAATGTTTTGCGTGGTATTGGTAATCACCGGCGCATTGAAATCGAAATAAATCGAGGCCGTATTATGCAAGGTCGTATTCACGGCTAATCCACCCTTGGGTTTAATGGCGTATTGCACAAAACCATGACTCGCCGGTTCGTTCGAATTACTGTCGGGCAAATTGATATTGGCAAACGTAAACAACAAACGGCCCGGACCATTCAAGGAATATGTCATAGCATGACTACTTCCCAACAAACGGAAAGTAGGAACATCTAAATTCATATCTAAGGTATCGCGAATAAATACATTCAAAGCCGGTGCCGTGCCGGTATTTTGAAAATGAACGGTATAAATTAGTTCTTGATTGCCTTTGATATCCCCATCCGGACTCACCTCTTTGAAATTCGGATCGAAGGAACTGATAACAGGTTGATGCAAGGCCACATGGTTGTTGGTGGTATTTGTATCGCCCATTAAAGGCTTGATGGTCCAAAATGAATGGAGGGTATCGCCTTGAAGAATGGTGGTATCAGCATGCAACAAAACACTAATATTCCGCATTTCATTGATGAATAAATTGGTGTATGTCCAAACCAAGGAATCGCCACTTATATACACGGGCGCCGGACTAGCACTAGTAAAGTTATAATGACTGTCCTTCACAAGGAAAATGGAATCACCGGGCTCAAGCACCGTTCCTTGGTTACGATAAGTTGCAAATAAGGTAATATTCGCATTGGGCCAAGGTACCGATGAACCTGTAGACGTAATAGCCACATCGTGCACATTGGGTGTTGGATGCAAACCAAAATCGCGGTTTATTGTAGCTTGTGAAATGGGGTTGACACTATACGTCAACGGTGTAGAGGAAACATTCCAATATAAAGGCGCTGTAGCATTCAAGTAATACGTTTGCAAAGAATCCATAAAAAACATCGAATAAATGCCATCAACATCCGTTGATGTATAAATCGATTGTGTGTTTTCATGAACCAACACATTCGGCATTAAATTTTCACCAATATCACGTACCCCATTATTATTGTTGTCGTTATAAACAATCCCGGTGATGTATGAAAAAGGAATACCTGTAGTTGGGCAATTTCCAAACGACATAACCAACCCATTCGGTAAATTAGATAAAGCATTCATTAGCATCCCATTACCCGGATTCGAAGTGTCCGGCATACTGTTTATCCAATTATTCGTGGTTGTACGAAATTTGAAATCGTTGGGTGTGTTACCTGTTAAACCAACATAAAATGTTTGACTAAAATTACCATATAAAGCATTGTATCCATAATGAAATTGAATACAATTTGAACCTTCATACAATCGGATTTGTGCGTTTAAGTAACAATATGGACTACCAAACATGCCATAATCGCGCCATTGAATAATACAAATTCGATTCGGAGCAACGCCCACCGTTGTATATTCCAATCGACTACTGGCATTCGTATTTTTTAAATCAGCCGAAAATACATTGAGCTGTTTATTGTTATTCGATGAAGGCATCCACAAACCCGAATGAGAAAAACTGTCCAACACAACAAACCCGTTGGTACACACACCAAATCTATTCGTTAAAACGCCATTATAATTAAATGTAAAACCAATAGGTAAATTAGAATAATAGGTATCATCTGCCCCAGGCCAATCCAGTACCGTACCCGTTATATACTGAAACGTATCTAACGATTGTGTGAATGGTAAACTGCTAACCTGAGCTTGTACCCCAAAGGCACTCAACATCAAAAGCAAGAAAATCCGGAAAGAACTTGTTCGCATAAACAGTGTTTAAACAATAAATATAATCATTTTTTATTAGCAAGACCAACGAATTGGAACAAAGGCTTGTTGTTTATCGATAAAATGGAAAGATTCAACGAATTGGGAATTGATGCCGATGAAAGAATCTGCCGATGAAAAAATAGCCCCGGCTGTAGCAAGGTGCCATGCACCGCGGAAGACGGGACGGGTGTTGAACAAGGCGATGCCGATGCGCTTCAAAAAAAACTACCGAATGCTCTGATAATACTGCTCCACCAATTGCTTGTAATAAGGCTTCAAATCGGCCGGTACGGTTTTGTAATAATCAATGGCGCTTTGCTTGTTCTTGAGTATTTCCTTCCACGCCGCCGGAATGTCGCGGGTCATTTCTTTCCCACTATGCGCTTCACGCTCCTTGCCCTGCTCTTGCTCGCGCAAGGCTTCCTTGGTTTCCATTAATCGCGTAAGGATATCCGATTGCCGACGCAATAAATCTTGCGTGATGCGCTTGTTCACTAAATCGGTTTCATTCCGATCCATGTCTTGCTGTATCTTGGTTAAGTTCGGATTGCTTTTGCCTTCCTTGCGCAACTGATTTTGCACATCATTCAATTGCTTGCGCAAGGCCGCTTGCTGGGCCGCTATCCGCGCCATTTGCTCCGATTCTCCACCCGGTTTTTCACCTTCGCCACCATCCCCTTTATCGCCGGGCTTCTTGCCTTGGCCTTCTTTTTTGCTATCGCCTTTATCGCCGGGTTTATCGCCGGGTTTGTTGCCCGGTTTTCCGTCTTTACTCTCTTTCCCCTCTTTGCCTTCTTTCGATTGCCCTTGCATTTTATCAGCCAATTGTTTCATGGCATTGCCCAACTGTTGTTGTTGCGTAATAATATCGCTCAATTGCATGCCCATGCCTTTGCCCGGTTTCTTCGAAGGCTTACTGCCCGGCTTATTGCACGAACCCGCTTGCTCACTCTTCGATTGATTTTGTTGTTGCGCTTGTTGCTCCAACAATTGTTGCAACATCTCGTTCAACATCAAGGCTAAATTATTCGCCCCCGTCATTACATATTGTTGGTTCACACCGGCTTGCGGAATATTCCGTTGCTCCAACCACTGTATGGCATTGTCCATATTCTTCCGAATACCCGCAATTTCTTTGTTCACGTGCGACGATAATTTGGGTAAGCGCTTACTCAACGCAAACAAACTATCGGCAATCATCCCCGCATCCACATTCAATTTCTCTTGCGCTTGTATATGTTGCACATAACGCGGATCGGCAATAGACGTATTCTTCACCCGATCCATCAAACCTTCTTGTCCAAACGACATCCGAATTAAATTCTGCAACAATTGCCGTGTAGCCTTGATATCAATTTCCGTTTGGTCGCCACCACCACCGGCCGACATTTGCTCCATCTCGTTGGCCATCTCTTCCAACTGCTGTTGCGCTTTCTGTTGCGATTGCGAAGCTTTCTTCGATTGTTGCTGACTCAACTGTTGCGAACTGTTTTGCATGTTCTGCTTGGCCGCATCGGCCTTCTTTTCCAAATTCTCCATATTGGCCTTGTTCTCCATCCCCTCATTCACTTTTTTAATCTCATCCACTTCTTTCTTCAAGGCCTCCATTTCTTTATTCAACGCATCTTGGGCTTTCTTTAATTCTTCTTCCAATTTTTTTCCTTGCTCCGTTTCTTTGCGCAACTCCTCTTGTTTCTTGGCTAATTCCTTGGCCTTCTTCGCGCCTTCTTCCAATCGCATATCGCGCTCCAACTGCTTCATCATTTCCACCAAGCGGTCCATGTCTTTTTCCATCAAGGCATTCTCTTCTTCCACTTGCTTCAACTGCTCAAACACTTGGTCTTTATTCAACATCTTCATCAACTCCTCCATCTTCTTCATTCGCTCATTGAGCCGCTCGTTCTTCAATTCATCCAAGAGTTTTTCCATGTTCTCTTGTTTCTCTTTCAAATCGTCCGACAAATCGTTTTGTTCCGTCCGCTTATTATTTTGCTCAAACTTCTTCTGAATATTTTCCAATTGTTTTTGAACGGCTTCGTTGCGCTCCATCATTTCCTGCAACGATTTTTTGTCTTGCCAATCCAACTCATTTTTCTGCAACAATTTTTCTTGCAACTGCTTAACCTCTTTCTCAATTTTATCGTTTTGCTTATTGGCTTGTTGCAATTCTTTGTTTACTTGCTCTTGCGTTTTCTGTACAATCGAATCCAATTGCTTTTCGGTGGGTTTACTGTACTGGAATACAGAACTGCGTGTACACTTACTGCCATGCACCGCATCGTTATCGCAGGCTTCAAACCAATATTGCAACTGATCGCCGGGTTGCATGGGCAAGGCCCCAATATCGGCCATAAAATTAAATGGTGCCGTAATCGACAAGGCCGGTATACTCACCCCTTGTTGTCCGTGCTTTACATTGCCTTTTTGTCCATTCACTCCCGGCGAGCTAATGGTATAATGCCAATCAATACGGCGCAAGCCATAATCATCGCCGGCTTCGCCTACAAACAACACATAATCTTCAGTCAAGGAATCGTGGTATTCTTGCACACTCAACGACGGATACTGATCGGGAATTACCGAAACCCGATAATGCAAGGAATCGTAATTCGGCAATGATGTATTCTTCAACAACAAGGAATACACCGTATCGCGGGTAAACATATACGAACCCGTAAACCGATTGCTCGAAGGCGATTGCAAAGGCTTGGCCTCCCCTTCACCCAATTGAAACAATACCGCATCGGTATTTTCCGTATTGAAAGTCCACGTTAAACGCGTGCCTTCAGGCGCTACTAAATCGCCAATATTCGAAAGCACTTCATCTTTCCGACCGGTATAATCCGGATAATCTACCTGCACCGAAAACGAACGAATACCCGGCTTAGGCAATACCTGAATGGTATACGTTTCACTTTCATACCCGGCGGCACTAAAATGAAATTGCGTTTCCTTCGCTAATTTGTAAAACGTGAACGTAAAATGCGTAGCATCTTTTTTCTGCATGGCCAAGGTTTGTCCATCCACCACCACCATCACTTGCTCCGGAAGGGTGCGACCTTGAACGCTCAAGGCAATAGGCAAATCGGCATATTGCGCTACACGAAATGCCTTGCTCGCCATTATAAATTCAAAGGGTGCTTTGGGTTTGAATTGAGTTCCCGGCGATAATAAGCGTTGCCCCGATTCGCGCATAACCTGCGGTGCCGCAAACCACAATATGAAAAACACACCCAGCAAAGGCAATAAAAAAGGCAGGTACTTTTTGTTTCTGGCCATATCCACCGCCGCTTGAAACGGAATGGGTTGCAAGGCCATTGTTTTTTGTTCAATACCGGCTTCAATTAATTCGCGACTCACCGCGTCGTTCACCTGTTGCTTCAATTGCAACACATTCAATAGCTTATCTTGTACGTCCGGAAAATGTTGGCCTAATATGCCCGCCGCCTGCTCGTGCGAAATCACTTTCCCCAAACGTTGCGTTTGCATCAACGGAATAATAATCCAAGCCACCAACGCATATAAACCCGCCCCACCGCAAAGCAGTAACAAAGCATAACGAACCCCCGACGAAAAATACAGAAAGTACTCGCCAATACTCAACAACAATACAATGCCCAAAGCCGCCGTTAAAAACAGCAGTATACCTTTAAGCAATTGATTGGCATAGTATTTACGAATAAACGTATCCAGCCGATTTATCAGTAAATCGTAATTCGTCATAGCGTATGCAAGTTAAGTAAATTCCCATGGCCGAATTGGTTTATACTTGTGAATAATTTCGAAAAAAATACCCCAAATAAAAGCGTGAAACATTTCATAAAAGCATCACGTTCTCGCATCCCTTCGTAATTTCACGGCGCATCATGCATAAATACTTGGCTTGTCTTTTTTGGTTGGGCACCCTCCCTCTCAGCATGCACGCACAAACCGTGATGAAAGGCCGTATTCGCGATTTCGCCAATAACCAAGCCCTCGATAATGTGAACGTGCGCAACATTTATTCCATGGTGGGCATGACCACCGACAAAGCCGGGGAATTTCAAGTGCGCATCAAACAAGGCGAACTCGTTGAATTCTCCAAAGTCGGTTACCAAACCCTTCGCATACGCATTCAAAACGAAAAAGAACCCAGCTATTATGTCCTCGATATGAAGCGGGTTCCCATCGAACTTCGCGAAGTGGACATTAAAGGGAAACCCCTTGATTTTAAATCGGACAGTATACGCTATCGACAAGTTTATAAAACGGTATTGAACAAACAACGCCGCAACGAAATCGACATGCGCAGTATGCCCTTGGCCATGCTAAGCCGTAAAAACCGCGAAGAATGGGCCTTCCAAGAAATGTACGAAGAATGGGAACAAAACAAATTCATCGACGTCACCTTCAATGAAAAATTAGTGCAACGCATTACCTACCTCAGCGGACCCGACCTCGAACTCTTTATGAAACGCTACCGCCCTTCCTACGAATTCCTGCGTACCGCGTCCGAATACGAATACCTCGATTATATCAAATATTGCTTCTATCGCTTCGATTTAGAACGTGGACAAAAATCCTTCGACAGCGAAAAATAATTTTTTAGAAGCCAAGCTACCACGCATTCCTCATCACCCGTCTTGCTATCCGTCGGCCTGCCCCTCGTTTTCGTAACGCTACCACGTCCACGGAAGCACATGCCCCCGCTCCCGCAGCGCGCTCTCGTACATTTTTCGGGGCGATGCCTCCTACTATCAAGGCTATTTTTGATCGTCCGATTCTTTCTTCAACAACTACCAATAAATCGAACCCATCGGTAGAATCAATAAAACATACATCAATCGCAATCGTATCAAGCGAAGACAATCAACAATAGCACGCTAATCACCCCCATGCTTCAATCCAACAAACCTTTTTTAAAAGCATAAAAAAGGTTCCGTTGCCGGAACCTTTTTTTTATTGCAATGCAAAAAGTATTAGTTGTTTTTACGCAAGTGTGGGTGTGGAGGAGCTACGTTAGAAGGACCTTCTTCACCTGGATTAGCCGAACGGTATTCAACGGTGTTAGCGTTACCGAACTGACCATATTGTAAAATGAAACGTTCGCGATCGATACCTTGCTTATCAACCATGTAGTTGATAACTGAAGTAGCACGATCCCATGAGCGTTGTTGTTCAACTTTAGTAACGCTACCGTTACCAATAATCACGGCTTTACAATTTGGATTGCTACGCATAGCAGCAGCCAAAGCATTCAATTGATCGTTCCCTTTAGCGTTCAACTTAGCTGAACCGGTAGCGAAATCGATAGAACCTGTATTGATGTTACAACCGCTTACACGTGGACCACCTTTGCAACATTCTGGTTCTGGACATTTACCAACACCATCAGCGCTTACTGGTTGACACTCTGTAGGAGTAATCAATTGCTTGTCTTTGTAATCAGGTACACCGTCACCATCTGTATCAAATGGACAACCATGAGCGTCTACGCTTACGTTAGCCGGTGTGTTAGGACAACGATCGAAACAGTTCGAGATACCATCACCATCATCATCTTTAGCACATTTGTCATCAGCTTGAGCTTTAGCTTTCATAGCGTTGTAGGTATAATCCATACCATTGTTCCACCATAATGGAGCAACTGCTTTATCGCCAATGTTCATGTTCAAACCAACCGATAAGTAGTTGATATTGTCCATATCACGTGTCATAGCTGAAGCGACCTTACTGTTCGTTGAGTAAGGCATTTCTTGCCAACGTTGACCATCCACTAAATCGTCGAAAGCCATCGTCACTTTATCTTCAACTTGTAAAGTCAACTTCTTGCTTAAACGGAACTGAGCACCGAAACCAAAAGTAGTGATAGCACGGAGAGTACCTTTACCCGATTTAGCACGGTTGTCGTGACTTTCAGCAGGAGTTTCGTATTCACCATCCAATAAGTTTTGGATTTGGCTATTGATTGTTTTACGGTTTTCAAAAGCAGTACCGGTTAAACCTGTACCAATGCTGTTGAATTTGTAGTTAGCACCGGTGGCATCTTTCAAATCAACCATAGTTTTGTACTTCAATCCACCAATACCACCTAAAATGTAGTAGCTGGCTTTCGATTGAGCACGGTGGAACTTCAAGTTGTTGATAGCAGCAACGGCTTGTAACGACAATTCACTCATTGTAGATTTGTAGTTGTAATATACATCGTCTGTATATCCGGCAGCTTCCCATGGTGTTGAGTGAGCCCAATAACCATTCGATTTTTGGAAATTATATCCGGAAGCAGCACCATGTAAGAATTGTACACGAGCCGACATAACATAACCAAACGCTTTACGTACGGTTAAACCCCAAGCCATAGTTTCCAATGGATTGATGGCTTTGTTGAAAATAGATTTAGAACGAACGTCGCCCGATACATTCAAGAAACCGGCATTCAATCCAACTTCCCACTGATTGCGTGGTTTAGCAGGATAGTCATAAACGTTGTTCAGGAAGTCGCGTTGTTGCGGCATCCGCTTAGCAGGAATCAGGGTAGAATCCAGGTAGTTGTACGAGCCTCCGCGGTACATGCCGGATTCCTGAGCCTGAACGGCCGAGGTTGTAAACAGGGCTAACACCCCTGCTAAAATTGCATACTTTTTGCTTAGCATAATTTTAGTTTTTGTTTGAGTTAAAGTTTGTTCAAGTCGTGATAATACGTGCAAATATAATCAAGGTTTCACAATCAAGCATGTTTTACACATATTTTTTAAGCATTTGCAAAATACTAACTATTTCACAATTGGCTTAATTTTCTTTATTCAATGGTCAATTTCCGCACAAATTGTCCTTTGGATGTCTCCAATTGAACAAAATATACACCGGAACTATATCCTGTTAACGATAATTCATGCACTGCTTTACCCGGCATGGCCTCCCAAGCGCGTTCTTCCAATACCTGGCCACTCACCGTAAGCACCTTCAATCGAACAAGCGTTTTTTCGTAGATGTCGCATCCAACATACACTCGCCCTGAAGTCGGATTAGGATAAACCTCCACATTGCCCAACGCATAATCGCTTGTATTAACAGAACTAGGACCAAATAATTTCAAATTAAAGCGGACCAAATAATCTTCCGTTTCGCCCGAGGTATAAACACCCACCGCATTATCGGAAGGCGCATTGGGACTTACATTATTATTTAAAACCACACGCATGCCGGTCGGCACACTTAAGGCCGGCGAACTTGGTGTTAAAATGGGCGCATTCAAATAATAATTATTGATATCGGCTATACCCGAGAATACCCGTTCTTCCGGTATATCGTATATCTTGTTATTGTTGTAATCAATAAAAATGGTCACCTTGGCATCGGCATGTACCGAACCTTTCATAATATGATACACGGCAAACTGATACAAACTGTCAACATACAAATCCAATGGCCCCACCCCGGTATAATCGGTGCGCTTTTTAATGGCTGTTGGATTCAATAAATGCGGACCACCCGACACAAAGGAATAGATTGTACTGTTGGTGGTATAATCTTTAATCATAAAGCCTCCAATATCGCTACTATCCGACGAGCCACCGTTCGATTGACTGGTGCCATAACAGGCTAATGGAGGACTCATTACCACATGCAGGGTATTCGAAAAGGCATCGGAGGTACCATTACAAGTTGTTCTAAAACGGAACCAAGTAGGAGCCGTTACTGTGTACGTAAGTGTATCGGCAGTAGCTCCGGGTATATCGAAATACGTGATACCATCATTCGAATATTGCCAATTGAACGTCAATCCGCTATATATTAAATCATGGGTGGTATCGCTCATAAATACGGTATACCCCGGACAAGTAATGGTGTCACTAATGGATGCTATACCCGCATATGGCGGTTGATTACACGGCGGCGGCGCAATATTAATTACATAATCTTCGGTTTCACCATTGGCATAAGGCCCGCAAGGACCTACGGTAATGGCCGTACCACCTACCATATAAACAATTCGCATCCCTGTTAATCCATAAACGGCATTGCTGGGCACCACAAAACTACTGTTCAGCAAATTCGATGGTGGATTCAATACACCACTCACCGCCAATTCATTCACCGGATCGTACACCCCATCGCGGTTGTAATCAATAAAGGCTTTAGCGTAACCGGCACTAAAACTAGGGCCTTGGGCAAAACATGTAACCGCCAAATTATAGGTTGTATCCCTATAAAGCGTGGGCGGTGTAAGTCCAAAAAACGGCGAATAATAACTTAAAGCACTGGCATTATTCACTAAAGGCAAAGCATTCCCATTATTAATTAAAGAATTGCTAGACGGATCGGTAAGTAGAACATTACCAATATTTTGAGCCACACTCAAGGTAGTTGAGTTAGACGAGCAATAACAATAATAGAATGACCCCAAATTAATTAACTGAACCGGCGTAGTATCGGTTAAACCACTAATATTACAGGTTACAATACAACGAAAATAGGTTGGTCCTGGAATTTGTGTTGTAATCATAGGCGTTAAGGTATTACCTACCAAAGTCCAAGGTCCACCGGCCGAAGGCGCACTTTGCCACGTATAATTCAAACTACCGGCCAAGGTATTATTTTCCAATTTCAATTTGAACAAGGTATTGGCGCATGGCGTCGTGTCGTGAATAATACCGGCATTGGGAGTACCGGCACAAGGCGGCAACAAATACAAATTATCCATCCCCATGTCGGTACCGGTTGTCATTAAATTATCCCCCACACCACGAAAACGAATCAAGGTGGTAGGAGAAACCGATGTAATGGCAAACAAAAAGGTCTGCCAGTTTGGAGAATTGGCGATGGTTCCCACTTGGGTAAAATTGATGCCCGCATCAGTCGATACGAAGATGTCCAAATAATCACTTCCGCCACTGGCATTGTTGTTGATAAAATCGAACATCAACGTCTTCGTACCGGGATAGGCACTCAAATTCATGTATAAATCCAAATTGCCCGATAAGGGTGTGTTTCTTGAATGGAAACGCGCCGAACTAATGCCATCGGTACTAGAGGGCATATAGGCCGACAAGCCGGGATTCGCCCAAGCCGCACTTGGCCCTTCATCGTTTCGGCGCCATGAATTATTCCCTGTTGCCGGCACCGCTGTCCAATGGTTCGATAAAGGATGAGAAGGAATATCTTTCACACCACAATAGTTTACCCAATTCTCAAAACTTTGATGATAAGGCAAGGTATTCACATACGATGGCGATGAAATAGTAATGGTAATGGGGTTGGTTGTATCGCTCATACCACCATTGGCACAAACGGCATACATCCGATACATCGTAGTGGTCATCAAGGCCGGGGTGGTATAATTCGTTGAATTAGCCCCGGTTCCGCCTACTACGTTATTCCATGTTACCCCGCCATTGTTCGACTGTTGCCACTGATACGAAAGTCCGGAAGCGAGTGTATTTCCGGTTAATCCTAAGGTTGTTATTACCCCTGGACACATGGTCATATTTCCGGTATTAATTTGACCAATTACGGGCATACCTGAACAAGGTGTTGGAGGAATTAAATCAAACCCAAAATCGGCCAAGGCAACACCGGCTGTTCCAGTGGCATTGCCATAGGCGCCATAAATACGCTGATTTAATCCGGCATTCGACACTTGCGCAATGGTATTCCCTGTTCCTGCCGATACTTTCATTTCCCAAACCAACGACAAGGATGGATCGTACAAAAACGGTGTTTGTAATGGAATGGCATACCAGGTGTTTGCTGTTATGCCGGTTAATGAATAAGAAGCTTGAAAAAACGATTGGGTTAAGTTGGTTAAGTAAGTCCCATTGGGAAAACTATTGGTAGTCCCCATCGTCTGTCCCAACGAAATAGTGAAATTGGTGTAGACCGCAGCGGCACTCACCGTTGGGCAACGAAAATAAATATGGGTAATAAACCCCGATGGTGCAGGCGTTCCCGTTTGGCCAACACTATTAAATAAATTTGGCCCGTACAACCATTGTACCCTATTCGAGGTTAATGAACTCAACGGAAAGGCATTGGCGCCCCCCGGTGCATTATTGTTGTTATAATACATGGGCGTTTGTGCCATAGCCTTCATTCCGAACAATAACGAAAAAAGCAAAAAGCAACTCAAAACCCGCGTTAAAAAACGATGATGCATAGAATTAATTTTAAAAACGTAAAATCAGTTCTCTAAAATAGGGTAAAATTTTCATTAAATAAAAAATCCCGAACAAATGCTCGGGATTTTTGAAAATCGTTGAGAATACTTACTCAGCCACAACATCAAATTCGATGTCGATGATATTCGATTTACCGAAATCAATGGTGGCTTTATGAATACCCAATTCTTTCACTTCATCCACAATCGTAATGCGCTTACGATCGATGGCGTAACCTTTCTGTTCAGAAATGGCACGGGCAATTTGAATAGGAGTAACAGAACCGAAGATTTTTCCGCTAGTACCCGATTTAGCGCCCACCTTCACCGGTGATGCTTTCAATACGTCGCTTACTTTATGAATTTCATTCAATAAAGCTTCTTCTTTTAAGGCTTTTACTTTTGCTTTTTCAGCGGCCACTTTCAAGTTACTGGGCGAGGCTTCCAAAGCAAATTTTTGAGGAATGAGGTAGTTGCGGGCATATCCCGGACGAACACTCACTACTTCCTGAGCCGAACCTAAATTATCGATGTCTTTGATTAAGATGACTTGCATGGCGTATTATTTTAAAAGGTCAGTTACATAAGGTAAAATAGCCATTTGACGGGCCTTCTTAATGGCTTGCGCCACTTTACCTTGAAATTTCACAGAGTTTCCGGTAATACGACGAGGCAAAATTTTACCTTGTTCGTTCAGGAATTTTTTCAAAAAGTCAGCATCTTTATAATCAATATATTTGATGCCCATTTTCTTAAAACGGCAATATTTTTTCTGCCGAACCTCTACACGATTGGTAGTAAGGTATTTAATATCATTCTTTGCCATAATTAAGCGTCAGTTTTTTCGGTGTTAGAAGATGGTTCCAATTTGATGCCCTTACGTTTGCGATCGTTGTAGGCAACGGCATGCTTGTCTAAAGCCGTAATCATAAAGCGCATCACCGACTCATCGCGGTTCATGGCAATTTGAAACTTGGCATTTAAACTGGCCGGAGCTTGATATTCCATCACAAAATACAAACCGGTTGTTTTTTTGCTGATGGGATACGCAAAGGAACGGAGTCCCCAAGCATCTTCGCCAACTACTGCACCTTCGTTGTCGCTAATAAATTTTTTGAGATTTTTGGTGGCCGCTTTGTACTCTTCAGTAGAAAGTACAGGCGTGAAAATCACCATGAGTTCGTAACTGTTCATATATGTTAGTCTTGGTTTTTAATGGTCCAATGTTTGCCGGCAACTAATGTCGGATATCGTTCCTAAAAGAACAATAGCCTGCAAACGGAGCGCAAAGATAAAATAAATTCTGTGATTGACAAGGGATTTAAAAAAAAACCGCCCCGAAGGACGGTTTTTTAATGTTTTCTCACAATTACTTAGTAGCAGCAGGAGCAGCTTCAGTAGCAGGAGCAGCAGCAGCTTCAGCAGCAGGAGCTACAGCAGCAGCAGCGGCAGCAGCAGCTGTATCAACAGTAGCGGCAGCAGCAGCAGCAGCTTCAGTTGTAGCAGCAGCAGCTTCAGTAGCAGCAGCTTCAGTAGTAGCAGCAGCTTCAGTAGCTGTTTCAGTAGCTTCAGAGCAAGAAGCGAAGAAGCCTAAAGCGATTGCGAACAAAGAGATTTTCACCAATGATTTCATAAAAAAAGATTTAATTGTTTGCCATTAATACCCAAATGCTGTCGAGGTAACCCAAATAAATATATTTTTTTTCATATATTTTTATTCATAATTTTTAAAACGTTGATTTTCAATATTTTAATGAATTTTTATCTAGCCTATTTTTTTAGCATGATGTAGAATCAGAAAAAATATCGGACTTTTGGGTTACCAAAACATAAATTAAGGATTAATGAGCAAACACACGACAGCGTTTCAGGATGATGACGTGTTAATTCGCTCTTTGGCAAGTGGTCAATCGGATGCCCTTCAATACATTTATAAAACGATCTACCCTACCGTAGAAAAAATGGTTTTTAAAATGAATGGTGGTACCGATGAAGCCTACGACATCTTCCAAGACACGATTACCATTGTGTACGAAAAAGCCCGCCGTGGAAATTTGACATTAAGTTGCCGCTTTTCCACCTATGTAGTGGCTATCGCCAAACACCTTTGGTTAAAAAATCGGTCAGGCAAGAAGAAAAATCCGATTTCAGTTCCCTTTGAAGCCATAGAACAACATTTGCCTTTGGCCGAAATCACCCAAGATTTTCAACAGATGGAAAACAATGTGGCTCTATTGAGCCGCTGTTTCCAAGAAATCGGCGAGCCCTGCGCCAGTCTTCTAAAAGCCTTTTACTTGCAAAATAAAACCATGCAAGCCATCACGGAAGAATTCGGTTATACCAATGCCGATAATGCCAAAACGCAAAAGTACAAATGCCTGAACCGCTTACGTAAACTGTTCTTCCAAGAACAAGATAAAACGAATGCACTATGAACGTACCTATAGATCAACAAGAATGGATTGAACAATATTGTTTAGGCCTCTTGAACGCAGAAGAATCAGCGTTGGTGGAACAAAAAATGGCTACCGACCCGGCTTTCAAACAAGCCGTGTTGGAATTTGGCGCCTTATTGGAAACCTTGCAATACCAGGAAGGTCGTTCGTTTGTTCATGAAACACTCAACCAATTACACCATCAAACTCAAAGTAATACCCTAATTGTATTCCGCCAATTGAGTTTACATGTTCATCGTTATTGGAAAACCGCTTCCGTAGCGGCATCCGTGGCGTTCATTGCCTCCATTTTAACCTTTACCGTGGCGCGTTCTATATATAAACACGACGAACGCACCCGCTATTTAACCCTTCGCAACGAAATTAATTCCATTAAAAACGATCAACGCCAAATTAAACGCGAGGTCGATAAAGTGAAGAAAAACAATACCACCCCCGTTTCCGTTCCCAATTACCCTTCGAAATACTCCGGAACAGCATTCGCCTTAAACCGCGAAGGCATTGTGGTTACCAACTTACACGTAGTGGATGGCTTCTCGAAAATTTTCATTTTCACGAACGATAATGTGGGACATGCCTGCCGTTTATTAGCGTCGGACCGCGACCACGATTTAGCCATTTTAAAAATCGACGAACCCAATTTTAGCTTCGGCACTCGCGTACCTTATTCACTTCGCCCAACCACACCCGCTATTGCACAACGCGTATTCTCATTAGGCTATCCTAAAAACGATATCGTTTACAATGAAGGCTATGTAAGTTCATTAACCGGCTTCGAAGGCGATTCCTTGCATTATCAGTTGGAATTACCTTCCGGTCCCGGGGTAAGTGGCGCACCCGTCATCGATGAAACCGGCAATGTGGTGGCTGTTATTTCAGGTAAACAATCGCAAACCAATGGCGTAACCTTCGCCGTTAAATCGAAAGCCTTACTGCAACTGATGAAATCGTTACCGAAAGAACAAAGCATAAACGATGTTCATAACAATGCCATCAATGGCATGGCCCGCTCTTCGCAAGTGAAGAAAATTGCCCCTTATGTGTGCATTGTAAAGGTGTATAACTAATCCTCATACAAAGGCATCTCGGATATGCAAGATATCCGGCACATCATTTTTCACCTGTATTGAAACTACATCGAATCGGATATCTCGATACTTTACTCCCGTTCGAAGATAAACCATGGCAGCGCTCATGATGGCTTTCCGTTGTTTGCGTGTAATCGATTCCTCGGGAAACCCAAATTGCCCCGGATGCCGGGTTTTGACTTCAATAAATACAAGATCTTCTCCATCGCGTGCAATAATATCAATCTCTCGATGCTTATAGCGCCAATTGCGTTCCAATATTAAAAATCCCAATTCAATTAAAAAATCAGCCGCCTTATTTTCGCCCCAATTTCCAAGGGCACGCGTAGGTTTCATAGAAACATGTTTAGGTTACAAAAAGTTCACGTCTAATTACTACATTTGCTCACATCCAAACAGGAAATTAAACGCCGGTATTTATGCACAAATTAATTGAATTATTTCCAAATCAGCTTCGCGAAGCACTCAGCATTGGTAAAAGTTTCAACCATAAACCCAATAAAGCCTCGTACCAACACATTTTAGTAAGCGGTTTGGGCGGAAGCGGCATTGGGGCATCCATTGTACAAGAATTCGTAGCCGATAAACTCAGCATTCCTTTCGTGGTGAATAAAGATTATTTTATTCCTAAATGGACCGGTGCCAACACCCTGTTTATTGCCTGCTCCTATTCAGGCAATACCGAAGAAACCTTGAACGCGGTAGAATTGGCACGCAAAGCCAAAGCCACTATTGTTTGTGTTACATCGGGTGGTGCCCTCGAACAATTTGCTAAAAAACATAAACTTCCTTGTATTTTAATTCCTTCGGGAATGCCCCCCAGAGCTTGTTTGGGCTATTCCATGATTCAATTGCTTTTCATTTTAAAAGTCTATGGCTTTATTAAAGGAAACTTTGAAAAGGAAATTGAAAAAGCGGCTCAAACTATAGAAAAGAAAACCAAAGCCATTCAAAAACAAGCCCGCAAAATAGCCGATGGTTTATTTGCCAAACAAATTGCCATTTACACGGTGGCGGGCATGGAAGGCTTGGCCGTTCGGTTTAGTCAACAAATTTTAGAAAACAGTAAAACCTTATGTTGGCATAACGTCATTCCCGAAATGACCCACAACGAAATTGTTGGTTGGCGTTTGGAAAGACAAGATATTGTTACTGTATTTTGCTATGCACCCGATACCTACGAACGCAATTTACGCCGATTAAACTTTCTAAAGAAAGTGGTTAAACAACGAAAAGCCGATACCTTAGATATTGTGCTTCAAGGAGAAACACATTGGGAACGCGTCTTTCATTTCGTACATCTTACCGATTGGATTTCAGTGTATTTGGCTGAATGCTATACCCACGACCCGGTTGAAGTAAAAGTTATTGACCGTTTAAAAGCCGAAATGTCGAAAAAATAGTATTGGTATTCTCCCCAAGAGGATGCATTTTTGTAACTTCCGAAATAAACAGCAACATGCAATTTAAATCATCGCAATTTTTATACGTCGCTTTCGTCGTGTTATTGTCCGCCGCTTGGCGCGTAATTAATGCCCACATGGAATGGTATCATTTGGTACCCATGGCCGCTTTAGGACTTTTCACCGGTTCTATTTTAAAGAATAACAAATGGGCGATGGCTATTCCTTTAGCGGGTATGTTTTTGTCGGATATTGGATTAAGCTTATTCACCAACATACCCGGCTTTTACGGTTTTTCGCAAATTGTGAATTATGCCGCCTTAGCCGCCGTGGTTGTTTTAGGAAAACAATTACAACAACGTAACGCCCTTAAAATTGGCGCTTACACGGTTTCTGGCACCTTATTATTTTTCATCATTTCTAACTTTGGTACCTTCTTATCGGGCTACTATGGTTATAGTGTTGCCGGTCTTCGTGAATGTTATATCATGGCCATTCCTTTTTTCAAAAATGAATTAGCCACCTCCTTCTTCTTGAACAGTTTACAAAGCGATTTAATTTTCAGTTTTGTATTGTTTGGATTACACTACGCTATGAGCCGCGAAAAAAGTTGGCGCTTGGCTTAAGTTCTTCCAGTTAAGTAGTTTAAATCCTGTCTTCGGACAGGATTTTTTTTTATTCGTATCGCTTATCAAATCAATTGATAGTTCAAGCCACAGCGAACAAATACTTTTGCTTCTTTATTGAAACATGGCAAACTATTTAATTATTGGGGCCTCAGGCGGTATTGGACAAGCCTTGTGTGAACAACTGCTCGAAGCCGGACACCACGTTTGGGGAACTTATGCTCAACACGAAATGGCACCACGCGCAGACTTACATCCAATTCACTTGAATGTATTGGAAGAAGATGCCGGCTGGTTAACACAATTACCCGAACAAATTGACGGTGTAGCCTATTGCCCCGGGAGCATCAAACTTTTGCCATTTGGTCGTATTCAAGCCAACGATTTCAAGCATGATTATGAGTTGCAAGTATTAGGCGCCATCCGCATCTTGCAAGCCCTTTTCCCTCGATTAAAAAAATCGAGCCAAGCCTCGGTGGTTTTATTTTCAACGGTGGCCGCACAAACCGGCATGCCGTTTCATGCCCTCGTAGCCACACACAAAGCCGCCTTGGAAGGTTTAACCCGCGCCCTAGCTGCCGAATGGGCCCCTAGCATTCGCGTGAATGCCATTGCCCCATCGCTCACCGACACCCCGCTGGCTTCTTCCCTTTTAAATACCGACGAAAAAAGAATGGCCGCCGCACAACGTCACCCGCTTAAACGCATTGGTGAACCCAAGGATATAGCGGCCATGGCAGCGTTTTTATTACAAGAACAAAGTCGTTTTATTACCGGACAAATCTTGGCGGTCGATGGCGGTCTTTCATCGTTAAAATAATCAACCATGTCAATCCATTGCTTGCGTCGCACACAACGCTTACCGATTAGTCCCGAAGCCACTTGGGACTTCATATCAAGCCCCGTCAACTTAAAAGATATCACCCCCGATTACATGGGTTTCATCATCACTAGCGAGGTGCCTGAACGCATGTATGCCGGACAAATTATAACCTACATTGTAAAACCCATATTAGGTATCCCCTTACGTTGGTGCACCGAAATAACCCATGTGGAGGAAGGAAGTTATTTTGTAGATGAGCAACGTTTCGG
>JBPCSZ010000057.1:0-8704 GCA_051006655.1 Chitinophagaceae bacterium
TTGCTGTTCTGGTTATCGTATTTTATTGGCAAACCATTTCGCGAAAGCATTGCCAAACCCGACCGAATACGTTTAGTACTTTGTGCTTTATTTGGGGTTGCCGCTAACCAATTATTGTTCTTTAAAGGACTAAGCTTAACCTCACCCATTCATGCCTCCCTCATGATGCTACTCACCCCCGTATTGGTAATTTTGATATCGGTTACCTTGGTGAAAGAAAAACTGAGTGGCTTAAATTATCTTGGACTACTCCTAGGAATTAGCGGAGCCGCCTTATTGATTATTCTCTCCAAAAAAGATGCCGTTGCTAGCAATCCCTGGCTGGGCGATTTCTTTGTTTTACTCAATGCCGCCTCTTATGCCATATACTTGGTTATAGTAAAACCACTCATGCATAAATACCGCCCGGTAGTGGTTATCCGATGGGTTTTCTTATTAGGAACCCTCATGGTTTTGCCCTTTGGTTTAAACGATTTTTTATCCATTTCTTGGGCATCATTTTCTTGGCAACATGTGGCCGCAGTAGCCTTTATTGTAATTGGGGTTACCTTTTTTACCTATTTGTGGAACATCTACGCGCTTGGCATTTTAAGTTCCTCCATTGCCGGAGCTTACATTTATTTACAACCGGTGTTTGCGGCCTTAATTGCCGTATTTATGCTGAATGAAGCCGCCACATGGACCAAATTATTTTCGGCTTGCCTCATTTTTTTAGGCGTCTATTTCGTGAGCCGGCGCCCCCTGAACCGATAAAAAATAGTTAAGACTTTTAGAGTCAACATCACGCATTTATCTTTCAAAAAAAAATCATGAAACCAATTTCCATTTTTCGTTTGCTATTCGGCCTGCTGATAGCCGTATTGTTTGGGGCTTGTCAGAATGAGAATAACCAAGTAGTAAAAGAAACCAGCGAATCTTTTTTCAGCACAACACGTATGCATAACGAAATTGACCAACAATCGTTAAGCACCGATTTAGCCGCCTTATTACAACAAGCCATAGAAGCCGAAAACAACGATGCAGCCCTCACCAAGGCCGGTCCCTTCCCTACCGATAAACCCATGTTGATTGAAGGCGATATTTTTAGCAGTTTGTATGAAGGAAGAACATCCGCCAAAGTAAAAAGCATTCGTTACAAAGACAATAATGCCTTGGTAGTGATGGACCTAGAAAATAAACCCTATCATATTCAATGGATCGATACGGCTGTTCTTGTGAAAGAAGGGAATACCTGGAAAATTGACAATGTATTGTACGGACAAAACAATCACATGGGTAGTACACGCGCTGTTTTGACTAATTTCCTGAACGCATGCCGCGATAAGCTCAAACAAAAAACAGTCCAATAATAGCACCCTATTTTCGTATAAATTCTACTGAAAGCAAGCTTAGGCATGCTTTACGTGTACTGAAGGTTTGATTGTACCTTTGATTTCAATTATGAAATCTGTATATACGCTCCTGTTTTGTCTCTTCGCTACGTTCAACTTGTTTGGCCATGGTATGGACTCGCACGAAGATTCGTTGCAAGTAAAAGGTCTCAAACTTTTTGGCACACTCAGTTTGCCGGCCCATGTGCACCAAGCTGTTCCATTGGTAATTATCATTGCCGGTAGTGGGCCCACCGACCGCGACGGAAATCAACCCGGACTACACCCGGATAGCTATAAAAAATTAGCCGAACAATTGGCCTTGGCTCAAATTGCCACCTTCCGATACGACAAGCGTGGGGCAGGGAAAAGCATAGCCCCTTACATGCAAGAGGCCGATTTGCGCTTCAACGATTATGTGGAAGATGCCCATGCCGTTATTGCGCATTTCCGAAACGATGCCCGCTTTAATAAAATTATTGTAGCGGGTCATAGCGAAGGTTCTTTAATTGGTATGATGGCCCTTGACCCCGGCAACGATTTTATTTCCTTGTGTGGCGCCGGACAAAAAGCCCCACAAATTTTAAAAACACAATTACGCTATCAACTTGGCAATTTAGAAGCTTCTACTTTTAAAAAAATTGACAGCTTGGAAAGCGGCATGAAGGTGACCCTTGAAACGCCCCAATTGTTTTCCTTGTTTCGTCCTTCCGTGCAACCCTACCTCATTTCTTGGTTTAAAATAGACCCCTGTGCCGAAATTAAAAAAATAAATGGACGCATATTATTGGTGGGTGGACAAAAAGATTTGCAAGTAGGTCCGGAACAATTACGGATGCTTGAACTCGCAGCCCCTAAAGCGCAAACCTTGTTATTCCCTACCTTGAATCATGCCTTGGTGAATATTTACAGCGACGATAAAACCGAGAATTACGCCGCTTATAACAAACCTGAAATGCCCCTTTCACCCGATTTAGTTAAAAACATCATCGCCTTTATTCGCAACGAAAAAACCGCGGTATCGGAATAAGTCATAATAAAAAATGAATAAAAAAATGGCCTCATCAAAGGCCATTTTTTATTGAATCAATTATTTAAACCATTAGTACCCACGACCACTTACGCCTTGCATATAATTCATAAAGGCGCGGTTCACCACACTGTTTCCGCCGGGGGTTGGATAATTGCCCGAGAAATACCAATCGCCTTGGTTGTCGGGACAAGCCTCGTACAAACCTTCAATGCTTTGATAAATAATTTCAACCTCGGCCTTAACATCATCGGCGCGTAACATCTTCGCAATTTGCGCACTAATTTCATCGGCCGTAAACGGTTTATAAATAGCTTTCACAAAATTCTCGGCATGCAAATTATCTTGTGCTTCTGCCGCCACACAAGCTGCATAAGTGTCATCGAGTATGTGCCCCATGCCACGTTCGCGCAATAAAGCAACCGCCGCTTGGAAGGCAATAAAATCCCCCATTTTACTCATATCAATCCCATAACAATCGGGATAACGAATTTGAGGTGCGCTCGATACAATAATAATTTTCACGGGACCCAAACGGTCTAACATGCGAATGATACTTTCACGCAAGGTGGTGCCACGAACAATAGAATCGTCGATCACCACCAAGGAATCAATGCCGGGACGAACAGTACCATAGGTAACATCGTACACGTGTTGCACCATTTCATTCCGTGCCCCTTCTTCCGTAATGAACGTGCGAAGCTTCACATCTTTAATGGCAATCTTTTCAATACGCACCCGGCGCTCAATCATTTCGCGCAATTTGGCCTCATCGAAATTCGAACCCCACGATGCAATACGTTGAATTTTTATTTCATTCAAATAGGCTTCAGCCCCTTTAATTAAGCCATAAAACGCCGTTTCAGCCGTATTCGGAATAAACGAGAAAATGGTATTGCGCAAATCGTGGTTGATGGTTTTCAATACCTTCTCCGACAATAAACGCCCCAATTGTTTGCGTTCCTTATAAATGGCATCATCGCTTCCGCGCGAAAAATAAATACGTTCAAAACTGCACGCTTTCTTCTCGCCCGCTTCCATTAAAGTTTCTATAGCATAGGTACCATCGGCCTTTACAATCAAAGCACTGGCCGGTGGAATTTCATGAATTTGCTCTAACGAAGCACGGAACGAGGTCATCAAAACAGGACGTTCCGATGCCACCGCAATCACTTCATCGTCGATATAATAATAGGCCGGACGAATACCGTGTCGGTCGCGCATCACAAACGCATCACCGTTCCCACAAATACCTTCCGCCACAAAACCACCATCGAACATCGCCATCGCACTCGATAACACAAAATGCCAATCAATATCGGCTTGGTTCTTATCATCGGCTTGACATAAAAAATGGTGAATCACGTCTATCATGGCCGCTAAATCACTATCCATCGATGTTTTAGCCGGCGCATCGCGATGCACAAAATCGAACAATTGCTTGGTATTCACCAAATTAAAATTCCCCGCCAAACAAAGTTGGCGTTGCGGATTCACATCCGATTTTATAAACGGGTGACAATAATCAATATTATTTCGGCCTTGCGTACCATAACGCAAATGCCCCATCATCACCTCGCCCAAGAAACTTAAAAAACCCTTCATGAGTCCGGGATGCTGACGAATAGTAGGTTGCAACACCTCCACCTCTTCTATTTCCTTCTGCACTTGCTTAAAAATATCGGCAATGCTCTGTTGCACATTGCTCCGAATGCGCCGCAAAAAAGGCATTCCGGCCGGCATGCCCAGTTTCATGGTGGCAATACCCGCCCCATCTTGGCCACGGTTATGCTGCTTCTCCATCATTAAATAGAGCTTGTTCAAACCATAAAGCGCCGTACCGTATTGTTGGTGATAATAAGCCAAAGGCTTCCGAAGTCGAAGAAAAGCGATACCACATTCGTGGTGTATAGCGTCAGACATAGGATTGCAAAGGTAAGGTATTCCACCAAGAATCTCGCACTCGCTCTGTTCAGTCGCACTGTATTTACGCACTCGCTCCCTCGCACTCGCTCTGTGCCTTTGGCGTTCCTCCGCTTCGCTCCGGCCGGGCCATCCGTTCCAAGCCCCTCCTTACATCCCTCTTCAAAATAAGCAATTCAGCCGAATCGCTTACTCAAACTGCTTTCCTGTTGCTCATCATCGGGGGCTTTCCCCTACTGTCCCTAACGCGAGTCCACGTAAACCATAAAGCCGATAACATCCCTTCGTGTTTTTCTTCCCATAAAAAAACCACCCCGAAAGGTGGCTCCATTATTTTTATTCCTACTAAAACCAATTGGTTCGACCCAAGGCCTCACGGAAAGGCCAAGGAATTGAAGCTAAAATGAGGACCAAAGCAATGGTATAAAAAATGAATACTGTATTGTGCTTAGCCCCATCGGTAGCGGCTTTCTTACTGCGCGAACGCCCAATATGCACCAACACAATGGCCAACAACATCATACTAATATGTTCCACCGCAAAAAAGCGCGACATGGCATTGCTCATCACAAACCCCATGCCATTGGCCTGAATATTCTTCAAACCCAAACCACCGACGAAATACAAAATCAAACCAATTAATAATTGAATATCACAACTAATCATAGCAAATAAACCGGCCTGATTATCGGCCGAAGCATAGGCACTTTGGGACTGTTTGCCTTTAAATGCTCGGAAAATGGCGTAAACCAAGGTAATTAGAACCAACCAACGAAGAATACTGTGAACGGTAATTAACATGGACATAAAGAATGATTTTAGTGGCCAAAGATAGCCGAAATTTTAGGGCTTTCCACAAAATTCCCCACATTCGGTGGATTATTATTCTGCTAAAATTCCGAACCTACAACCCAATGTTAGACGCTTTAGTGTACATTTACTTATAGCGCAAGCGCCTATGTACAACGACGATTTTTTTGAAGATGATTTTCGCGATATGGAAGACCTACTGTCCAACTTCTATCGTATTAAACGCGGAGAAGCTCATGGCTTACTATCAGAAGATGATTTTGAAACTTTAATAGATTTTTTTGAGGGAAATAACGATATCGAAAATGCCGACTTGGCCTGTGAAATCGGACTCACTCTTTTCCCATTTTCTTCGGCCCTGATTATTCGCAAAGCCGAATATTTGATGGATCATAAAAAGTATGGACAAGCCCTGAAAGTATTGGACAGCCTCGATGATATGGATCCGCACAATATCGAAGGCATCTTTTTGAAGTCGGATATTTTGTTGGAACAAAACCGATTCGCCGAAGCCGCTCGTTTATTGGAAGCCGAAGTGAACTTTTTCGATCATGTAGACAAAACCGATATTCTGCTCGAATTGGCCGAGATTTACGATGAACTCGAAGAATACGAAAAAGTGTACGATGCCCTCAAACGGGTTTTAGAATACGAACCCAATAACGAAGAAGCCTTGTTGCGGATTTGCTTCTGGGCCGAAATCAATAATCGCCACGAAGACAGCATTACCTTACACCAACAAATTTTAGAGAATTACCCCTATAATGCCATGGCTTGGTACAATTTAGGGGTAGCGTTTCAAGGATTAAAATTGTTCGAAAAAGCCATCGATTCTTATGAATATTGTTTGGCCATCGACGATAAATTTGAATATGCCTATCGCAATCAAGGCGATGCTTACATGCAATTAAAACAATACAAAAAAGCCATCGAAGTATTGGAAATGCATTTGACCATTGCGAAACCCGAAGACATTATTTTAGAAGCCATCGGGTATTGTTGGGATAAACAAAAGAACTATACCAAAGCCCGTCAGTATTACCGTAAAGCGGCCCAATTGAATCCGCAAGACGATCAAATATTTTTCAAAATTGGCGAAACCTATGCCAAGGAAGGGCAATGGGAAAAAGCCGTAAAATCGTATTCAGCGGCCTTGAATATGAATAAAACCAATGCCACCTATTGCTTGGCCTTGGGAAGCAGTTTAATTGAAATGCGCGCCGATAAAGAAGCTTTGGTTTGTTTCTTGAATGCCGTGCAATTACGTCCCGATATGAAATCGGCTTGGCAATCGCTCATTAAAGGTTTGTATGTTACCGGTTATACCGAAGAAGCCCTTACCCAAGTGAGTGTGGCCGAAGATCAATACGGACAGCGGGTTGAATTTGTGTATTACCGCGCCGTTATTTTATTGGCACTCGGCAAATCGAAAGATGCCGTTCTTTATTTGGAAGAGGCCTTATTGGAAAATCCGAAGAAATCGAATGCCCTCCAATTCCTCGATAAAGAAAGCGTATTACACCCCGCCTTCGCCGATGTATTGGTTCGTTACAAAAAGAAAAAATAAGCCGGTATACGGCAATAGGATATTGACAATTTAAAGCCCTTGTTCCAAGGGCTTTTTACTTACTTTGCAATGGCATGACCAAATTAGACAAAGACATATGGGTTAGGGGTGCACGCATGCACAACCTGAAAAACATTACGGTTCGTTTTCCTTACAATCAACTCATTGTGGTAACCGGTGTGAGTGGTTCCGGTAAATCGTCGTTGACCATCGATACCTTGTTTGCCGAAGGACAACGCCGATACGTGGAGAGTTTAAGTTCCTATGCCCGTCAATTCATGAAGAGTTTGCAAAAACCCGATGTGGATTTCATCGACGGACTTTGTCCCGCCATTGCCATTGAACAAAAAGTAAGTGCCCGTACACCCCGTTCTACCGTGGGTTCCATGACGGAAATTATAGATTACTTGCGTTTGTTGTACGCTAAAATTGGTATTACCTACTCCCCGGTTTCAGGCGAACCCGTGCGATACGATGAAGTGCGCGATGTGGTAGATGCCATTGTGGCCTTGCCCCAAAAACAAAAAGTGTGGGTGGTGATTCCTATACCGAATACGGCTTATTCTTCGCACACGGTTTACCTCAGCGATTTATTACAAAAAGGTATTACGCGATTATACCTCCGCGATTCAAAAACGGTACAAGAAATTCAAGAAATTATTGAGCAAGATATGCCCATTACCTTAAGCGAATACGATGTAGTCATCGATCGCTTGGTGGTGCGCAATTTCGACGCCGACGATTTGCATCGCTTGGCCGATAGTATTCAAACCGCTTTCGATGAAACCGGGGGCGATGTGTATATCGACACCGACGATGGCAATCGACGTCATTTTTGCAATCGCTTTGAACGCGATGGCATACGCTTCGAAATGCCCACCCCGGCCTTCTTTTCATCGAACAATCCGTATGGAGCTTGTCCCGAATGCGAAGGCTTTGGTTCCGTATTGGGTATCGATCCCGACTTAGTAATTCCAAATAAAAACCTGTCGGTATATGAAGGGGCTGTGGCTTGTTGGCAAGGCGAAAAAATGGGCGAATGGAAACAAGCCTTCATTCGCGACACGAAAAATCAATTTCCAATTCATCGGCCGGTACGCGATTTAAGCAAAGCCGAATGGAATATGTTGTGGCAACACCGTTACGGCATTGATGCCTTCTTTGGTATGGTAGCCGAGAATTTATACAAGGTTCAGTATCGGGTATTGCAAGCGCGTTATCGTGGTCGAACCACTTGTCCATCGTGTGGTGGTTCACGCCTTCGCCCCGATGCTTTGTATGTTAAAATTCAGGGGAAACCCATCAGCGAATTGCTTGAAATGCCCGCCGATGAATTATTCCAATGGATTCGGAATTTAAACCTCAGCGAACACGACCAAAATGTAGCCCAACGCATTTTAACCGAATTACATATCCGCTTGCAAACCTTGTTGGACGTTGGCTTGCATTACTTAACCTTAAACCGCACCGCCAATACCTTGAGTGGTGGTGAGAGTCAACGGATACAATTAACCCGTGTAATTGGCAGTAACCTCACCGATAGTTTATACATTTTAGATGAACCCAGTATTGGTTTACACGCCCGCGATACGGAACGCTTGATTGGCGTTTTAAAACGCCTCCGCGATTTAGGCAATACCGTGATAGTGGTTGAACACGACGATCAAATGATGCGGGCCGCCGATCATATCATTGATATTGGTCCACTGGCCTCGCACTTAGGCGGTGAGTTAGTGGCCGAAGGGAATTACAAAACCTTATTGAAAAATAAAAACAGTTTAACCGCGGCGTATTTAAGTGGGGCCAAACAAGTGAGTGAGCATCGTCCACCGCGCCCAGGCAATAACCGCATTATGGTTACGCATTGTCGGCAACATAATTTAAAAGACATTGATGTTACCTTTCCCTTGAATTGCTTGTGTGCGGTGAGTGGTGTGAGTGGTTCGGGAAAGACGACCTTGATTAAACAGATTTTATATCCGGCCTTGTGTAATGCACTCGGAC
>JBPCSZ010000058.1:0-12787 GCA_051006655.1 Chitinophagaceae bacterium
GGAAACGAGATCCTTTAGCTATTCCATTAAGTACTATATCTATTTTTGAACAGAAACTTGCCTACATACACAATAATCCAATTCAAGAAAAATGGAAATTGTCAAATTCACCTGAAGAGTATAGATGGAGCAGTGCTCAGTTTTATAAAACGGGTTACGATGAATTTAATTTCCTTACCAACTTTCATGGGAATTGAGTTGTTTCGGTCGGTGAGGACACCGACCGATAGGGGAAGTTTAAACCGTTCCCGGTTTTCGTCGGTATCGGGCAAATGCCACACTTGTTGCGTAACACTCCATCGAGCATCCGATAATAACTTAATACGCCGTATGAATTCCGGATTTTTTTCAAAATATACGGCAATGCGTAATGCACCACGATGTTTCATGAGTTCAGCTCGCCAAGACATAGGTTATTTTTATTCAAATATACTATGTACGTTTTGCTTATAAATAATGTCAATCTCATTTCATTTTTATTATTTTTTTAATGGGAAAAGCTGAAGTGCGTAAATCGCTGAAAGGCTGCCTTGCCTGTAGGGCTTGGTGCGTGGGCGAAGTGCAACGAAGCCCACCACCGGAGCGCAGCGGAGCCCGGAAGGGAAGGGGATTTGCTGAAGAAAGGGGAGTTGATGACAGCCCAAAAGTCAGTGCGAAAGTGGGAAGCGAAAGCGGGGCGTTTTGTATATTCTATGAATTAAACGATTTGAAACACTTAAGTTCGGCTTGCATCATTTTTTATCTTTCATGATTGATAAATGAACTTATATTTGTTTATCAAAATTAAATAACATGATTACAACTACTGAACGTTCAGCAATGAAAAAGGAAATTATTCAACGGCTATTAACTATCAACGATGAACCATTACGCGAAAAAGTAAATGGCTTGTTGCTTTTAGTAGAGAATATTCAAGCTGAAAATGAATTAAGTAACGCTGAAATAGGGTCTATTCGGCAAGGTCTTTCCGATGCGACGGCCGGCAAGTTGCATCCGCACGAAAATGTAAAAACGGTATATGGCCGTTGGCTATAATGTCTATAACTTATCCTTGATTTTAATGTCCCGCTGTCCATTAATTTCCCCAATTAAACGCCATTTCCTCCTACCTTTGTTCCTTAATTTTTTAACGATATGGCACAACGCGGGCGTGGGCGAAATACGGATAATATCGATTTGCCCAAGGCAAAACTGAACCGTGAGAATTTTAAAAAGTCGTTCCGTTTATTAGCCTATTTGGGAAATAAACAATGGATTTTTGTATTAGGGATGTTCTTCCTGTTGGCGTCTGCCTCTATTGGATTATTATTCCCCTTGAAAAGTGGTACGATGTTTGGGTATTTTGGGGCCTCCGGACAAACCCCCGAAGCAATGACACAAGGCTTGTACGATATCGGGAAAATTCTTTTGTTTATTCTGCTCATTCAAGGGGTCTTTTCTTTTGGGCGCGTTTACTGCTTTACCCTTGTGACTGAAACCATTTTGTCGGGCTTGCGCCGCGATGCCTTTAGTCGCATTATTCAAAAGCCAATGGGTTTCTTTTCGCAACATCAAACCGCCGAATTAAGCAGTCGCTTAGCTACCGATATTAATGTGATTTCGGAAGCCTTTACCCTCAATATCGCCGAGTTGATTCGACAATCGATTGTGGGTATTGGTGGACTCGCCCTGATGATTTATTATACCAAATGGGATATTGCGCAATGGTTTCTGATTATTATACCGCCGGTTATTGTGTTGGCCTTGGTGTTTGCCAAACGCATTCGGGCCTATTCGAAACAATTTCAAGATAAAATTGCAGAAGCCAATGTGGTGGTGGGCGACGCGCTTACCGGCATCAGCAATGTGAAAAGCTTCACCAACGAGCCCTACGAAACCGACCGTTATGGACAGCGTGTTTTAGACATTAAATTGTTTGGTATTCGGTATGGTATTTTGCGCGGTTCGTTTTTCTCGTTTGTGATTACCGGTGTGTTTGGCGCCGTGTTTTTCATTTTATGGAAGATGCTTATTTTGAAAACCAACAACGTGATTAGCGCTGAAGAGTTTGGCCGCTTTATGATGTTGTCGTTGTTTGTGGCCGGTTCCTTGGGTGGACTCCCCGAACAAATTGCGTCTATTCAACGCGCACTCGGTGCCACCGACCGTGTATTCGATTTGATGGATGCCGATATTGAACAACTTGAAGAAGGAAACAAACCCAACGCTTTTTGCGCGAGCAACAGTGGTATTGAATTTAATCATGTTTCGTTTAATTATCCAAGTCGACCCGATTTTAATGTATTGAAATCGCTGAGTTTTTCCATTGAAAGCGGGAAAACCTTGGCTTTGGTGGGTTCCAGCGGTTCGGGGAAATCAACCATTGCTTCTTTGTTGTTGCGTTACTATGAACCGCAATCGGGCGCGATTCATATTGGTGGCGAAAAGGCCTCGGACTTGGCCTTGCATACCCTGCGCGAAAAAATGGCCTTGGTGCCCCAGGAAGTGTTGTTGTTTGCCGGTACTATTCGCGAGAACATTGCGTATGGTTGTCCGGGCGCCGATACCGCATCCATTGAAAAAGCCGCTAAGCAAGCCAATGCCTTCGATTTTATTATGTCGTTCCCGGAGGGCTTTGACACGAGGGTAGGGGAGCGTGGTATTCAATTGTCGGGTGGACAGCGGCAACGCATTGCTATTGCGCGGGCCTTATTGAAAAATCCGAAGATTTTGATTTTAGATGAAGCCACGAGTAGTTTGGATAGTGAGAGTGAAAAGTTGGTGCAAGAGGCTTTGGATACGCTAATGCAAGGGCGTACCAGTGTAGTGATTGCGCATCGTTTATCGACGATTCGGAATGCCGATAAAATTATTGTGCTCGATCAAGGGCATATAGTGGAAAGTGGTACCCACGATGAACTGATGTTATTACCCGATGGGTTTTATCAGAAGTTGAGTAGGATGCAGCGGGAGGTGTAGTTAACCCACTCGCTTACGCTTCGTTTCTCGCTCTTTATTTCCAATTTTTTTAAAAAAAGTGGAGCAAAAAACTTCGGCTTTCGAAAAATAGCTAAAAATGCCGTTTTTTATCGGAAATAAAAAAGCTATGCATCGGCATCGCATTTTTCAGCTTCGGTAGATAGACCCAAGCAGCTGTGCTTCATTCATCGGGTTAATTGTGTTTTTATTTCTGGCGATAAAAAAGCGTCATTTTCTTCACGCTATTTTTCTCAGGCCGTCTTGCATACTCCTGTTCATTGTTCGCTGAAACTGCTTCCTGTTTTGGTGTACCTGTTCGCTGTTTGCTGAAACTGTTTACTGTTTTTTATATTCCCTTCATCATCCACACCGTGCACGCCGGGTGTCCGCTATTGCCTAAGGAATGCGGGAGGTATTCAAAGCCGTAATGTTCGTATAAGTGAACGGCGGCTTTCATTTCAGTAAAGGTTTCGATGTATAAGGAGGTATAAGCTAACTCACGGGCTGTTTGCATGGCCGCTTGCATAAGGGCGTGTCCAATGCCTTTTCCACGGGCTGATTCTTGTAAAAAGAAGCGCACCATTTCGGCGCAAGCTGTCGGTAAATTGGGGGTTGGATAAACACCGCATCCGCCAAGAATCTCGCCGGTTTCGGTACTCACGGCAACATAGTAAAAAGCACCGGGCGTTTGGAATAATTGGAACAAATCATCGGTGGTAGGATCGGTATAGGCCGTCCCTTCGGTAGGAACACCCATAGCCACTATACCGGTTCGTATAATTCGTGCTAAGGCTTCATTGTCGCTCGGTTGAATTGGGCGAAAGAAGTATGAATTAGAATGGCTAGGATGATTATCCTTCGAGGGCTGCGGCACCACTTACAATTTCGGTCAACTCGGTCGTGATGGTCGCTTGACGAGCACGGTTGTAAGAAATACGCAATGAACGCAACATTTCTTCGGCATTCTCAGTGGCTTTATCCATGGCAGTCATACGAGCACCGTGTTCAGAAGCGTGACTATCTAAAATGCCTTTATAGATTTGCGTATTCAAAATTTTAGGCATCAATTCGGCCACTAAAATTTCTTTGCTCGGTTCGAAAATAAAATCGTTATTGCCTTTGGCAGTATGGTTCGATTTTGGAATCGGTAAGTGTTGTTCACAAACAAATTCTTGCGAAGCGGCATTTTTGAACTTACTATACACCAATTCAATGCGATCGTATTCTTTATTAATAAAGGCTTTACGGGCAAATTCGGCTACGTTCTTCACGCTGTCGAAACTCAAATTACTGAAGAGGTTCCAATAATTATCAACCAAGGTAAATCCATTCCGTTGGAAGTTTTCGTACCCCTTTTTACCGATTGGCAAAATATGTACATTCCCTTTAGCATGTTGGGCAGCATAGTTTGTATTGATAACACTCTTAGCCAATTTGATGGAGTTGGCGTTAAAGGCACCACACAAACCACGATCGGAGGTGATGACAATAAACAATACTTTCTCTATCGGACGAACCACATTCAAGCCACCCGATAATGAAGCGTCAACACCTTCCATGATATTGCTGAGCATTTCTTGTAATTTCTCGGCATAAGGGCGCATTTGGGTAATGGCATCTTGCGCGCGACGTAATTTGGCGGCACTCACCATTTTCATGGCCTTGGTAATTTGTTGGGTAGTACCAACAGACTTAATACGGAGACGAACTTCTTTCAATTGACCTGACATAGGGATGGAATTAAGGGTAAATTCGGGTGCAAAGGTATTGAAAATTTTTGTAATATTTGGCAGGAAGTTTACCCACAGGGGGTGTTAGTAGTGCATTAACAGCGCTTAAATAGACGCTTCGCCACGCCCGAAACAATGCACCGGAAAATTAACCGAATTGGCAATAAAGCATTTTTCGCCCGCCAATCGATGTAAATCGTCCAACAATGCAATATGTTCCGAATTATTTACATGCACCTTGGGGTTTAACGTAACTTCCTTAAACTGCCCACTGCCATGACTTTCCTGTTGTAAAATGCCCAATGGATGGTCTTCGTAGGCGGTTACAATAATTCCCCGGTCGGCACATAAATGCAAAAACCACAACATGTGGCAGGCCGATAAAGACGCCACCAGCATGTCTTCCGGATTGTATTTCGTGGCATCACCCTGAAAAGGGGTATCCGCCGAAGCGTCTAATGGCGCTTTATTAGGCCCTTCAATACGATGTTCTCGTCCATAAGCCGTATACGCCGATGTGCCGGTACCGCGGTTGCCCGTCCAAGTAATGTGTAATGGGTATTGGTGTTGTTTCATATATAAACATTCATTGTGCAGGTTCAATCCCCCGCTTTCGCTTCCTTACTCGCACTCATTTCCATCATCCCCCGCTTTCGCTTCCTTACTCGCACTCATTTCGGGCGGCCACGAGGGCACGCCCCTACGATTCCCCGCTTTCGCTTCCTTACTCGCTTTGATTTTATCACACTAATTCCTTCATTACATTATACACCATATGTGGTTTCCCCAAGGTATAATAATGTATCACCGGCGCACCCGAGGCCAATAAATCGCGCGATTGTTGCAAGAGCCATTCCTCCCCAACTTTTTCCACTTCCGCATCGTTCTTGGCTTTCATTACCGCATTCGCTAATTCCGTGGGCATATCCACATGAAAAATCGACGGAATCACCGTCAATTGCTTCTTGCTTGAAATGGGTTTTAAACCCGGAATAATAGGCACCGTAATACCAAACTCACGACACTGCTTCACAAAAGCGTGGTATTTCGCATTGTCGAAAAACATTTGCGTGGTAATATAATCGGCCCCGGCATCAATTTTTTGCTTCAAAAACATTAGGTCAATTTCGGGGTTTGGACTCTCATAATGCTTTTCAGGATAACCCGCCACGCCGATACAAAAATCGGTATTCACCCCATTCGAAATTTCATCTTCCACATAAATCCCGCGGTTCAATTGCTCAATTTGCTTCACTAAATCAACCGCATAATGATGTCCATTGGGGTCGGCAGCAAAATATTTTTCATTTTTCGGCGGGTCGCCACGCAAGGCCAACACATTATCAATGCCCAAGAAATTCAAATCAATTAAAGCATTCTCCGTTTCATCTTTCGAAAATCCGCCACATATCAAATGCGGTACCGCATCCACATCGTAATGGTTCATCAGGGCCGCGCAAATACCCACGGTACCTGGGCGTTTCCGCACATCCACACGCTCAAACGTGCCATCGGCTTTCTTCTTAAACGTTTGCTCCGACCGATGATAGGTCACATTAATAAACGAAGGCTTAAACTCCATCAATGGGTCCAGCATATTGAAAATCGAATCAATGCTCTTCCCCTTCGTGGGCGGCAAAATTTCAAACGAAAACAAGGTCTTCCCCTCAGCCTGTTGTATATGATCGGTAACTTTCATGAGGCTACAAAAGTAGGGGATAATTTCAATTTTTTTCTTTGAAGCGCATCGTCGTCACTTTATTCATCACCCGTCCCGTCTTCCGCGGTGCATGGCACCTAGCTACAGCCGGGGCTATTTATTCATCATCCGATACATTCATCATCGGTGGGGGGGATTCCTACTCTTACTCCTACTCCTACTCCTACTCTTACTCCTACTCTTACTCCTAATCTTACTCCTAGTCCTCTTCATTACTCCCTAGTTTATCGGGCGAATTCATGTCGCCCCTACAACCCCCTCATTTAACAATGTGTCTCGCTTCATCGCCTTTTAAATTGACTTATTGCTTTTGTTGCGAAATGAACAAGCTTTTTTACTTTTTACCATAAGCTAAGAACAATTGATACCAAACTATTGCAATATTCAAACTGATTGATTAAGTTTACTCAATAATTTATACTGTATGCTTATTAAACGTAACCTAAAAACCCAAATTATAGCCAAGTCAACCAATTGTACTCCGCCCTCAATTAAAAGCCTAAACGCCTTTTTTATTAAAATAATGCTGATGTGCTTGGCAACCTGTTTTATGTTTAAAACAGGTAGTGCAAAAAAACAAACCGATTACGGAAGAATATACAATGTGCAAGATTATATAGATTCAGCACCAAGCGGTCTATCTTTAACGAAGGAAACTATCGGGTTTCGGCGATGTTTTACAACAGTGATGGAGAAAATTTATAAATATTGTGAAACCAGTGATACCGATAAAGTATTTACCATTTTAGTACCTTTAAACACAGGAATAAGCAATACAATAGTGCCATACAACATCAACGATAAATTAGTGGCTGTAAGGATTAATGGCTCAAATGTTTGGTTCAGGCCAGATACGAATTACCAAACTAAAATTACCATCAACATTATTGGCTTGTCAATTAACGATAGTACACTTAAAAGTAAGATGAGTACTTATTTAAATGCAACCGAAACTGAACAAAGTTCTTTTTATAGCGGCAATATATATAATCAAAGTTTTTATTTATCAGATTCAGACCCGAACAATTTGGGATTAAATTATAATATTAATGGGTTACAATCAAACACTTTTTTCAATTCATATCTTGATACCGTATTAGTAGATATTGATATGGTGCACAATACAAACCCCGCTGACACAAATTTCTTGTCGTATGATACGAGTACTATTATGCCCATTATACAATCCTTCAACCCCGATGCGCATAATTTTATTTATTTAAAAACTATGGGTAAAAATGATACAGATGCATACATTTTTCCGCCTGATATAAAAAATCCTAATGACTTACCGAATACGGAAATCAATATTTGCGGTTTGAAATTAGAAGGCATAAACCAAATGAATAATTCTGTCGTGTACGTTGATACGAGTCAACAACATAATTTTCAATTTAAAATGGGTACAGGAGTTAATATTGAAAATTTCAAACGAGTATTTGTGGACAATATGATTCTTGAGAATTTTTATGGCAATGGCATTTCAATTAATAATCGATATTATGCTTATATCAACGATTCTGTTTGTGTTAATAAAAATGTGATTAAAAATGTATGGGGTTTGAAGTACAAACAAGTATGTAATAGCGGAAAAATTTCATACGATGATACAGGTGATGGCATTCGGTTTGTAGGAATTGATTCAGGTATATCGAATATGAATTATATCAAAAACGATTTAAGTTATACCAAGCAATTCGGCAGAATAGGATTGGCCTCATGCAGTGAACATAATCGGAATACAATAGCGGAGTACAACTACATTCATGGCTACGACCGTAATATACACTCCGAAAATAATTTAAGTGGATTTAAAATATGTTATAATCGAATTACGGGGTCTGAAACAGGTATTGTATTTGATGGAAACCGCAATTATACATCATCTCATTTTTGCCCTGCTGCCAACAAAAGTGAAATCAGTTATAATTACATTTCAAATGAAGGTATAGTTTACAACGCCGAATTACAAAAAATCTACCCACCCCATTTGTTTTTTTCGCCGGGGGCTCATCGTAGTAATGAATATTACGGAACAGAAATTAAAAACAATGAATTTGTATTAGACAAAGCCAATTCAGGTTTTCAATACAGCAACAATGTAGCAACTGTTATTATGCCCAATTGTACTTCTGTGAACCAATTGGCAACCAATCCACGTCCATACTCGTCTTCTTTTTCTATAAACAATACCAATAAGTATCACTTATATTCAGGTATAAGGGCACAAAAAATTACGTGTAATCTATTTAATACGATCAATTCAATGAATACCGGTTATAGTATTGGAGGTGTAGTTATGCGCAGTTTTTGTCCAAATGAAATTACAGGGGTTGATGCTTCTTGTGGTTTGTATCTACATGTTTCGGTTTCTTTAACGCCATGTACAAACGTACAATTAGATACTTCCTCTATTCCCATTGAGTTTAAAGGCAATATTTTAATCAATTGTAATGAGATTAATATATTACATCCAGACTCAAGCTATGAAACACAAGGTTTGTTTCCAAATTATTTTGTGAATAATGATTCAACGAGCATAACATCAAACATTAATATTGATAGTTTTATTAAAGCGCCTATCCTAAACCCTTATAATTGCAATACCCAATACAATATTCCCTTTTTATTCGCTAACATTAGCGCACAAAATCCGACTTGTACCAATCCAAGCAATAGTGGAAAAATCAGTTTAACGTCTGTAGGGGGTATTGGTACTGTCACCTACAGTATTGCCCCAAATTTAGGCAACCAATTAACCCCCGGCAACTTCGTTAATTTGCCGGCCTATATTTACACTATAGTGGCAACAGACTCCAATGCAACAAGCATTAGTACCATAGTAGAAATCACCTCCCCCTTATTGGGTGATTTTTGTTCATGTGCATATGGTATTGCACTTGTTAATACCCCCAATATTATTTTAAAAGTAGCACCAACGGCTTCAAGCTTGATTGCACTTTACGGAAGTATTATAAGCGGTAAAGTATTCTATATCGACAGTATTCTCACAATTGACACATCCATTAATTTCGAAAACTGTTCATTCTGGTTCACCCCAAGCGGACAAATTGTATTGTCTGGTCCAAATACCCTAAACTTAGCGAAGTGTAAATTGCAAGCAGCTTGTGACATTTGGCAAGGTATTGTAGCCAATACCCCACAGCAAAAAGTGATAGTAGAAAATGGAAGCTATATTAAAAATGCGATCATTGGTATTGAAGCCTCGAACAATGCATTGGCTGAAATTTCAAATTCACATTTTGCAGAAAATGGTGTTGCCTCCATTGTATTTAGTGATATTAGTGATCCAAATTATATGGGTAAAATAATTAATAATACATTCACTTCAACAAATACGCTTCCAATCCCTAGTACACCTCACCCTTATTGTGGTATTATAGCAAGAAATGTTAGCCACCTCAATATTGGTGAACTGAATAATGCAAATAGTATCAATCATTTTGATGGTATGTTCACAGGTATCTATATTAATTCAACCCAACCTGTTAATTATGCCGGTATTGGTATTTACAATGCCAGTTTTCAAAATATTCACGCTCCAAATACCGCTGTATGGCCGGTTACAACACAAGAAAGCATTATTATTGACAATACCTATACAACCCCTAAGGGCGCAGGTGTTTACTCGAACTTTGGCGCATCACCAACTACCTATGCTTTAGTAGACATTCAAAATGACATGCTACCAACTAATGCTAATTTTATAAATTGCGATAAGGCAATTGTGTGTATTGGAAATGCCCTGATTGCAAAAAGACAACACACCGAAAATTGTTTGTTGGGTATTATGTGCAGTAGTCCATACAGCCGTAATTATACCATTGAAGAAAATACCTTATTTAATGCACATCTCGGAATTGAATTATTTGGTCGGCATAAAAGTAGTTTTATTAACAAAAACACAATTACATCAAATTTTGGTATAATGGCACAAGGGGCCCCGGTTATGTTTAGAGCACCTGTAGGTATTAAGGTGCAATATGGTCAACAAACTCAACAAACACAACCCAACCATTTTATTACAAATAACATTGTGGATATTCGTAACATAACTGGAATTGGGATAAATATCATGTACGGTGATGGAACTATGTTAACGGAAGCTAACGACATTACATTTTCAACCATTAGTGCGATACCGGCATATGGATATAAAAACAGCAGCCTCTATGGCATATTTAGCGATGGCTGTATAGGAAGTACGTATAGCGAAAATACTGTACGCGGCAATTCGTTGGCGTTTAGCAATTTTCAATATTGGCAAAGTAGAGATACAAAAGGTTTTTATTTTGGACAAGGGCCTGAATGTACTATTTCTTGTAATAAAGCCCGTTTTACAACACAAGGGTTTTATGTTTGGGGAAATAATGCCACCACGTCAGACCCCAAAAAAGTACGCTACAATAAATTTTATGGCAATCACATACCCTGGTTTTTCTCCGATTTCAATAGCGCATTCCCGGGTACCTTTGGGAATGTAGGCGATGCCTCAACAGATAACCGCAATGAATTTCTTTTTCAACCCTTTAATCTCCTTAATCCGAATGGATATAAGGTATTTAGGGCCAGTACTTTTCCTTCTCCTTATATCATTTTTACCGATCCCAATATATTGACACCAAGTGAAAGTGGACCTTTCTTGTCAGGATATGAATACTTATGGCTGGACCCGAACCAAGGTCCAACATATCAAGACCCATGTAGTTTTGATGCGGTGTTCTCGAATTTTACGATACCCAGCCCCCCGGGTGTAGATAGTACAAATTTTAATAATGCACTTGCAATTGCACAAGACAGTATGCAGTATATCAACTTCCCGGTGGTTGGGGGCTGGATCGACAAACTCAGGTTATTTGAACGCCTCAAAGCCGATAGTGTACTTCGGTATAGCAATCCCGATTTACTTCAATTTTATGTTAATTACAGTGGGCAAGCCATAAGCGATATTGCTCATACCGATGTGGCGATGAAAATATTAAGCGATAGCAATTTAAATTTGATCGATTTTAATGCACGCTATGCCGATGCGCTGAATCGAAACATGAATATTACAAGTTCCGATATGTGGGAACAACATGTTCAGAATATCAATTTAATTGAGTTAAAATGGATTCGTTATGGAATTGATTCTTTAACGAACACCGATACAAATTATATTCACACATTAGCCGCAAGCTGTCCGTTTATAGAAGGCACCGCAGTTTATACAGCGCGTGTTTTATGGAGTTATTTTGAACCGGATGCTTTTTTTGATGATCGTTATCTTTGTAATGCAGGGAATAATAAACAAGAAAACGGCAGTACTAACTATTATAATGTGGACAGCATCATTTATAGTCAAATTCAACATCAATTGAATGATAATACCCACATAACAAAACTTGAACATGGGGAAACTAAAATGATTACTGTTAATGAACAACAAGCAATTTCTATTTACCCTAACCCAGCGAGTACATTTATCACCATTGCCTATAAAAGCCAAACCGATGGTTATTTTAAATTATACAACGCCTTGGGTGAAGTGGTTATGCAAACACAATTAAGTGCTTTAAATACCAAGGTACAACTAATACTAAGCGATGTGGCCAATGGTGTATATCATTACGATATTCTGTTTTTAGATGGACAACAATCCAAAGGAAAACTCTTAATTCAAAAGAAATAACATGAAAAACTTTTTACATATTATTTTAATGTTGTTTCCATTATGTGGAATTAGCCAAAACAAAATGGGTTATACGTGGATAGTAGGCAACAATGCTTCTTTTGGCAAGTTTGACGGAAGTAGTAATACCCCTACAACCGGGAGTTTATATACCATGGCGGCGCCAAATTATCCTTATATTTTTGGAGGGGGACATAGCAATATTTGTGACAGTGCCACCGGGAAAATACTTTTTCTGTGCAATGGCATGCAAGTGTTTGATACCTTAGGAAATATCCTAGAAAATGGGGACAGTTTAGTGCCCCCTAAATTTTATAAACATAATGCATACCCTGGAACAACATTAACTCAAAGTTCATTAATAATTCCAAAAGGAAATAATGGTTTGTATTATATATTTATTCCTACAGTGAGTGATTCCTTATATAATGCCATTTGGGCTCAACAAATAGGAAACAAGGCAGCCTTCGATTTACTGCTATACCATGTTGTTGATATGAATGCCAATGGCGGAGCAGGTAAAGTAATTGAAAAAAACAAGGTGCTTTTACAACATACTGAACTCCATAAAACCATGATGCAAGCGTGTAAGCATAGCAATGGAAAAGACTGGTGGTTACTTAAACAAGGGGCATATGGCACCAATGAAATTATACGGTTTTTGGTAACAAAAGATAGTATTTATGG
>JBPCSZ010000059.1:0-6389 GCA_051006655.1 Chitinophagaceae bacterium
CAACGAAAAAAACTTAGCCGGTAAAGCGTGGGGGAATGTGACCATTCAAGATCGGAAAAACAATTCCGTGTTATTTTGCAATCAAGCCGACTACGATAAACGCAGTGGTTGGGGCAAAGCCGTGGGCGATGTTCAAATCGATCAGGATGGGGGGCGTTCTATATTATGGTGTAAAGAAGTTTCGTTCAATAAACTCACAGGCTATGTTATTGCCAAAGGCGACGTGGAGTGGATGGACACCGTGGAGAAAACATCGGTATTGGCCGAAGTGGTGGAGTACAACGATTTTACCAAATTCACACTCGCAACCGGGCACCCGAAATTATTGGCCGTGGCCGATGCCGATACTACCTTTCTTCGAGCTGATACCTTAATGTCGATTCGTGTGAGCGACCTGAATAATTTAAAATGGAAACCCCGTTGGGAAGGCAAGAAGATTGTAGGTAAACAATACAATTTGTTAGTGACCGATTCTTCTTACATAAAAAAAGACATTGAATACGACCCCAAACTCATCGTAGCTCAACATACCGTAAAAATCTTTTCCGATTCGATGCAAGCGGTATGCGACAGTTTAAGTTATTCGCAAGTCGATTCTTGTTTTCGTTTGTATGTGAAACCCGTTTTGTGGAGTCAAGAACGTCAAGCTACCGGCGATTCAATTCGTATTCGGATGGTGGAAAATAAACCCAAACAAATTAGTTTACTCGGCAATGCCTTTATGCTTAGTAACAGTGGTTTTGCCGATTTATACGACCAAGTAAGTGGTGTAACCATCGATGCCTGGCTTGATAGCAATCGGGTGCGCGATGCTTATGTGAACCGCAACGCCCAATGTATTTATCATATTCACGGCGATGATGGCGGCTTTGTAGGCACCAATCGGGCCGAAAGTGCCGAAATGCGTTTGTATTTTTCCAAGCGTTCCATTCGCCGCATTGCCTTCATCAACGACCCCAAAGGCAAGGTGATTACCCTCGATGAATTGAACAAAACTCCCCAACAACTCGATGGGTTTAAGTTGTACCCCGAACGCCGTCCGCCCAACCGCGACGCCATTATGAAGGATTAACCGAAATTAATCACCCATCTTCCCCTTCGCTGAACTACCTTTGCGCCTGTTTTTAAAATCCTTTTACTATGGCGTTACAGGTCGGAATTGTGGGTTTACCCAATGTTGGAAAATCTACCTTATTTAATGCGGTGAGCAATAATGCAAAAGCCCAAGCTTCCAACTATCGGTTTTGTACCATCGATCCGAATGTTGGACAAGTAGATGTTCCCGATCCGCGTATGGACAAGCTTGCCGAGTTGGTTCAACCCAACCGCACCGTGCCTACCACCATCGAATTTGTAGATATTGCCGGTTTGGTAAAAGGTGCCAGCAAAGGCGAAGGATTGGGCAATAAATTCTTGGCCAATATCCGCGAAGTGGATGCCATTGTGCATGTGATTCGTTGCTTCGAAGACGATAATATTTTGCGCGAAGAAGGCGCCATCAATCCCGTGAGCGATAAGGAAATTATTGATACGGAATTGCAATTGAAAGACCTCGAAAGCGTTGAAAAGAAAATTCAACGCGTGGAGAAAATAGCCAAGAACGATCCGAAAGCCAAAGCCGAATTGGATGTGCTTTTGCGTTGTAAAACTTGTTTGGAAGAAGGCAAAAGCATTCGCAGTTTACAGTTAAGCAAAGAAGAAAAAGAAGCCACCTACGATTTGTTTTTATTGACCGAAAAACCGGTGCTTTATGTGGCCAATGTCGATGAAAGTGCCATTCATACCGGTAATGCCTTTTCGCAAGCCTTGCAAGTGGCCGCTACCGCCGAAGGGAGTCAAGTAATTGTAATGAACAACAATATTGAAGCTCAAATTTCGGAAATGGAAAGCGCCGACGATAAAGCCATGTTCTTGTCGGAATACGGCTTAACCGAACCGGCCTTGAATCGCCTCATTCGCTCTGCCTACGATTTGTTGGAACTCATCACCTATTTCACGGCCGGTGTTCAAGAAGTACGCGCATGGACCATCCACCGCGGTTGGAAAGCCCCGCAAGCCGCCAGTGTGATTCATACTGATTTCGAAAAAGGATTCATCAAAGCCGAAGTCATTGCCTACGACGATTATGTACAATACGGCTCGGAAAGTGCTTGTCGCGAAGTGGGTAAATTGCGCATTGAAGGAAAAGAATACGTTGTAAAAGATGGCGATGTGATGCATTTTAGATTCAATGTCTAAAAATTGTAACACATTTTAATTTTCTTCTATATATTTACATAATTGGTTTAACAAAGCAATTATGAAAAAATTATTACTGTTGGCGTTGTTCGCCACAAGCATTGGACAGGCACAAGCGCAAACTAGCTCAGAACTTGGGTTAAATTTAGGAACATCAAGTTATTTAGGCGACTTGCAAGATGCCGATATGACCTATCAACATCCACATGTGTTTGCCGGTGTTTTCGGTCGCTATCATGCTAATGCACAATTGGCTTTTCGCGGATTTTTTAATTATGGTCGAGTTTCAGGCGCCGACCGTTACAACACAGTTCAATCGTTAATTAGTCGCAACCTTAGTTTCCGTTCCAACATCGTAGAATTGGGCATACAAGCTGAAGTGAGTGCTTTACCCTTCAATAAATTCGACCCGAATAAAAAGAAAGGCAAGCGTTATTTCAACTGGTCTCCGTATTTCTTTGGTGGATTTAACTTGTTCCAATTCAATCCAAAAGCCTATTACAACGGCAATTGGTTCGCCTTGCAACCGCTTTGTACCGAAGGACAAAATTCAACATTCAACAGTCAAAAGGAGTACAGCTTAACGCAATTGGCCATTCCGTTTGGTATTGGACTTAAATTTCAATTGAATCCGGAAGTATGCGTAGCCTTCGAAATGAGCGCCCGTAAAACCTTCACCGATTACCTCGATGATGTGAGTGGTAACTATCCCGACCTCGCTAAATTAGCCGCTGAAAAAGGAACGTTAAGTGCCGCCCTTAGCTTCCGTGGCGACGAATTAGTTGGGTTTAACCCATCTAAAATTCCGGCTCCCGGTGCTATTCGTGGACACAGTGACAACCTCGATTGGTATTTAACCAATACCGTGACTTTGTCGTACCGCTTTTACAGCAAGCGCTAATTACGTAAACAAACAGACCCATCAAGACCGTCGATTTTTCGGCGGTCTTTTTTTTAGGGGCTATCATCGCTTGAACCAATCTCGGCTAATATCGGGCTACTCCGGGCTGCCGGATGGACTAAAGTAAGCGAGAATGAGAGCGTAAGCGAGAAAGCGTACACTTTTGTATGGCTGACCAGCTTTGCAGCGAAGGAACTTCTTCGGCTTTATTGAAAAACGACTATTTTTGTAGGAAATCACGCTTCTATTATGGCCAATGCCCTAAAATCAACGTTTCTCAATAAAAGTGAAGTTAAAGCGATGGATGCCGAACATAAACGCAAATTGGCGTTTAATATTGGCAAGTACAACGAGGTGGTGGTAAAAGGGAAACAGCAGTTCAGCGACCTCAACAAAGCCCGCGAAATGGCCAAGAATATTAAGTGGGAAGCCATTGAACATTTAGATAAATACTTGTTGGAATTCGAAGAGAATTTCAAACGCAACGGCGGTAATGTAATATGGGCCGAAAATGCCGAACAAGCCAATGAAGCCGTGCTTAAAATTTGCAAGCAATACGGGGCCAATCAAGTAGTGAAAAGTAAAAGCATGGTAACGGAAGAAATTCATTTGAACGACTTCCTCGCCGAGCACAATATAGAAAGTGTTGAAACCGATTTAGGTGAATACATTCAACAACTCGATGGCGAACCGCCTTACCATATTGTTACACCCGCCATGCATAAAAGCAAGGAGGATGTGGCCAAACTCTTTCATGAAAAATTAGGCGTTGAACCCAATTTAACGCCCAGCGAATTAACCCTGATAGCCCGCAAAAATTTACGTGCTAAATACACCAGTGCCGGTATTGGCGTTACCGGTGGTAATTTTTTAGTAGCCGATGTGGGCGGTGTTTGCGTAACCGAAAATGAAGGCAATGGCCGACTCACCACGGCATTTCCCAAAGTGCATGTGGCTATTGTGGGTATAGAAAAAATTATTCCTTCGGTGAAGGATTTGAATTTGTATTGGCCCTTATTAGCCACCTATGGTACGGGGCAAAACGTAACAGTTTACAATACCTTATTTACAGGGGCGCGCCGCGATGGCGAGGTAGATGGTCCGGAAGCCATGTATGTTATTTTACTCGATAATGGCCGCACCAATTTATTGGCCGATCCGAATGTGCGCGAAAGCATGTATTGCATTCGTTGTGGCTCTTGCTTGAATGCTTGTCCGGTGTATAAAAACATTGGCGGACATACTTACGGCGCAACTTATAGTGGACCAATAGGTTCTGTGATTACACCGCATTTAAAAGACTTTCACACGTACAAACATTTAAGTTATGCCTCCTCTTTGTGTGGTAATTGTACCGAGGTTTGTCCACTGAAAATTAATATCCACGGCATGTTGCATTATAACCGCACCTTAGCGGTGGCCACCCACGATACCGAAGCCACCGAAACGGTAGCATGGAAGATGTGGAAGTTAGCCATGACCAGACGCAGTTTGATGGACGTGGCCGGTGCCGGTGTTAAAACGCAAGTGGTGAATTTATTGTTTAAAGACACTTGGGGTAAACGCCGCGATAATTTACATTTCCAACAATCGTTTAAAACGCAATGGGCTAAACGTAAAAAGTAAGTCGGAATTTATGTTGAAATCCGTACTGCTTTATACCTCCCAAATAACGCCCCGCTTACATTATGTATGCCAATGGGTGTTTCAAGAAGTAGCAGGATTGCCTTTTGAAATAACGAACTCCGAAACGGTTTTCAGTGAAGCCACTGAGACCTTCCGTATTAATTATTCGAATGAAACTATAGATGCGGCTCATGTGCATTGGGTGCCGGCGGGTTTATTATTCGAAACCGACATTCGTGAAATAGTGCCGGTTACGTTCGAGTATAAAAACAAACCTTGTATGTTCTCGGTAAAAGGGGGGCATAGTGCTTTCGACATATTGAGTGCTGTTTTTTATTGTATCAGTCGCTACGAAGAATATACTTATCCGCAACGCGATTTATTTCAACGTTATCCGCATACGGCCAGTTGGGCTTATCGGCAAGGGGTTTTAAACAGGCCTTTAGTGGATGAATGGTTGATGGATTTATTTCAGGAATGGCAAGTGCAATTTCCGGCGTTGGCGTTTCAAATTCTTCCTTTTGAATATATACCCACCTACGATATTGATATTGCATTTAGTTATCAAGGGAAGCCTTGGTACAAACAATTAGCCGCTTGGGGGCGTGGTGAATTTTCGTTGTGGTGGCAATGGAAAATGGGTAAAATCAAAGATCCTTACGATGCCTACGACGAATTAGATCAATGGCATAAGCAATATCAACTACAGCCCATTTATTTTTTGTTATTGAGTGGGGGAGGAGTCTACAATAAAAATTTACCCGTGCAGGGGAAGTCCATGCAAACCTTGTTGACGCATTTGAAACAACGGTATACGGTAGGCTTACATCCATCCTATACCGATGGGGATACCATGAAAGTTTGGGCGAATGAAAAGCAGGTATTGGGTGAGGTACAACATACGCGTCAACATTATATACGTTTTAATTTACCCGCTACATATCGTGAAATAGAAACCTTAGGGTTCGAGCATGAATACTCAATGGGATATGGCAGTATCAATGGGTTTCGGGCGTCCACCTCGCGTAGTTTTTTATGGTACGATTTAGAACAAGAGCGGGTGAGTACGATGCGGGTGCATCCGTTTTGTTTTATGGAATGCAATGCGCGTTTCGAGCAAGGATTAAGTGCTGATGAGGCTGCCGTGGAATTGATAGATTATGAAAATAAAGTGCGTGCGGTTTCGGGTAAGCTCATCACCATATGGCATAATTTCGCCTTGGGCACCGATCCGAATTGGGCGGGTTGGAAAGAGGTATATAAAGCGAGTTTAAACAGGTTGTTTAACTCCTGATTCCGTGAAATAGATTCACCGTAGAGCCAGGGTGTGCCCTGGCTCCATAAATATTATTTTTATCACAGCGGTTGTAGGGGCGAATTGAATTCGCCCTCAGAAAAAACAATTCGGAGCTTGGTAGAGGCAGGGCATGCCCTGACTCAATAAATATTATTTTTATCACAGAGGCAAGGAGGTGTTTTCACAGAGGTGAGGTTATAGTGGAAGGGCAAGCCCTTTCTGTGTTTGATTATTTATTTATCAGAGTGCTTGTAGGGGCGTATTGAATTCGCCCTCAGAAAAAACAATTCGGAGCTTGGTAGAGGCAGGGCATGCCCTGACTCAATA
>JBPCSZ010000060.1:0-13671 GCA_051006655.1 Chitinophagaceae bacterium
ATGCCTACAATGCCATTGGTGAAATTAAAGTACCGGTTATTGTTCGTTTACAAGGAACCAATGCTGAAGCCGCCAAAGAATTGATTGAAAATTCGGGATTGAAAGTACAAAGCGCCAGTTTATTGAGCGAAGCCGCTCAGTTGGTGAACCAAGCGGTTGCCCGTGCTTAATTGATTTTCCCTTTAATATTGAAAGTCCGCTGTTATAGCGGACTTTTTTTTTGGGGTAGAAAAAGTGGATTAATGCGGCATGGATCAGGGGATGCGGGATACGCAGGGGAAGACTGCGTGAGCGAGAGCGGAAGCGGAAGCGAGGGCAGGCCGTAGCGGAGCGGAGCCCGGAGAAGCCCGACATTGGCTGATGGAGGAAGAAAGATGATAGCCCCAAGGAACTATCGCGGACGATTGATACTGCCGCTAATGAAGCGCATTAAGTCGTCTTTGCTCGATTGGAAGGTGAGCGCGTTGGCAATTTGGAAATAGTTTTTTGGATCGATAACGCGCATGTAATTGTCTTTAGCGAATTTCAAGCGGGTCGATTCAAAACTGAATTCACGAACAATGCCCATTACTTGTTGTGTGGTAAGTCGAACCCCGGCACAAACACCCGTAGCCAAGGCCATTTTCGAGTTTTCGAAGGGCGTACGGCGAAGTTGATCGATGAGTTGATTATAAGCCCCCATACTCATTAAGCCTTGGTAATTGTTCCAAGCGTTATTGTGGTTTTGGTTGTGATGAGGGTGTTGATTCCATTGTTGGTTATTGTTCCAATTCTCAGCAGGCCCGGGATTGAACCAATTGTCGTTGTGGTTCCAATGCCCATAATTATCGAGACAGCAATTTTCTTCCACGTCGATGGCTTGATCGAACACCGTGACATAATAAATGAACCCGGGTTTTACTTGAATAGTCCCTTGGTAGGCTAAAATGCCATTGCTATAACCATACCCATTGTTGTTGTAGCGAAATATTTTAATATTGTGCACGCCGGGGGTGATATTATTCACCGTTAAATTGTTGGCAATGGTATTTTGACGAATACCATCAACGATGATGGCGATAGCACGACCGCGTTCTTCGCGAACACGCAACATGGCGCGCGACCAAGGGCCTGCCCAAACAGCGGCGGCAAGCGATAATAGAACGAGGAGTGAAAACAATTTCTTCATGAAAACGGTTTAGTGTTACAAATATAGGGGGAACTCAGCAAATCCAAGCATGGCACAAAATGCCGGTAGCCACAGCGGCGTTAAGGCTTTCGGCTTGTCCAACCCGCGGTATGGTAATAGCGTGCGTACAAAGGGCTTGTAGCTTGGGGTGAAGTCCTTTCGATTCGTTGCCAATCATAAGTAATCCCGCTTGATGAACAAACTTGGCATCGATGGAATTTCCGTGTAAGGTAGCGGCAAAGCGATGTTCGAATGGCAATGCCTCCACAGCTTCGATGGTATTTATGGTAATTGCTTGAACCCTAAGAAAGCTAGCCATCGACGATTGAATGCATTTGGGTTGATAGGGATCGGCGCAGGCTCCGAAGAGGTAAACGTGTTCGATACCAAACCAATCGGCAATGCGTAAAATGGTGCCCACATTGCCGGGATCTTGCAGGGTATCGACCAAGAGTGCAAATTTTGGCGTGTTTATAATTTCGGGTTTAGGCAGGGGCAAAAGGGCTAATACCGGCGAGGGGGTTTTAAGAAAACTGATGCGCGACATCTCGATTTCGTTGACCTCGTATAATGGAATAGCTTGGAGTTTTGGATTGTTTTTATGTTGGGCAATCCATTCAGCTTGGGCGAACAGGCTATGCACCGGAGTGCCGGATTGCAGGACTTCTTCGATGAGTTTTTCTCCTTCCACCACGAATTCGCCGGACTCGAGACGGCTTTTTTTCTCGGCCAATGCCTGAATATGTTTAACTTGCGACTTTGTTATCATGACAGCGAAGGTGCGTTTCAAGCTCAAAAGTACTATACAAAATTGGGTCCTGTGGATTGGACTCATGAGTTTGGTGGCTTGTAACTACACCAAACATTTGGGCGAAAAACAGATTTTACTCAAAGAAAACAAAATTACGCTGAATACCGATAAGCCCATTAAGAACAAAGGGATATTAATTAGTTCCATTTCGAGTTTGATAGACCCACAGCCGAACACGCATTTATTGGATGTGGATTATTTACCCAAGTTCAAATTGTGGAAATACAATAATAAAATTTCGATTTACGGAAAGGATAGTAACCATCCGAAAATTTTAAAGCATAAAGTAGAATGGCCTTCCTTGGTGGACAGTTTGCAAATCAAGCAATCGGAAAAGTTGATTCGGCAGTTCATGATAAACCAAGGCTATTATTATAATAGTGTGCGCAGTGAAATTTTACCCGAAAAGAAAGCCAAGACTGCCTCGGTGGCCTATACGGTGGATGCCGGCAAAATGTATTATATCCGACAGGTGCAATATGAATCGGATAATGCGGGCTTGTTATGGGAACTGGAAAAATACCGTGCTGAAAGTTTCTTACAACAGGGTGATGTATTTACGAATTCGAATTGTGGCAGTGAGCGCGACCGTTTGTATAAAATTATGCGCAATATTGGGTATTACGATTTCAAAACCGATAATATCGCATTTGTGGTTGATACCATTAATCGGCGCCATTTGAAAGAATTATTAATTGGTCCATTTTTAGAAGATTTCGATCCCGACGACTATGCCGCGCCCAATACCGATTCGGTGGATGTAAAAATGATTGTTCGAAAAAAGAAGGATACCTCGTATGCTACCGTTTACCGAATTCGGGAAGTGAAAGTTGAATTGATTGATTTAAAGCCTGAATTACAAAAAGACCTCCCCTATATTGAAAATGAATTTGACCATATTCGGTTCAAGTATAAAACCCTCCCCATCAACAGGAATGTGATTGCTCGGAATATTTTTGTACAGCCCGGCGATGTGTTTAATACCCGCGATATGGAAGCCACCGTTTCGCGCTTGAATCAGTTGGGGGTTTTTCAGTTCATTAATTTCAAACACGAAAAAGTGAGCGACAGCAGTGGCTTACTCGATTGTATTATTACCATCAATATGGCGCCACGCCGCGATATTGTTGGACTTTCCGATATCAGTACCTCCGATGGTGATTATTTATTGGGCTTAGGGGCGGCCGTTACGTATCGAAATAAAAATTTGTTTTTCGGTGGCAATCAGTTTTCGTTGAAGGGTGCCTATTCTACTGAATTCAGGAACGATAATTTAAAAACGGGCGAGAAACAGTTTTATCAATCGGGAAACAATATCAGTTTTACAGCCAATATTACATTTCCGAAATTCATTGTGCCTTTTAAAGAACAAACCTTCAGTAAACGCAATATGCCGTTTACTATTTTAGGAGCAAACTATAGTTTCATTCAACGTTTAACCTATTATAGTATCATCAATATTACCGGTTCGTTTGGTTATAGTTGGAAAGAAACACAACATAAAAGCTGGCGTTTTAATCCGGCCTTTTTAACGGTAACCCGTGTACCTGAAAAATATTTGGGCGATGCCTTCAAGGCCAAGTTGGATTCAAATTCCTATTTGCGCAACATTTTTTCGAACAATATCATATATGGCGAAAACATCACCTTAGAATACATGGGTAAAACCAAAGGTGTTTATAAAAGCGTTACCAGTATGCGTTTAGGCTTGGAAGAAGCCGGAAGTATATTAACGGGAATCAATGCCTTGTACCGAAAAATTAGTTCCAATAGTATTCAACCCATTGCACATTATGTAAGAGTAGATGCCGATGTGCGTCGATATATTAACCGGCGAAAATTACAATGGGTGAATCGGGGTATGTTAGGCTTGGGTATCCCCATTGGCAATACCTCCGCACTACCCTATATCAAACAATATTCTGCCGGGGGCTCCTTCAGCAACCGCGGTTGGGTGGCCCGTACCCTTGGGCCCGGGCGTTCGGTAGATAGTTCCTACAAGGCCGGTGTAACCACCATCGACCGAACCGGCGATATGAAATTGGAAGCCAATTCGGAATTACGGTTTAATTTATGGACCTTATTCTCGGGGGCTATCAACTTAAAAGGGGCTGCCTTTGTGGATGCCGGTAATATTTGGTTATACCGCCAAAATGAAAATATTCGTGGTGGAGAATTCGATTTCAAATACCTCTTTCGCGATTTAGCCGTTTCGGCCGGCATTGGCGCGCGTTTCGACTTTTCCTTCTTTGTGCTACGCATAGACCATGCCTACCCGGTTAAACAACCGCAATTGAATAAAAATCAAGGTTGGGCCTTCGACCAATTAACCCTGAAAAGCGGCATCTGGAATATCGCCATCGGCTATCCATTCTAAATACGGCATAGATAGTATTAACGGACTATTGCAGGAAGCTCATCCCGTTTTAGTCCTAAAAGCCTTTACCTTTGCACCATGTTAAATACCATTGAATCGGCCATTGAAGACATACGCCAAGGGAAATTGGTGATTGTTGTAGACGATGAAGACCGCGAAAACGAGGGCGACTTTCTAACCGCAGCGCATAATGTTACCCCCGAAATTATCACCTTCATGAGCAAGTTCGGGCGTGGCTTAATTTGTGCCCCCATTACCGAAGAACGTTGCGATGAATTGGGGCTCGATTTGATGGTGAACAATAATACCGAATTGCACAAAACCAATTTCACCGTTTCGGTCGATTTAATTGGACACGGTTGCACCACCGGTATTTCCTCGCACGACAGGGCCAAAACCATTCAAGCCTTAATTAATCCTACTACTCGCCCTGAAGACTTAGCCCGCCCGGGACATATCTTCCCTCTAAAGGCTAGAAAAGAAGGGGTATTACGCCGAGCAGGACATACTGAAGCCGCGGTGGATTTAGCTCGTTTAGCGGGCTTCGCACCGGCCGGGGTGATTGTAGAAATCATCGACGATAATGGCGAAATGGCGCGTTTACCTCGACTCATGGAAATTGCCCGTGAGCACAATTTAAAAATCATTTCCATTGAAGATTTAATTGCTTATCGTTTACGCACCGAATCGCAAGTAATTGAAGAAATCCGGGTGAAAATGCCAACCCGTTATGGGGAATTCGAAATGATTACCTTCCGCAATATCAATACCGGCGAATTGCACCATGCTTTGAAAAAAGGCGATTGGGAAACCGATGAACCCGTTTTAATGCGCGTGCACAGTTCTTGCTTCACCGGCGATATTTTACATTCCATGCGTTGCGATTGTGGCGAACAATTGCATGCCGCCATGCAAATGGTAGAAGATGCCGGCAAAGGCTTGGTATTGTACATGAACCAAGAAGGCCGCGGCATTGGCTTATTGAACAAATTGAAAGCCTATAAATTACAAGAGCAAGGTCGCGATACCGTAGAAGCCAATTTGGAATTAGGGTTTGAAATGGACCAGCGCGATTATGGCATTGGGGCCCAAATTTTACGCCACTTGAATGTGAGCAAAATTAAACTCATTACCAATAACCCGCGTAAACGCGCCGGACTTTCAGGGTATGGATTAGAAATTGTAGACAATGTGGCCATTGAAATTCACCCCAACCCACACAACGAAAAATACCTGCAAACGAAACGCGATAAATTAGGTCACGAAATTCTAAAATAATAAATTCTCCCGAAGGCCCCATAAAAGGCCTTCGTTTTTTATCGCCTTATTTTTGAATGACCGGTACTATGGGTTGTCCAATACAAGCATTGGGCAAGGGAATATGCAATAAGGCCGATAAAGTAGCGGCAATATCGTGCATGGCTACCGGCGAATACGTAATACCGGGTTGAATGCCCCATCCATAAAACAATAAAGGAATGCGGGCATCGAACGGATTCCAAGTACCATGGGTTGAACCCGTTTTTGAATACGCATCCAAGTAACCCGGTTTCAATAACAATAAAATATCGCCGGAACGTTGGGCCACATAGCCATGCGCCGCCATCGAAGCAATGGGTTCAGGCAAGGCCGTTTGTCCCAATTTTTTCATATCAACCGCCCATTGAATTTCAGGATACGATTTTAAATTTTCCATAATGGCCTCAACCACATCGTTGCGTGCAATATTGCGCGATTGCATCAAGGCATCGTTGAGCCAAATATAATTTTCGCCTACATCTTTAATTAATGAATCAGGAACCACCGGAAAACGCATGGCCAATTGTTGATTTAAGTTTTTACGCAAGTCGCGCCCAAAGAAAAAATCGCCGGGCAATTTATTGTTTTTCAAATATTGCGGGTTATGCGCCACACCATGGTCGGAGGTTAAAAATACCGTGTAACGCCCCTGCCCAACTTCCCGATCTAAATATTCCAACAAATCGGCCATCACGGCATCCAAACGCGCATAGGTATCTTCCAACTCCAAGGCATTCGGTCCATACATGTGCCCCACATAATCGGTCGACGAAAAACTAATGCATAAAAAATCAGTTTCTTGTCCTTGCCCCAACTGCTCTTCACGCACCAATTGTTTGGCAAAATCGGCCAAGATATTATTTCCGAAAGGCGTCTTTTTTATTTCAGCCCCACGCAAATGCGACAACTTATGCGGAAATGAAGTATTCGTTTCATTTAAAAATTTGCCTTCATAGGCTTGTTCATCGGGCGCACTTTGAGTGTACCGATTGGCCGGAAACATTAAATTCCAATTCCCGTCCATATAAGCTTTCGCCGAATTCTTGGCATTGAACGCACTCACCCAATTCGGCAATTGATTCATATAGTGCGTACTACTCATAAATACTCCATTGGAATCATCCATCCAATAGGCCGCATTCGCGGTATGTCCACCGGGCAAAATCGAAGCCCGATCTTTCACCGATACCGCGAATACCTTCGAACGAAAATTACTGCTCAAGCGCAATTCATCGGTAATGGTGGTGGCCCATAAATTCTTTGGACTCATTTTTCCGGCACGGGCATTACCGCCAACCGCTTGCACCGAAGTATCGGCTGTGCAATACACCGAACGCCACGGATTGCGCTCAAACCAATCGTTCGATGCAATGCCATGCAAGGCCGGCACAGAACCGGTATAAATGCCGGCATGTCCCGGACCGGTATACGTTGGCAAATAACGAATCATAGCATTTTCACACGTATGCCCTTCCCGCATCAAGCGCTTGAATCCATTATTACCATAAACCCCGGCATACCGGTACAAATAATCAGACCGCATTTGGTCCACCACAATCCCCACCACCAAAGCCGGTTTATCGGTTTTGCTTTTCTCGGCATGGACTTGCATAACCGGAAAGGACAATAAAAATGTGCATAAAATGAGCAGAACACGCATGGCCTTTAAATTAGCTTGTAAAAATGCCCCCGAAATAAGAAAAAACCATCCTTTTTTGGTTACTTTTGCAACATATTTTTTAAAACACTATGGCAGATTTATTTGAAAAATTCGCAAAGAACCGAGGCTCACTCGGTCAATATCAAGATAAAGCCCACGGGTATTTTGCATTCCCTCGCTTGGAAGGTGAAATCAGCAATCGCATGATTTTCCAAGGGAAAGAGCGCATTATCTGGAGTTTGAACAATTATTTAGGCCTCGCTAATCATCCTGAAGTGCGTCAAGCCGATGCCGATGCCGCTGCCCGCTGGGGCATGGCTTACCCAATGGGTGCTCGTATGATGAGCGGCAATTCCGTATTACACGAACAATTAGAAAATGAATTAGCCGAATTCGTAGGTAAAGAAGATGCCTTCTTGTTGAACTATGGTTATCAAGGTATGGCTTCGGTGGTTGATTCCTTGTTGAGTCGCCACGATGTAGTGGTTTACGATGCCGAAAGTCACGCTTGTATTCTCGATGGTTTACGCATGACCACCGCCCATCGTTATGTATTTAAACATAACGACATGGAAGACTTCGTGAAACAAATGGAGCGCGCCACCAAACACATTGAAGGAACACCCGGTGGTATTTTAGTAATTACGGAAGGGGTATTCGGTATGGCCGGCGACCAAGGAACTTTAAAAGAAATTTGCGAACTCAAAAAGCGTTTTCAATTCCGATTATTGGTCGATGATGCCCATGGTTTTGGTACTATGGGTGCAACCGGTGCCGGTGTGGGCGAAGAACAAGGATGTCAAGACGATATCGATGTGTACTTCTCTACCTTCGCCAAAAGTATGGCTAGCATTGGTGGCTTCGTTGCCGGCGACCGCGACCTCATCAACTTCATGCGTTATAATTTACGTTCTCAAATCTTCGCGAAAGCTTTGCCTATGCCCATTGTAGTGGGTAATATCAAACGCCTTGAATTGTTACGTAGCAAACCTGAATTGCGCGAAAACTTGTGGAAAAATGTAGAAAGCTTACAATCAGCTTTAAGCAAAAACGGTTTCGATATCGGTAAAACCAACTCGCCTGTAACGCCTGTTTACATGCATGGTGGCGTAACCGAAGCTTCGCAATTAATTGTTGATATGCGCGAAAACTACAACGTATTCTGCTCTATCGTGGTTTACCCGGTAATTCCTAAAGGACATATCATTTTACGCCTTATTCCAACCGCAGTGCACACCCAAGCCGATATCGACGAGTCTATCGCCGCTTTCTGTGCTGTAAAACACAAACTCGATCAGAAATTATATCCGGTCGATTTCCCTACTGTAGTATAAGGTATAATGCTAAAAAACAAAAAGCCCTTCGTTATGAAGGGCTTTTTTATTTGAAGCGCATCAACCTCGCTTTATTGAACTATCGTCCCGTTTTCCGCTACAAGCCGCCCTGCCTGCGGCCAATGCGGGCTTTTCGCTACAACCGGGGCTATTTTGGCATCGTCCGAAGCCTTCTTCAGCCAATGAAAATACAATTTAAAGAAAGAGCCAATTACTTGAACTCGCCCCAAACACCGCGCAAGGCATGGGCAATTTCACCCAAGGTACAATGAGCCTCCACAGCCTCAATCACCACCGGCATCAAATTGTCGGTGCCACGGGCTGTATCGGCAATGCGTTGCAAATACTGTTGCACCGCTTCTTGATTCCGATTGGCTTTGAATTGCGTTAAACGTTCAATTTGTGTTTGTTGAATACTGTCGTCAATCTTCATTATCGGAATCGACATATTCTCTTTGGCCGCGTATTTATTCACGCCCACAATAATTTTTTCGTTGCGCTCTATGGCTTGTTGATAGCGATAACTGGCCGCCGCAATTTGTTCTTGCACAAAACCTTCTTCAATGGCTTGCACTGCCCCACCCATGGCATCAATGGTCTCCATCAATTTCATGGCTTCGGCTTCCATCTGATTCGTGAGGGTTTCAACATAATACGAACCGGCCCATGGATCCACGGTATCGCAAATACCACTTTCTTCCATCACAATTTGCTGGGTACGCAAGGCAATACCGGCGGCAACTTCGGTGGGTAGACTCAAAGCCTCATCGTAACCATTGGTATGTAAACTCTGCGTACCGCCCATGGTGGCCGCCAAAGTTTGAATGGTAACGCGTACAATATTGTTCATGGGTTGTTGGGCCGTTAGCGTACTTCCTCCCGTTTGCGTATGAAAGCGTAATTTTTGGGCATCGGCCGAAGTGGCCCCCAACTCGCGCGTGATATTCGCCCACAAACGACGGGCCGCACGAAACTTCGCCACTTCTTCGAACAAATGATTATGCGCATTGAAGAAAAACGATAAGCGTTTGGCAAACACATTAATGTCTAACCCTTTTTCAATAGCGGCTTGTAAATACGCCTTACCATTGGCCAAGGTAAAGGCCAACTCTTGCACCGCCGTTGAACCGGCTTCACGAATATGATACCCCGAAATAGAAATGGTATTCCAACGCGGTGTTTCTTTCGAACAATAATCGAAGATATCGGTAATAATCCGCATACTCGGTTTGGGTGGATAGATATAAGTTCCCCGAGCGGCGTATTCTTTTAAAATATCATTTTGAATGGTACCGGTCAATTTCGTAACATCGGCCCCTTGACGTTTGGCTAAGGCAATATACAAGGCCAATAAAATAAATCCTGTGGCATTGATGGTCATGGAGGTACTCACTTCATCGAGTTTAATTCCTTTAAACAAACGCTCCATGTCTTCAATGGTATCAATGGCTACTCCTACTTTTCCCACTTCCCCATTGGCCATCATATCGTCGCTATCATAGCCAATTTGCGTAGGTAAATCGAAAGCCACACTCAAACCGGTAACGCCTTGCTTCAATAAAAAATGATAACGTTCGTTCGAGGCTTCGGCGGTACTGAATCCGGCATATTGACGAATGGTCCAAGGTTTATCGCGGTACATGCCTTCATGAATACCACGGGTAAACGGAAATTGTCCGGGTAATTCCGGGGAGCCGGTAAACTGCGTGTACAAAGGATCAATTACAATACCTGAGTCTAATACATGCGTTTTCTTTTCTGCCATAATGCCAATTTAAAAAGTGTGGCACAAAGGTAATTGGAATAGGAATATTTATTGGCATTCAATTTTTATCACATCAGGGCTTAGGAGTAAGCTCAGCGAGTATAAAAATCGTCATTTTCTTCACGCTATTTTTCTCGTTCCGGTCCTGGATAAACCTGTTCGCTGTTCGCTGAAACAGCTTACTGTTTTACTGTTCGCTGAAGCAGCTTACTGTTTTACTGTTCGCTGAAACTGCTTACTGCTCTATGCTTTGTCGCCTTGCTTACGCACGTATTGCGTTAAAATCACAATCATTTGACTTTCAACGCGGCCTTCAATTTGCGACGTATTATCAGGTACCAAGCGAATATTTTTCACCACCGTACCCATTTTAGCATTGATGGTAGACCCTTTCACATCGAGCGATTTAATTAAAACCACGTTATCGCCATTGAGTAATTGTTGTCCATGGCAATCGCGGTGTAAATCCACATCCCCCGAACCTTCATGATCGCCCGTTTTCTTGGCTTTCTCTAAACTTTCATCGTCCAAATAAATCATATCGAGCAAATCGGCGGCCCAACTTTCATCGCGTAAACGATTCAACATACGCCAAGCTACAATTTGAACGGCGGGTACTTCGCTCCACGCTGAAGTTTGAAGGCATGTCCAATGGGACTTGTCCAATTCCTCTTTCTTTTCAATTTGTGTCAAACATTTATCGCACACCAATACATGGTCGCGTTCGTGCAATTGCGCATCGGGGGGAACAGCATACGCCGTTAATCCTTGCGTAGACGCACATAATTCGCAGGCCTCATTCGCTCTGCTTTTGAGTTGATCAATTAATGCCATAAGAACTTTTTCAGGTCGCAAAGTTACGCGATTCTGTTTCATTCATAAAACTCAATGCGTTTGTAACTTCGAAGCTTACCTTTGCATAGCATGTCGAATCAGGTCATTTCTATAGCGCGTTTTTTACACCCCACCGATGAACGGCCTGTATTGGATGTGCGCTCCCCCGGCGAATTTGAACATGGGCATATTCCCGGTGCTTTGAACTTACCTTTATTCAGCAACGAAGAACGTGCTCAAGTGGGCACATCCTACAAACAAGAATCGCCTGAAAAAGCGTTTCGAATGGGCATTGAAATGGCCGGCCGAAAAATGGGTTGGTATATCGACCAAGCTTTACTCATGGCGCCCGATAAAAAAATTCGGGTGCATTGTTGGCGCGGCGGTAAACGCAGTGGCAGTATGGCTTGGTTATTAAGTATGGCCGGCTTTGATGTGGAAGTTTTATACGGGGGTTATAAAAATTACCGACATGCCGTGCACGATTATTTCGATACCCGTGAACCCCGCTTCATTGTAGTGGGCGGTAATACCGGGAGTGGTAAAACCTATGTATTGCATCAATTGCGCGAGCTCGGTGAACAAATCATCGACTTGGAGGCAATAGCCCATCATAAAGGTTCTGCCTTTGGCGCCCTTGGACAAGCACCACAACCAACCCAAGAACAATTTGAAAACGATTTGTTTGAAGCGTATCGTAAACTCGATAAAACCAAACGTATTTTCATTGAAAGTGAATCGCGTAAAATAGGTCGTTGTATTCTTCCGGCCGGCATTCATAAAGCCATGCAAGCCTATGCTTACTTAACGTATTCTTCGCCGCTCGAATATCGTATTCAACATTTGGTGGAACAATACGGTACTTATTCCATTGAAGCCTTAGAAGCTTCCTTTCAAAAAATCATCAAACGCTTGGGCTACGACCAATACCAATTGGCCATTCAAGCCTTGCACGACAATCGCTTAGCCGATGCCGCCCGTATTGCCCTTCAGTTTTACGATAAAGCCTATGCCCATAGTGTGAGTATTAATCCTGTGCCACGCAAATGGCATATCGATATGCAAGAAACCGATACGCGACTCATTGCCCAACAAATTATCAACGCTTGTAATTCCTTTGAACTCATTTAAATATGTATAAACTCACCGAATATTCGCATGGTGCCGGTTGCGGGTGTAAAATTTCGCCCAAAATATTAGACACCATTTTACATAGCCAAAATGCCAAACAATTTTTTCCTTCCTTATTGGTTGGCAACGAAGAACGCGACGATGCCGCCGTTTTCGATTTAGGTGATGGCTCGGCCATTATCAGCACCACCGATTTCTTTATGCCCATAGTTGATGATCCTGCCACATTTGGACGCATTGCATCAACCAATGCCATCAGCGATATTTATGCCATGGGCGGTACCCCACTCTTAGCCATAGCCATTTTAGGTTGGCCTATAAATACCCTACCGCCCGAAGTTGCCAATGCTGTTATTGAAGGTAGTCGACAAACCTGTATGGATGCGGGGATTCCTTTAGCCGGTGGACATTCCATCGATTCACCCGAACCGATTTTTGGCTTGGCCGTTACCGGTCGTGTGCCTTTAGCCAACTTGAAAAAAAATGGTGGCGCTTCGCCGGGGGCCAAATTATTTTTAACGAAACCCTTGGGCATTGGCATTCTTTCTACTGCCCAAAAGCAAAAAAAATTATTACCCGAACACGATATGTTAGGTCCAAATATCATGTTGCAATTAAACAAAGCGGGCGAGCAATTTGGTACCTTGCCTTATGTGCAAGCCATGACCGATGTAACCGGTTTTGGATTAATGGGTCACTTACGTGAAATGTGTTTAGCCAGCAATGCTTCCGCCCATGTTCACTACGATGCCGTTCCTTGGATCGATAAAACAATTCTAGAAAACTACATTGCCCAAGGTTGTATACCGGGAGGTACCAAACGGAATTGGGATAGTTATGGTCACGATATTCAATTGGCTTCGCCGGAGCAACAATGGATTGTAGCCGACCCGCAAACCAGTGGTGGTTTGTTATTGGCTATTGAGGCAGAACATGTTCAGGAATTTGAAACGTTTTGTGCTTCACAGCATATTACCATTCATGCTATTGGTAACATCATTGAGAAACAGCAGAAATCAGTGTTTGTGATTTAGTGAATAAACACCCCACTAATTATTTTAGAGAAGCCATTGTTGGTGTTATCAAAAAAATATATTATTTCGTTCCACTTTTTTTAAAAAAAGTGGAGCAAAAAACTTCGGCTTTCGAAAAATAGCTAAAAACGCCAATTTTTCTCGGAAATAAAAAAGCTATGCACCTTCATCGCTTTTTTCAACTTCTATAGATAGAACCCAACCAATAAACTTAACTCATCGGTTTAATTATGTTTTTATTTCTACGATAAAAATCGT
>JBPCSZ010000061.1:0-28607 GCA_051006655.1 Chitinophagaceae bacterium
GATATTGAAGCCTTGCAAGAAAATTTGGTATTGAGTCACGCCTGTGGTGTGGGCGATGAAGTGCCCGATGCCATTGTGCGCATTATGCTCTTATTGAAGATTCGAAATTTTTTATACGGACATAGCGGGGTGAGTGAAGCGGTGCTCGACCGTATGACGTATTTCTATAACAACGATATTTTACCGGTGGTTTTTCGTCAAGGTTCTTTAGGGGCCAGTGGTGATTTAGCACCCCTCGCGCATTTGTGTCTGCCCTTGTTAAAGCAAGGTCGCGTGAAAATGGGCGGCGTGTACCACGATGCTTCGGATTTGAATTTTGAAGCGCTTCGTTTGCAAAGCAAGGAAGGATTGGCCTTGTTGAATGGCACGCAATTTATGAGCAGTTATGCCGTGGCTTCTTTATTAAAAATTAATCGTTTGCTCGATTGGGCCGAATTGATTGCGTCAGTATCGTTCGAAGGATTCGATGCTACACCTGAACCATTTAATGCCTTGATTCATACCATTCGTCACCATGCTGGACAACAAACGACCGCACAAAATATGTTGCGTTATTTGTATGGCAGTGAAATTGCCGTACGAACTAAACAACAAGTGCAAGACCCGTATAGCTTCCGTTGTATTCCGCAAGTGCATGGGGCAACACGCGATGCGGTGGCGCATGTGCAACGCATTGTGGAACAAGAAATTAATGCGGTGACCGATAATCCGCTGGTTTTCCCCGAAGAAGATTTGATTTTAAGCGGGGGGAATTTCCACGGACAACCCTTGGCCATTAACCTCGATTATTTAGCGATTGCTACCGCCGAGCTGGCTAATATTTCGGAACGCAGAACCTACTTGTTAATTAGCGGACAACGTGGTTTGCCGCCGTTTTTGGTGAAGAGCGCCGGACTGGATAGTGGCTTAATGATTGCACAATACACGGCTGCTTCGATTGTAAGTAAGAACAAGCAATTGTGTACACCGGCGAGCGTGGATAGTATTGTAAGTAGCAATGGACAAGAAGACCATGTGAGTATGGGTGCGAATGCGGCTACGAAATTGTACGAGGTGGTTGAAAATACGGAATGGGTATTGGCCATCGAATTGCTAAACGCAGCGCAGGCCTTGGATTTCCGTCGCCCGGCGAAATCGTCGCCGATGATTGAGAAGTTGATGGTGGAGTTTAGAAAAACGGTGCCTTATTTAGACAAAGATCGTTTGTTGCAAACGGATATTGCGGCGGCACGCGAGTTTTTACTAACGCATACCGTCGCTGATTTTATGCAGTAACACGGGTTAAACAGCCGGAACACGGATATTAAACTGGATTTATGGATTCCGCGGATGCACTGCTTCGCAGTTAACTCACACTGCTTGCTGGATTGAACGGCCAGAACGCGGATTTGGAAGGGATTTACTGATTCCGCGGATTGACTGCTTCGCAGTTTTCTCGCACTGCTTACTATTTTACTGCTTCGCAGTTCACTCACTCTGCTTACAGTTTTCTCGCACTGCTTACTGTTTTCGTTTGTACAGCACTACATACCGTTTCGGGTCGGTATATACCAAGGTAAATAGACTATCTATTTGTGTGCGGAGGGCAAGGTCGGCTGAGCCGCGGTTACGGTCGTTTTGTAATAATACATAATTTATTTTCCGACCACTTTGTTGTTCGTAAAGTACAATATTGCCGGTGGGAGGATAGTTGCCGGGAATCATGCCCGAGATGCTGCTGCGTGGGTTCATGCCGGGTGTCCAATTGACCGGGAAGTAATTGATTTCAGCTTCGTAGTTGTTTAGTAAAATCATGGATTTGTTCCGTTCGGCCCCTAAAAAATCGCTGAAATGGATGAAGGAATTGTCTTTGTGGAAGAGGCTATCCGTTGGGGAAATTTGTTGCCAATCGTCCATGTGTAAATTGAGCACCACTTGTTGGTTCGGAATAAAGGAACTGACTTTCATGATGCGTTGGGCAATGGCGTCGGCCTTCATGATGTAAGGGAAACGGATGAGAATAAAACTCAAACTCACGGCATAGGCTAAGCCCATAAAGGCATAGCGTGCGGCATTCGACCATTGTTTGCAGGCGAAGAAAAAGAGGAGAAAAAACCAAGGGAGAAAGCACAAGCGGATATCGATGGAGCCTGCCCCGCCAATGCTGTGTGGACAAGTGATGTACGAATACAAGGTGAATACAGAGGCCCCAATGAATACGGCACTGAGGTGGCGGGTATGGTGTTGATTCACCCGAAGGGGCGTAAGCGCTAAATAAACAAAGAAGCCGAGGAGTATGATGCCAATGGCGGTGGCCGGATAAATTTCTTCGAAGCGCGTGCTTTGGAAAGTCCAACCTTGCAGGAACAACATGAACTTCTTGCTCATGCTCCAATGGTGAGGTTCTGTGCCGGTGCCGCGTTTAGCTAAAAATAAAAGGATGAGCACGGCTGCCGGGAAAAGCATCATGAATAAGCGGGTGCCGGTTCGGGTAATTTTTTCTAAGCGAATGGGCAAACGAAATACTTTGGCTTCGAGCAAGGTAATGAGGCTCATGAGCATCATGGTATAAACGCCGGGCATACCATGCGAAAAGGTGGTGATGAGCAATAAGATGGCGGTAATGAATTGATGGCGTGGGTCTTCCATGTCGTGCCGATAACGGATGAAATAGCCGAGCGTCCAACACATAAAGCCTAAGGCAATGCCATAATTATAAAAGCCTTGCTGAAACGGAAGGGTGAATACAAATGGGAAGAATAATACACTTAAAAAGCCATTGTTGTCGTCGATGCTTCGCATGAGGTAACGAAAGCCGGTGGCGAAAACTACGATGTATACGATTTGAAATCCTTTGTCGGCCAAACGGGGTGAAACGAATTCTTGCAAGAGGCCTAATACCAAGTGGCTCATCCAATTCGGATCTATATTGCGATTGATGCTGAGGTAGGTATCGTAAAAAGCCCTGTCGCGGCCTAATACATAATCGAAAAGTACTTTGGCATTATAGGTATGGCTAGCACCGTCGCCGGTAATGTAATACTGTGGCGCCATCACTAAGGCGAGTGCCAACAACATCATACCCCAAAAAGCAATTCGTTCAATGCGCAACATGAATTGTAAATGTATAAAAAAACCTCGCCTTTTGAAAGCGAGGTTTATGACGAAATGCTTAATTCTTTATTGCACATTCACAAATCGGAAGGCATCGATGGTATTGGCCTTCATTTGGTCAATCCATGTTGCATCGTTGGCATCGGTGCTGTGGCGAATGGGTTGTGTATTAAAATCGATAGTAGGATTGTTATACATTTTATTTAAATCGAAGGCAATATTGAGTTGTTTAACACCGTCGCGCATGGTCATATCGATGGGAATTTCAACGCTCGATAAGGCGATATCGGTACCTAAATGAAATTCCATGGCTACGGTATCGCCAAGGGTATTAATAAAATTCCCTTCATGTTTCATGAATAAATACCCGGTCGACCAAGTCCAAATCATATTGTATAAAGGATCCAAGTCGCCATCTTGTGCTCCGCTGTGATTGCGGTCTTTATCGATGCCTAAATAAAAGCGCATAATTTTATAATGTCCGTAAGGAACAGCGGTGGCTTCTACGGTTGAAAACTTGGCCGGACTAAACGCGTCCATCAAATCGTAGTTGTTCAATTTAACTTCCGAATTATCGTCTTTTACTAATACCACATTGCTAACATAGTATTTCAGTAATTTAATGCTGTATTGATTTCCGGCGGCATTGGCATAATTCAATTGTCCGTAGCTAATGGGTTGTCCGGCGCATTCATTATTAAATTTAATACTCAAGGGGCCTTCGCTTTTGGCAATTTGTTTTTTACAAGAAGCCATGAATAACAAGCCGGCACTGAGGCACAAATAAGCAATCGATTTCATGAAATTAGTTTAAAATGTTCTATAAAGTTACGAAAAGAACCGGTGTTATTGTCCGCCAAAGGCGTATTCAATTAAATTACAGCCCATACGAAGTGCTTGAAGGCGTTTTTCTTCCGGGTCTTTGTGCACTTCCGGGTCTTCCCAGCCATCGTTTAAATCGGTTTCCATGCTATAGAAACAAACCACGCGTCCCTTCCAAATAAGTCCGTAGCCCCGTGGCGGTTTACTGTCATGTTCATGTATTTTAGGTAGGCCGTTGGCGAAGTTGAACTTCTGGTGGTACAGTGGATGGTTGAAGGGAATTTCAACAAAATCGAGTTCAGGAAATACCTTTTTCATGGCCTGGCGCAAGTATTTATCCAAACCGTAATTATCGTCTACATGCAGGAATCCGCCTCCTTCCAAATAGGTGCGTAAGTTTTGTGCTTCGGCATCGTTGAAGGCAATGCGCCCGTGTCCGGTAGCAAATACAATGGGATAGGTAAATAATTCGCGACTCCCCACTTCCACCTGGCCTTCTTGCAATTCAAAATGGGTGCCCAATTGTTGGTTCGAAAATTGGGCTAAATTTTTAAGTGCGGTTGGATTGGCATACCAGTCGCCGCCACCCCCATAAACCAATAAACCCAATTTTAATTTTTGGGCTTGCATGGGCAAGGCTTGTAATGCGAGCAGGAGTAGGGACAATATATATTTCATCATAGTTGAGCATTGAAGAGCACACAAGCATAAAGTCCGGCAGTTTCGGTGCGCAAGCGCGAAGGACCGAGATGAATGGCTTGGCAACCTTGTTCGGTGCACAAATTTACTTCTTCTAGACTGAAGTCGCCTTCGGGGCCAATTAAAATGAGGGCATTTTCATGTTTCTTTAGCACTTCGGGAAGGGCTTTGCGAGGCGATTCTTCGTCGCACCACGCAATGAAACGCTGTTCGGGTGCTTCAGGAAATACATCTTGAAGGGCTTGTGGTTCCATGAGTCGTGGTAAAAAATCTTGCTTCGATTGCAAAAAAGCCGAAATCAATATTTTCTCGAAACGCTCCCGTTTGAAGTGGGTTTTCTCACTGCGTTTGGTGATGATGGGAATGAGGGTATGCAAGCCAATTTCGGTGGCTTTTTCGAGCAGCCATTCCATGCGGGCCGGGTTTTTCGTGAAGGCAATACCCAAATACAAGGCGGGGCGGGTATCCATCATTTCCTCGCTTTGAAGCAGGGTAAAGGCCACGCCTTTTTTGTCAATACGATCTAAACGAATGAGGCAACGAGCCCCTTTTCCGTTCAGAATAAGGGCTTCTTCGCCACTTTTCATACGCAAAACATGCAGCATATGGTGTAGGGTGGCATCGCTTAAATCTAAATCGTAGGGCGAGTCGAAAACTTCGTAAAAACGGGGCTTATCCATCATAGCGAAAATACATGCAAAAAAGCAATTCAACACGTTCGGCTTAAAGTACCTTTGCGTATATTATTCGTATCATGAAAGGTTTATTTCGCATATTATTGATGGTGTTCTTCATGTTGTTGGGCATTGTATTTTTAGGTTACTATTATTACGAATACAAACAACACCCGAAACGCTTGAAGGTGTATGGTAATCCGGGACACGCCATTGATACTTTTTCGTTTATCGACCAAGATGGCCGTGTGTTTACCCACCGCGATGTGGAGGGTAAAATTTTAGTGGTGGAATATTTCTTCACGACTTGCCAAGGAATTTGTCCAAAAATGAACGACCAAATGACCCGCGTAGCAGCGGCTTTTCGTGGACAATCGGATGTAGCGATTCTTTCGCATACGGTAGATCCGGAAACCGATACCGTAGCGCAAATGAAACGCTATGCGGAAAGTTTAGGCGCCGACCCAACACAATGGCATTTTTTAACGGGCAACAAACACGATTTATACGATATGGCGGTGAACAGTTATTTAGTAACCGTAGTGGAAGACACCACGAAGAAAGATGTATTGCCTGAGTTTATTCATTCCGAAAAATTTGTGTTAGTGGATAAAGAAAAACACATTCGCGGCGTTTATGATGGTACAAAACCCGATGAAGTGAACAAGCTCATTAAAGAAATTGGGGAGTTGCGAAAGGAATACAATTAATAAAGGAAATTGCGATTAAATAAAAAACGGACAAGTGATTGTCCGTTTTTTTGTGGATGGTATTGGATTCGAACCAACGACCCCTACGATGTCAACGTAATACTCTAACCAACTGAGCTAACCATCCGAATAGCGTAATGCAAAGGTATAAAAATCCATATAGGCATCCGCCAATAAGATTTGAAACAATTATAAACGACTATACCTGTTTCAAACGAATATAATCTGTTTTGAACGAAATAATTTCGTGACATTAAAAACCTACAGCTATGTCATTTACTTTATTTCAAACCTCGCTCTTGCGAATTGTACTTTGTTTAAATTTTTGTCTGTTGCCTTTTATGTTGAAAGCGCAATGGACTGAAAGTTTCGAATCCGGATTGCCGGCATCTTATAATAGTACGCTAAGTTATGTTACACTAAATACCGGACAATGGCAAATCAAAGATATTCAGTCCGGGACAAATGGTGTACAAAGCGGGTTAAAATCAGCGCAGTTTCGAAGTGCTACAGGCTCGCAAATCATCTCACCGATTTTGCCAACAGGCATTCATACCTTGTCGTTTTATGTGAGTGCTAGCACTGCATCGGGGGCTTATCAGGTGAATGTGTCGAGCGATAGTGGATTATCGTGGTCGCCTGCACCCGGCTCGCCATTTAACATTGGTACCACTAAAACATTACGACAAATAGTACTCAATAGTTATACCGTCAATCGCATTCAAATTTATCGAACCGGCGCCGTATTGTATGTCGATGATATGGCTATGACTACGCCACCGGCCTTCACCTTAGTTCAAGCACCCGATACCATGCAGGCAACTTATGGTTCATGGTCAGCTACCGATTCATTCAAGGTGTTTGTACATCAAGCGCAATCGAATTTACAAATAGCCCCTTCTATTGGATTAGAAGTTTCAACCGATCCAACCTTCAATACCAATTTAGGCAATGCCACACAAGCTATAATTATTCCTTCGGTATCGGCCAATACTACCATAACAATGTATACCCGCATTTCAAATACAATGTCGGCAGGAACTTATATAGGGCAGTGTACTTTCACTACAAGCAATGCACAAACAATTCAAGTGAATTACCCAAGTGTGATGGTCTTTCCAAAAACAGTAAGTATTCAAAATTGTATTCCTTCCAATAAAATATATGATGCTAATGTTTTGGCCAACTTAACGGGGAATTGCGTGTTAAGTGGTGTGCTCCAAAACGATACTAATTCCTTGCTTCTTTCAGGTTCACCAATTGCCGTATTCGATTCGCCGGATGTGGGTACGAATAAAACAGTTACTATTTCAGGATTTTCACTGAGTGGGTTGGCCATGAATAATTATTTCTTGGCATCAACACATATTCTGCAGGCCAATATTTTTCAAGCACCTCAAAACATTCAAGTTTCTCCATGGCCAAACTTAGTTTACAAAGGCGATGCACCATGGACTATCAATGCTGTTTCGAATTTTAATTTACCACTCATGTACAGTGTAAGCGATACCAATAAAGCCGGTATTTCCAATGACGGAAAAATTACCTGGAAAGATACCGGTGCCGTAATGCTTTATATTAGTCAAGTAGGAAATACGAATGTATTACCTGCCGATACCAGTATAAATTTTATGGTTGAAAGACCGGCATGCCTCAACCAAACAATCAATTTAACCTATGCGGCAGAACAAGCCGGATTGCCAAGTTTTCAAGCCCTTGCCGATTCGTCGTGGCAGTTTTTTTCGGGAAGTTTGAATTGGAATTCGTCTTGGATATCCAATGGAAATAATCCCATAGTGATGAATACGAGTACCGGTATTAGTGGCCCGAGCGAATTATATCATTTTGAAACAACGCATCGAGCCGGAGCATGGCATATTGATTCAAGCCAAATCAGTGCAAGTGTTTGGTATGTTGGTATGGGGCAGTATAGTAGCGTGCAACAATTCTCTATGAAGGCAAAACATACGGCTACTGCCAAAAAGAAAATGGCCGTAAGAAGTAGTTTAGATAATTACCAAAGCAATTGGTTCGAATTCGAATTATTCGAAGATTCCTTATGGCATTCTTATTCCGTTTCGAATTTGAATATAGTAGCATCACCCGGCGATACCATTCAATGGCGTTTGTTGGTTTATAATGCCGATAATGTGCAAGACACCTCAATGTTTCAATGTCATTTCGATGATTTGACCTTGAATATTAATGCTTCAAATAGACCTGATTCTGCTTGGACCGGTCCGAATCAAATACGTTGCGGCACCTTGCAATCTTTGCCTTTAGGAGGCAATGAACCTCTGTATGGCGTAGGAACATGGTTGCAAATTGCCGGTCCGGGAAGTTCTGTGTTTAGTCAACCCCATCAAGGAAATTCAACGGTGAGTGTCAACATGCCCGGTTTGTATACATACCGTTGGACAATCAGTAATTCTAATTGTACCACAGAAAATGATGCGGATGTGCAAATTCGTTTTGCCCCTTTAGCCACCTGGGATAATATCAATTTGGTATCGGGAAATTGCTTTGCCGACTCGGCTGAAATCAGTATCGCTATTTTAGGCGGAACGCCACCCTACACGTTTTTAATACCCGGTAAAGGTTCGTTTCAAACTCCATTTAAATTAAGTGAAGGAATTTATACCATTGTTTCAAGCGACGCCTATACCTGTAGTATTGAAACCACAATTCAAGTTCAGTTGAGTGCTCCCTTGCAATTGAATGTTCAAATTGCGCCACCTTCTTGTTATGGTCAATTGGGTTTATTGACCATTTTAGCTCAAGGGGGTAATGGTGGTTATACCTACAAACTCAATGGTATTACGGTAACGCCAAGCAGTAATGTGTATGCAGGTACTTATACCGTTACCGTAAGTGATATGTTGAGCTGTACCATTCAAGCCGTTGTGACTGTTTCTAGTCCACCCCAATTAGTAATAACTACGAATATTCAATCACCGCAATGCCTCAATTGTTTGCATACCCTCAACATCAATGCCGCGGGGGGAACACCTTCCTATTTGTATTATGTGAATGCACAGGTTGGTAATGCAACTTGGAATTTAATGCCCGGAACGTATACCATTCAAGTGGAAGATGCCAATGCCTGCACGGCCACGTCGGCGATTAGTATCAATCCACCGGTAGTAGCCACGAATAATGGCCCTTCTAAAATTACAAAAACAAGCTTTGGACATGCGGCATGGCTTGCTTGGGATGGAAATAATAATGATTCTATTTATCGTTTAGATTTTAAAGCAATACCCAATGGGGCTTGGACGGCCCACTGGTGTTCCAATAGCAAGGATACATTATATCCATTGATTGAAAATACATGGTATGCCATTCGCTTAAAAGCTTATGATAGTAATGGGGTGGAAAGCGCTTGGGTGTACGATACATTACAAACAACCAATGGTTGCAATCCGGTTTTCTTCGATTCGCTTGTAGCCGGTGCTTCCTATGTTCGATTGGCTTGGCATTCCGATAATGCCGATTCCTATCGTTTGGAGTATAAACAATCGGATTCTCTTGTATGGCGACCCATCAATACGAATGCTTCAACTCGTATAATTCGAAATTTAAAACCAAATACGCCGTATCAATTTCGTATTCAGTCGCTTTGTGTTTTCAACGATTGGAGTGTTTGGACCGATACGCTAATTACAACAGCACCACCGGCAACACTCCCAATAATAGATACGGCTGTAGTGTATGGAAATTCAGCCATTATAAAATGGAAAAATTTAGCGGGTGTTCAGCAATATCGAACGGCATTTAAACGAAGCAGTGATTCTATTTGGGAAAGTCACTTTATTTCCGATACGTCGGAAGCGTTACAAAATTTAATTCCCAATACGGTTTATCATTTTCGGGTCCGTTCGCAAGAATGGGATGGCGATACCAGCACTTGGTGCAACCTTACTTTCACAACCGGCGCGGGGTGTACTATGCCTCAGTTTCAATCGCCTTATGTTCAAGGGAATATGGCTTGTTTGTATTGGACTGCTGTTGCCGATTCAGCCTACCGCATTGAATATAAAGCCTTGAATCAGAATAGTTGGATAGCGGCATTGATGGGCGCGGCAAACTATTGCTTAAACAATCTTACTCCGAATACAGCCTATGTTTGTCGAGTAAAATCAATTTGCAAAAATGCCGATCAAAGTCTATGGCAATACGATACCCTTTACACCACGGCCGGTTGTTCTTTACCCATATGGAGCACGATCAATCTCGGCGTATCGTCGGCCTATTTTTCGTGGACACACCCGAGTGCTACTCAATTCCGATTAGAATATAAATCAACCAATGCACCCACTTGGCAATCCTTGAAATTAAAAAAGCCTTTTCGTACAATCAATAACCTGGTACCTGGAACAGCCTATCAAGTGCGCCTTCGCGCTGAATGCCCCAATGGCGATATCAGTGCTTGGGAATACGACTCGATGTATTTGCCTTTGGCTAAAACGAATACCCATTGGACAGATTCACATGATACTGCTGTGGCGAACAATGTGCCTTGGGTTTCAATTTATCCCAATCCGGCCAGCGATATTCTCTCGATTCAAATTCAATTGGATGAATGTGAGATCTTTCAATGTGTCATCATCGATCCCTTAGGCCAACGTGTTTACACTGATCGTGTTCCCGTTTGTCCAAATGAAATAAAAACTATACCGCTAAATCAATTAGTTCCCGGAAACTATATAATGCAACTGCAAAATCAATCGGGTAGATTATTCAGAACACGTTTCGTAAAACAGGAGTAATGCAAAATTTATTGGTGTTGGTTAATTGGTAAAAGAAAGGCGTTCATATTGAACGCCTTTCTTTTTAAAAATTAAATCCTTATTTCAATATCTGCCGCTCACGCAAAAGTTCTTTCAACACCTTCAAGCGCAAAGCCTGATTATCGATGCTTGTATCTTTAATACTGAAATTCAACGCAAAAAAGTAAGGTCTAAAATGAACTTCTTGTTGTTTCGTCAATACCCCTTTCATTTCTTCACGACGTTCAACAAAGCCCACCATCCAGCACAATATCTCATCTTTACCACTACGGTATGGCATCCAAGTGCCGGTTTTGTAATACAATTTATAGTCGGTGCTGTCTTCTTGCAACATCATTTGACGAACAATGCGATGGGCCCGTTGCGAAAAAGGTAATTTGTCGAAATACAACTTCTTCACAAATCCAACTTGTTCATCGGGTGTGATTTGCAAGGTGTCATTCAACCAATATTCATCCAATACAGGCCCAATGCGTTTGTTACCATAACGAACGGTGTCTAACCACTTTTGCGATTCTTCTTTTCCCAAACGACGGGCAATTTCCTGAAAGAAAGGCACATTGCTTACTTTGAACGCCTGTTTCATATTCATGGCCGTATCCCATTCCGGCCTACGTTGAACCCCATCCCAGGGTAATACAAATTGCTCGTCGGGTACCACATTGGTTTCTAAAGCCATCAAGGAATTCATGATTTTAAAAGTGGAAGCAGGCGACATGCGGCGACTGCATCGTTCTAAATTGTATAAAAAAACTTGGTCGTGGGTATTGTCGGCTAATTCAAAACAAGCACTGTCAATGCCATTTTTTTTGAATATGTCGCCCCATTGTTTTTGTTCCAAAATACTATCGCGTTGACAAGCCGTTTGAGCTAACAGCATCACCATCAAGCCAATGAACGCCAAAGGGCGTATGTTTTTTATACCATGCATAATGTAAGAATCGTGCGCAAAGGTAGTTTTTCAAGCCCACAGAAAAGGGGTGAAGCCTATAAATAGTTGCAACGTACCTTTGCTAAAATAGATACAGCATGCAGGAACCCCGCACAGAAATTGCTAGTTTAGGTGAATTTGGATTAATCGACCATCTCCTTCGTCATAATGAAATTCGTAACGCTTCCACCTTGCTCAGCGCCGGCGACGATGCGGCCGTGATTGACACCTTCGGCAAACAAATGCTGGTTTCTACCGATATGCTCCTCGAAGGTGTGCACTTCGATTTGATGTATATGCCCCTGAAACACTTGGGCTATAAAGCGGTAACAGTCAACCTCTCCGATATCTATGCCATGAATGGCCAACCCAAGCAAATCACCGTCAGCATTGCTATTTCTAACCGTTTCAGCGTAGAAGCCCTCGATGAATTATACGAAGGCATTCACCTCGCTTGCGAACGTTTTGGCGTCGATTTAGTGGGCGGCGATACCACCACCTCGCCCAAAGGCTTGATTATTTCGGTTACCGCCATTGGCGAAGTAGACGATAACCGCTTTGTAACCCGTGGCGGTGCCCGCGAAAACGATTTGATTTGTGTGAGCGGCGATTTAGGTGCCGCGTATATGGGACTCCTTCTCTTAGAACGCGAAAAACAAATCTTTTTGGAAAACCCCGGTATTCAACCCGACTTGGAAGCACAAACCCATGTTTTGTCTAAATTCATGAAACCCGAACCCGCCCGCAAAATCATCCAAGCCCTGGAAGAAAAACAAATCCTTCCAACGGCTATGATGGACATTAGCGACGGACTAAGTTCAGAATTGCATCATATTGCCAAACACAGTGGGGTAGGCATTCAAATTTTTGAAGAAAAATTGCCTATTCACGAGCAAACCCGCTTCAATGCTGAACGTTTTGGCATTGCCGCCACCACCGCCGCACTCAATGGAGGGGAAGATTATGAATTGATTTTTACGGTCGCTCCTGAACATTTTGCCGCCGTGACTCAAATACCGGGTGTGGCTATTATTGGACATACCACATCGCCCGAGGCAGGCATTAAACTCATCACCACCGCCAATAATCGGGTCGATATACAAGCACAAGGGTGGAATCCGCTGAAAAAATAGCGGAAGGCGATTGAAATATCAATGAAATTCAGTACGTTTGTTATTCATTCTTAAAGTATGAAACGACACGTTCGAACCGTTGTGGCTACCATCGCCGGATTTTTTCTTTTATCAGGATCCATAGTATTCAATGCTTGTAATCCGGACCCTTGTAAAGACATCGTTTGTAAGAACAACGGCGTTTGCCGCGAAGGCGTTTGTAAATGCGCCACCGGGTTTGAAGGCCCATTCTGCGCTACTAAAATGTACGAAAAATTCATTGGCACCTGGGATGGTACCATGCGTTGCAATGGGAATGTCCCCGATGCCTTCAATATGGTGATTGCCCCCGAAGCCCAACCGAATCGCATCAGCTTCTACGATATCTTCGACCAAAACCACGAAATTTTAGCCACCGTGAACTTGAACGATATCACCATCGAAGAACAAACCATTGAAGGCCGCACCTATAAAGGCAATGGCTATCTCGATGGAAAATACATTACCGTATATTTTCAATACCGCGATATTGGCTCAAGCATTGTACATACCTGCGTTTACAACGGTACTAAATTTACAACGCCTTAATCTCTCTTACTCCCAGGTTCTCTACCTTAAATTCATTGCATGAAACAAATTGTATTATACGCGTCTTCCTTGGTGTTACTGGTTTTCGGAATTACCACGTATTTCGCTTCGTGCCGTCCCGATGCTTGCGTGAACCGCGCCGTGGTATGTAAAAATGGCGGTACCTGCCGCGATGGCGATTGCATCTGTGCCTACGGATATGAAGGCGATAGCTGCCAGTTCCGTGTCAACGAAAAGTTTGCCTCGAACTACGCATGCATCCGCACCATGCTCATCAATAATAGCTTGGTAGATGATAACGACGATACCATTCGCGTGAAAGCCGGTACCGATCCCTACTCCATCCAATTCTTCTCGATCCGCGATAGTATCAAAGAAGTGGTATCCGCTACCGTGAACGGTTCCTATGTTACCATCCCGAAACAAGTCTTAAAAGACAGCCTCGACTACTGGGGCAATGGCAGTTTAAGCAAAGGTGTTATCACCATTACGCTCTATAATCGCAGTGTTTCCGGACTTTATTCATCAAAACGTACTTACGTAGGATATAAATACTAGGTTTTTTTGGTTATTTCCAAAAACCGCTTACCTTTGCAATCCCTTCAAAACAAGGTTTAAACGAATTTTATGAAACGTACATTCCAGCCCCACCGCCGCCGCCGTAAATCTGTACATGGTTTTCGCGAGCGTATGTCCACACCGGGCGGTCGCCGCGTTCTGGCAGCACGTCGCGCAAAAGGACGCAAAAAGTTGACCGTATCCGACGAACGTCGTCTGAAATAAAAAGCCGATGAAAAAGCCTTTTTCCCTTTCTAAATCAGAAAGGATAAAAAGCAAAAAAGCCATTGAAACGCTTTTCCAATCCGGAGAAGCGTTTTTTTCGTATCCCTACCGCATCGTCTACAAGGCCACGGCTTCCGCGGAAGCTATTGCCCCTGTGCTTTCCGCCGAAGGTTTACAAATGGCCGTATCGGTACCTAAACGCTTCTTCAAACGCGCACACGATCGTAATCGCATCAAACGCCTCACCCGCGAAGCCTATCGCTTACAAAAGCCCTATTTGGCCGAAATAACCCGGCAACAAGGTAACACCCTGCAACTCATGTTGGTTTTCCAAGGCAAAACCCTGCCCGATTTCAGCACCTGCTATAAAGCGGTAGAAAAAATTATTCAAACTTTACTGAAAAAGGAATTCGGGATTTCGCCCGAAAACAAGGAAAATACCCCCGCCTAAAGGCAGGCCAATTCAATAAGCACCAATAAGGCGAACTATTTATAAATCGCTCAAGCGTAAAACTTCACCCGCCCGTATACCTCGTTCGGTAGAAACCACAGTGCTTAACTCATTCACAGGGTCGTGCTCGAAATAAAATAACCATTGTCCATCGGCCGCTTCCTGCATTAAACGCTCTTTCTCTTTTAAGGTTTCCAACGGACGCATATCGTAACCCATAACCCAAGCCAAGGGGAAATGCCCTACCGAAGGCAATAAATCGGCACAATATAAAATAGAACGCCCTTTATACTGAATCAAAGGCAACATCATGGCGTCGGTATGCCCTTCCACCAAACGTACCTGAACATGCTCCGAAAAGGTAAAGCCATCCGCCTCCTCAATCAATTTCAACTGACCACTTTCTTGTAAGGGCATAATGTTCTCTTTCAAAAAAGAAGCCTTCTCACGCGCATTCGGCTGAACCGCACTGGCCCAATGCCGCGCGTGACTCCAATAAGTAGCCTTCGAAAATGTAGGCACCAACTGTTCGCCCGAACGCCGAATGGCACCTCCACAATGGTCGAAATGCAAATGGGTTAAAAAAACATCCGTAATATCATCGGCATGAAAACCGGCACGCGCAATCGATTCCAATAAAGTAGGGTTCGCAGTGGGATGATAATGCGAAAAAAACTTGGCATCCTGCTTGTCGCCCATGCCGGTATCCACTAAAATCAAACGGTTTCCCTCCTCAATCAGCAAACAACGCATGGCCCAAGTACATAAATTCTGCTCATCGGCCGGATTCACTTTTTGCCATAAACTTTTAGGTACCACGCCATGCATGGCGCCTCCGTCTAACTTGAAAAAACCGGTATCAATGGTGTGTAATTTCATAATTTATCATTTATCGGCACCAAATGCGACTGGTAATTTTTTTATTGTGGCAACTATTGCATTGGCCCACGTAAACCGGCGTGCTCATATGTTTGGCCGCATTAATGCCTTGTACCGAAACATATAAACCCTCCTTCATATCCATGGCTTCGGTGGTGTAAAAATTACCAAATTTGTCGCCTTTAATGGTGTATTTCAAAGTGCCCGTTCCATTAGGTCCGGTATAAAACCGAATATAGGTATTGGGGTACTGATTGTTTTGAAAACTATCGTAAATCGTGCCCGCCACCGTAAAATTACCTTTCCCGGTGCCAATTTGGCCCGGCATATGGCAACTCATACAATTCGAAGATGGATTATGGCTAATGTTCAAATTATGGTCGCTAATCTGGGTGGGGCTATCAACGGTTTTGCCACACGAAAAAATACCGGCCATCGCAGCAAGCCAAAGCAAGCCCAATACAAGAGGTCTTTTTTTCAAGGTATTCATATTCATAACAAATATAACAAACCCTCTCTTGACACCACTACAATTTTTTTATGGCATATTTAGAAGCCAAGCTTTCCAACAGACATCATCACCCGTCCCGTGTTTCGTTCCTACTCCGCTCCCGCAAGACTCCTGCGTCGCCTGCGGGATGCGGGGTATCCACTTCACCCGGGGCTATTTTGGCATCGCCGCGCACGTTCTTCATCATCAATCACCCATAAAAAAAAGACCGCTTCATAACGAAGCGGTCTTTCAAATTCAACGGTTGAATCAACTAGTAATCCATACCCATACCACCTTGTGGCATAGCCGGAGCAGCCGATTTAGGTTCGGGCTTGTCGGCAATTACACACTCAGTAGTTAATAACATACCGGCAATCGAAGCGGCATTTTGTAAGGCTACGCGACTCACCTTGGTTGGATCAATAACACCGGCTTTGTACATGTTTTCGTAAACTTCAGTGCGGGCATTGAAACCAAAATCGCCTTTACCTTCTTTTACTTTTTGTACAATAATAGAACCTTCCAATCCGGCATTGCCTACAATTTGACGTAAAGGTTCTTCCAATGCACGACGCACAATACTGATACCGGTATTTTCATCGTCGTTGATGCCCTTGGCTTTCGCTAAACTGTCAATGGCACGAATGAAGGCAATACCACCACCGGGTACAATGCCTTCTTCTACCGCAGCACGTGTAGCGTGTAAGGCATCATCCACACGGTCTTTCTTTTCTTTCATTTCAATTTCGGTAGCAGCGCCTACATACAATACCGCTACACCACCGGCCAACTTGGCTAAACGCTCTTGCAACTTCTCTTTATCGTAGTCGCTGGTAGAGCTTTCCATTTGGGCTTTAATTTGATTCACACGGGCTGTGATATCGGCTTTCTTGCCTTTACCGCCAACAATAGTCGTATTGTCTTTGTCGATGGTAACGCTTTCGCACTGACCCAAGTAAGTTAAATCGGCATTTTCCAATTTGAAACCTTGTTCTTCGCTAATAACAACACCACCGGTTAAGATGGCAAGGTCTTGCAACATTTCCTTACGACGGTCGCCAAAGCCCGGTGCTTTTACTGCAGCCACTTTAATGGTACCACGTAATTTGTTTACAACCAAAGTAGCCAAGGCTTCTCCTTCCAAATCTTCCGAAATAATCAATAATGGACGACCGGTTTGTGCCGCTTTCTCCAAAATATGAAGAATGTCCTTCATGGCCGAAATCTTCTTGTCGTAAATCAACAACAACGGATTGCTTAATTCAGCCACCATCTTCTCGCTATTGGTTACAAAGTAGGGCGACAAATAACCACGGTCAAATTGCATACCTTCCACTACATCTACGGTAGTTTCAGTCCCTTTGGCTTCTTCAACGGTAATAACGCCTTCTTTACCCACTTTAGCCATGGCTTGGGCAATTAATTTACCAATTGTGTTATCGCTGTTCGCCGAAATCGTAGCTACTTGCTCAATTTTCTTATTGTCGTTACCAACTTTTTCCGATTGACTGCGTAAATTCTCAACCACTAAGGCAACAGCTTTATCAATACCGCGCTTCAAATCCATGGGATTGGCACCGGCGGCCACATTCTTAACACCTTCAGTAATCAACGATTGTGCCAATACAGTGGCAGTGGTTGTACCATCACCGGCGGCATCGGCTGTTTTCGAGGCTACTTCTTTGGCCATCTGAGCACCCATGTTTTCAATGGCATCTTCCAATTCAATTTCTTTGGCAACTGTTACACCATCTTTGGTGATATGCGGTGCGCCAAATTTCTTTTCAATAACCACATTACGGCCTTTTGGACCGAGCGTTACTTTTACGGCATCAGCCAATACGTCCACGCCCTTTTTCATTTTGTTGCGGGCTTCAATGTTAAAGTGAATTTGCTTCGACATAGTGTTTGTTTTTGTTGTTTATGTGTGGGTTAAAAAAGTGCCTTCGCTTATAAGATGGCTAAAATGTCGCTTTCGCGCATAATTAAATAATCGTTGCCGTCTACGCTAATTTCGGTTCCGGCATATTTGCCATACAATACCACATCGCCGGCTTTCACGGTCATGGGCTCATCTTTTTTGCCGGTACCAACGGCTACTACATGACCACGTTGTGGCTTTTCTTTCGCAGTATCGGGAATAATGATACCACCCGATGTTTTGGTTTCAGCTTCTGCGGCTTTCACAATTACCCGATCGTGTAAGGGGGTAATGCTGAGGCTTGTACTTTTCTTTGCCATATTACTTTGAATTTTTAATGTGAATAATGATGTAATCGTTCGGCTATTAGCATGAAATGTGCCAAAACCCGCTTTCCGTCAATTTTGCATAAAGTGAGTAGCCGGAATTCCTTCGGGCGGTAATTTTATCATAAATCAAGCGTCGTTTTCCGTTAAAGTGGCAGTTCGGGTAAAACGTTTGACTAAATAAACCCCAACCAAGGTAATTAATGCCCCCAACAACATATTGAGGGTAAACGGTTCATTCAACACCGTTACACCAATGGCGATGGCCACCATTGGATTGATATACACATAAATGGAAACTAATTCCATGGGCAGTGTTTTTAAGGCATACAGGTAGCAAACAAAACAAAATAAAGAACCCACCACCACCAAATAGGCCATGCTGGCCCATGCACCCCACGGAATTTCCCGAATGGGTATATGTTGCCCACTTACCCCTGAAGCCACAAACAAAAAAATACCGCCAAACAACATTTGCCAACCGGCACCGGCATATGGGTCGGTATTAAAGCGACTTTTAATTGCCAAAAGGGTACCGCCCGTCCAACTTAAAACGGCCCCTAAACAAAGCAGAATGCCAAAAATAAAATGCGGTTTTTGGGCTAAATCGCCTTTAAAGGCACTCAATAACAAAATCATGCCGGCAAAACCGGTCAACATGCCCAATAAAACAATGGGTTTTACACGCTCACCATAAAAGAGACCTTGTATTAAAACCCATAAAAAAGGTGAAATACAGGAAAGCAATGCCCCTAAAAATGAGGGTACAAAAGCCACGGCCCAAGTGGTTAAACCATTGCTGAGGGTGAACAATAAAAAACCGCAAAGGGCATGAAACATTAACTCCGAAGCACCCGGTAAACGGTGCTTCTTACGAAGAAAAAAATAACTCAACATCACAATGCCCGCTACCGATTGGCGAATAGCCGATAATTGTAAAGGGGGCATCAAATTCACCCCAATTTTCGAAGCAATCCAAGTAGTACCCCAAAAGAACGAGATGGCCCCCAAGGCCCAATAGCCTTTTTGCGTTGCATTGGCGTTCGATAACACGGGGCAAAGGTAGACAAAGCCACCCAAGTGCCTTGTTTTTTTAACGTGAATTTGGTAGAATCGTTATTGGGAATTGATTATCTTTGTTAGTACTAAAAATTAAAGCTATGAAAAAAATCCTCATGCTCTCGTTGGCCTTAATGATTGCCGGAGCAACCTTCGCAGAAAAAAAAGATAAAAAAGAAGCTGAACACAAGTCTGAAGCCTGTGCCTCTAAAGGTGGCGCCAAAGCTTGTTGCAAAAAAGACGGTGAAGCTAAAGCTTCGGTGAATGCCGATGGTACTACGGCTACTGCTTCAATGAGCTCTTGTGGTAAAGCATCGGCCGGTAAGCCATGTTGCCAAAAGAAATCGGTAGAAGCACCTGCACAAGATGCTAAGCCTACCGGTAAATAAACCATTACCATTAAAATAATAAAAGGGCTGTTGAAAAACAGCCCTTTTTTATTTTTATGTTTTGTTATACTTAATGTAAACTGCCGGTACAGGCTTTGAATAATACCGACAATAGGATAATAAAACCGGCAAATAAGCCGGCATACAACATTTTGTTGTTTTTATTTTCGCCACGAAATACTTTGGTTTCATCAATCATAACATTGCCATTCGATAACTTCCGATTTAACTCACGCATATCAGCGCTCATTTTTTCATTCAAATCGTTGGCCTCGGCTTTAATGCTGCGGGTTATCGCCCGCATATTCATTTTGTCATTAATCATCAATTGCCCCAAAATGACATTCGCCAATACAGCCGATATGAAAACCAATTGCTCGGATTGTTTGGGGCTTAAGGCATATTTTTCCGATATTAAACGTTGAAAATATTCCTGTTCGTCGCGCAAAATTATATTCAGCAAATTACGGGCATCGATGATGGCTTCATGCCGTTGCCCCGATTGCATGGCGGCAATAATCTTTTCGGGTGTATTGGTTTCGCGTCCGTTCCGAGTAAAAATATTGGCCAATTCGTAATAGTTAAACGTATCGGCCCGCTCAATTAAACGAATCAAAAAAGCAAATGAGGTATCAAGTGCCGGAAGAAAAATAGTTTTACTAATGCCAACTTGCTGGGTCAAGAAACTAATCGTTTCTTGACGTAATAAAATTCTTAGGTTATTTTGAATCAGATTCATAGGAAGATTGTCTGAAATTCCGATTGATAATGGGTTTCTTCTAGACAAAGATATTTGTAGAATTTATAAAATCACATATTGATGTGATTCAATTCTTGAATTTGTAACTTTTTTTGCAAAAATAATCGAAACTTTTCATGTCAATGAACATTTTTTGTAGGTTTATTAAAATAAAGTGCCTTGAAACCGCGATTGACATGAAACAATGTAAATTTGCTTCCCTTGGTCAATATCAAACATATCTGTCTGCCCGATTTCCCCTTGCTCTTGGCACCCATGGAAGATGTGAGCGACCCCCCTTTTCGGGCGGTGTGTAAGCAAAATGGGGCCGATTTGATGTTTACAGAGTTTATTAGCAGTGAGGGACTCATTCGAGATGCGATAAAAAGCCGACAAAAACTGGATATATTCGACGAAGAACGCCCCATTGGTATCCAAGTGTTTGGCGGCGATGAAGAGGCTATGACCGAAGCGGCCCGTATTGTAGAAGCCACAGGTCCCGATTTACTCGATATCAACTTTGGCTGTCCCGTTAAAAAGGTAGTTTGTAAAGGCGCCGGCGCCGGTATTTTGAAAGATTTACCGAAAATGGTATCCCTCACGAAAGCCATTGTAGACGCGGTATCTATTCCGGTAACGGTTAAAACTCGTTTGGGTTGGGACGATCAAAGTAAGAATATTGTGGAAGTGGCCGAACGCCTGCAAGATATTGGTATTGCCGCTTTGTCGGTACATGGTAGAACCCGTACCCAAATGTATAAAGGCCATGCCGATTGGACCCTTATTGGGGAAGTGAAGAACAACCCACGCATGCATATTCCCATTTTCGGGAATGGCGATATCGATTCGCCCGAAAAAGCCATCGAATATAAAAACCGTTATGGGGTAGATGGGGTGATGATTGGTCGGGCTGCCATTGGTAATCCTTGGATTTTTAATCAAATTAAACATTTTCGCAGTACCGGAGCGCATTTACCGCCGGTGCCTGTTACAGAACGTGTGGCCGTTTGCCGGTCCCATTTAGAATATTCCATTCGTTGGAAAGGCCCTGTTTTAGGGGTTTTAGAAATGCGTCGCCACTATTCGAATTATTTAAAAGGATTGCCGAATATCCGTGATTTTAGACACGAATTGGTGCAAGCCCCACATTACGATGCCGTCAACGAAATTTTAGAACGCCTCGTGGTACACTACGGTGAAATGGAAAGCCAACATCATTAACGGGCACTTCTAAAATTTCCTGTTTACCTTTGCGGTATAATTTAATGCATGCAACAAGTTAAAAAGGGCGATCTGGTCCACGTCCATTACAAAGGGACCCTCAGTGCCGATGGCAGTTTATTCGATACCTCGGAAGGTCGCGACCCACTTCAGTTTACCGTTGGAACGGGGCAAGTGATTCAAGGTTTCGATTTAGGCGTAATGGATATGAAAATTGGTGACAAAAAAACCGTTCATATTCCGTTTTTGGAAGGCTATGGCCCTCATAACGAACAAATGATTTTTGAATTCGATAAATCGCAAGTACCTCCGGATATGGGTGAACCCGAAATCGGCATGCAATTGCATTTGAGCGATAACCAAGGAAATCACTTACCGGTAGTGGTAACTTCGTTGACCGAGAATACCATTATTTTAGATGGTAACCATCCTTTGGCCGGAAAAGATTTGACCTTCGATATCGAATTAGTTGCTATCGGTTAAGCCTATTTTTATTCCAAATTGATTAGAGTCCTCGAGCCGCTTTGCGGTTTTCGAGGACTTTTTGGTCTTGGGCCATCATGGTATAAATATCGTTTTCTACCGATGTGCTCACGCTTTCCGTAATACGACCAATTTCACGATTCTGATTCAATACAATAATGGTGGGAACACGCGTAATATTAAAACGAACCTCTTCCTGATTCAAAGCTTTTTTGCTACGATTCACACCATACATGGTAATGGCAGATTGCGGAATGCCCGATTGACGCATCACCGACAAAAATTGAGGCAATACAATTTGAGTGTCTTCGCACCAAGTACCTACAAACAATACAAAACGATAATTGCCTTGCAATTGCTTGATACCGGCTATGGCATCGGCATTACCACGATAGTCGGCGGCACCACTGCCCAACCAAGCACAAGTACTTTCATGGAGTAAATCGGCAAAGGTAATTTCACCATGCAATAAGGGGTGCCCGGTTTGACGATCGGTTTCACGAATATAATCTTGTGCCATTAAGCTATTGGCGCCGGCGAACAAGGCAATGGCCAAAACAAATGATCGAAATATCTTTTTCATGGTAAAATGTGATGTTCAAAAATAATGAATTCCCTGAAAGCAGCAGCTACTTAATCCAATTGACTTTTCAGGTCAACCAAAAAACGGCGTACCTGTTGCATTAAGTCGTAAGCATCGGCTTCTGTCTTCAAACTTTTCTTTTTTAATTTCAATTGTTTTCTAGCGCCTTCCAAAGTCATTTTCTTATTTCGAACCAAATGGAAAATAACTTGTAATTGCTCAATATTTTTAGGGGTATAAAACCGATCGCCCTTGCCATTCTTGCGCACATTGCCCAATTGAGTCGGAAATTCTTTCTCCCAATAACGCAAGTGCGAGGCATTCACCCCAAATAGTTTAGCCACTTCCGAAATACTGTAATATTGTTTGGTAAGGGAAGCAATATCAATCACACTGGGGACTTCTTCTTGAACGCTTTCATTCAAGGTTGGAACTGCCTTCGTTTTCGGCTTAGGGGATGAATTCGTTTTGGCTATTTTGGGACTCGAAGGTTCCTCGATTGGCCATGAAATCGGTTCAATAATAGGCTCAGGCGCGGCTTCAATTACTTCGGCTACCTGATTTTCCGCTGTAACGCCAACTTGAATATGTTCTTCTTCCGTGTATTCAAGCATCGGCTCTTCTTCAGTAACTGAAACTTCATTTTCCTGTGGAAGTTCAATCTCCATAGGGGTTGACGCGATGTCCTTTTCTTCTTCTACCACCAATGTCGGGGCTTCCGTTGATTCGGCTAACGGTTGTACTATTTCAAAAACATTGCGCGAAGGCTTTACTGTCCCCAAAACAGGGGCTTGATACAAGGGCGGTTCATAATAAAAACCACTGCCGGGTGTAGGGTTAGTTGGTACTGAAACTTGGGGCGTTTCAATAGGCGATTCAATAATAAACGAAGGGGATTCAATGGGCGTTTCAATAACAAACGAAGGTGTTTCCGGTTTACTTTCGGCGTTGATTTCAGACTTGTTTTCAGGTTTGTTTTCCGTGGTCTTTTCAAGCATATCCTTTTCGGCGCGTTTCGGTGGACGCGGTGGTTTAGGCACCGGATTTGGCTCCGAACCAAAGGCATCAAATAAGGATAATTGTCCCATACGAGGCTATAAATATACAACGTCTTCCCAACTTCTATTAATCGTCGACTTCCAACACAAAGAGTTCCTCTACCGAAGTGGCTAAAATACGGGCTAATTTCAAGGCTAATATGGTGGTTGGGACATACTTGCCACTTTCAATGGCGTGAATAGATTGCCGACTCACACCGGCCAGTTTGGCTAATTCCTCTTGGGTTAAATTATGCGCTGTTCGGGTTAATTTAAGCTTGTTCGTCATGGGTATTGCTGCTTGAAGCGCGGTAAAGTAAATAATGAAAACGGAGGTTGAAGAATATTAAGGTCGTGAACATATTGTAGACCATGATGCTAATAAAATCGAGGCCGTAAATCAGCAAAAATGCCAACAACAAAATGCCGTAGTTCAGCATCACCGCCCACAACAAGGCCGATAAACGCATGCTTCGAATATATTCATCTTCTTGCTTCACTTTCGAAAACCCGGCTAAGAGTCCACCCACAATAAACAATATCCCCAATAAGGTACTGGTAATATTGGTGTTCTGAATACTGCAATAGTCCTTTTTGCCTAAAAGTTCCGATGTCACCAAGGAGAATACCGGCACATTCAAAATCGGTAATTCATATTGGGTTATAATATGCGTGATGCCAATTAAACCCGAACTTAGAAATAAGAGTATGCCGGGTTTTTGCGCTTTGTGCGAAAATAGAGGGAATTGCATCGTTTTTATTTTTTGTAAATGTAAAGCATGGTTTACATAAGTAAACTATGCTTTACATTTTTTAACAAAAAAAATTAATCCATCCGCAAGCGCATCATCAAGGGGCGATGGTCGGAATAAGGTATATCGAAGTTTTGGAAACCGGTCAAGGTCATGCTAGTAGGATAAAACAAGTAATCGATGCGCAAGAGGGGTAAGGTTTTAATATAGGTGGCCCCTAAACCACTTCCGCCCGAAAGAAACGCATCTTGTTGCTTTCCCCGAATTTGAAAATACACATAGGACCCGGGAATATCGTTTAAGTCGCCACAAACTAAGCTAGGGTATCGACTTCGATTAATTTGGTAGGCCATCAATTTGGCTTCTAGACCCCGATGAATGGCCGTATGAAATAATTTATTCAAAATACGTTTCGAGTGTTTCATTACGGTATCGTTTTCCGTACTGAAATCTTGGGGTTTTTCTACTAATCCCGATTCAGCCTGCGAAAAACGGTTCGAACGCAAATGAATATTAAACACACTGACGGTATCGCCATCGAAGGCAATATTGCTTTGTTGTAACTGATTACTGCCTAGCACATCAATATCGTGTTCGAAGGTTTTTATAATGGGGAACTTCGAAAATATAATACTGCCCCATAGTCCGCGTTTATTTTCATCGGTAATGGATAAATGCCAATACGGGTATTTGCCCAAGGTGGCAATGGCTTCCACATTATTAACCCCAATACTATCGTTGCCGGTATAAAATTCTTGCAAGCATAAAATATCGGCCTGTTCTTGTTTAAAAAACGAGAGTATGCTGTCGCGGGTATCTTTTCGGCCACTCCAACCATACAAATCGAGCAAGCGCACATTATAACTCATTACACGCAGTTCGTTTTTTTGTATTTGCGTATCGCTTAACGGATTCAGGCGCACCCGAAAGGTGTTTTGCCAAATACCATAACTCGAAATGACCGCCACCAAAGGCACTAAACTGTAAATGTATTTTTTACTGAACAACCAGATCAAAAAGTAAACCACATTGGCTATCACCAAAACCGGTACTAAATAAGGCAAAATGCCCACCACCGGTTGGTCGTATGGATTAATACGCGGAATATAACGGCATAGGAAAAGCAGGAACGCTAAAGCGATATTGAGCAGTAAAAACGAATATCGGAACAGCGTTTTCAATAACTAATTTCTTATGGTTTTTGACTGTATTTTTTTAAAATTTGGCGTTCGTTTTCGGTTAAGGAACCCATGCCTTTTTCGCTGATTTTATCTAAAATCATATCAATGCGTTGCATGTCGGCATCAATGGTGCGGAAAGGAACAATACGGCCTACTTGCTCTCGTTTAGGGCGTTTGGGTTTCAATACAAAGTTGTCGTTATTGCTAAAAAAGCCGGTACGACTCAACGCGCGGTGTAAGAATGGATACTGCGCTAAAGGTCCGTAGTTATAACCCACGCCGGCTAAAACCGATCCTAATACAACGAACAGATACGCCACATTCAAACTCGCCATACTCACGGCATTGATAATAACAAAAATGCTGAACAAGCCCCAAAACGGAATGGGTGCTCCGAACAAAATCCAAAACGGATAACGTGGGTTATACAATAACATGGCTACGCCCACACCAAGCACGGCAAACAAAGAACCCGATAAAGACATGGCCGTTGCCACGCCCGCTAACGTATTCCAACTTAAATAGCCAATACCGCCTAATATACTGCTCATGAGGTAAATGGGTAAAACCCGGTAAGGGCCATGTAAATCGTCTATGGCACGCCCCATAATCCACAACCAAATCATATTGCCCAATAAACGCATAAAACTCATTTCCACGAAGGGATAGGTGATGAGCGTCCAAGGTTTATACGCCAATTCCGACCAAGTTGCGGGCAGGGCCAAATTGGGCCATAAATAGTCGTTGAAAAAAACAGGCGCCTTGCCACTAATCAGCGCCGCTATGCGAACAAAATGAAGCAATACAAACAGCAATCCGGCAATGCTGATAATTTTTAATAAATCGCTTTGAACCCATTTGGTTTGCGCCGCGCGATAATGTAAAGGATACGACATACGAAAACGATTAATAGAAATGTGAACGATGGGTTTTATTCCAAATTTTAATGACGAGGAAAGCAATAATCATACCGCCTAAATGTGCGAAGTGGGCCACTTGGTCGCCGGCACTATTGCGCACCCCGGCATACAATTCGAACAAGGCATACAAGGCCACAAAATACTTGGCTTTAATAGGGAAGAAGAAATACAAATAAATGAGGGTATTGGGGAATAAATACCCGAAGGCAAACAAAATACCAAACACCGCCCCCGAAGCGCCCACGGTGGCTTGATTCACAAAGGCACTTTGATATTGGTTCAGCATGGTAATGGCGGTTTGTCCGTAACTGCCATTCATGGGATTATCGAGCCAATCGCGGTGTAAACTTTCCAAATAACGCAGAAAATCGCTGTCCATAGTACTGCCATATTGCGTTAAAAACAAACTCAGTTCTTTGCAGGTTGGATTGGCTTTGAAGGCCATAAACGCATTTTGGAAGGTATTTAATTCGTAACTGTAAACGCCTAAATGAAAGAGGGCCGCGCCTACGCCACAAAGCAAGTAAAAAGCCAGGAAGCGTTTCGAACCGAAATAGTTTTCTAAGAGCGAACCAAACATCCAAAGGGCAAACATATTGCTGAAGAGGTGCATGAAGCCCCCTTCGTAATCGGGATTCACACCGGCCACGTGCCCATGCATAAACAAGTGGGTAATGAATTGCCAAATACCAAAATCGTTCGATTGCCAATGGTGTAAGGCCATAAAGGGCGTGATGTCGATATCTTGCCGGCCCAATACCACCGTAGCTAAGAAAACTAAGCCATTAATGATGAGCAGGTTTTTTACAACAACGGGTAATATCTCGAAGCGCGATGGTCTGAAATCCATGCTGCAAAAGTACACCAATTTAATGGCATGCTTCTACATGGTTCGGGCAATGCCGTGTACCTTTGTGGCATGTTACAGCATACGCCTCGTATTGTTTTCATGGCCAGCGGCGGTGGCTCGAATGTGGAAGCGATTGTACACCATTTGCGCTCAAAGCACCATACGTTCGAGTCGATTATTTTATGCAATAATCCCAAAGCGGGCATTATTGAACGTTCTCGTGCTTGGAATATTGATGTCTTGCTGTTCGATCGCGCCCGTTTTCAATCGCCCGAACTCTTAACTTGGCTGCAAGAATATCAACCCGATTTGATTGTATTGGCGGGCTTTTTATGGCAAATTCCGGCCACTTGGGTTTCGGCTTTTTCGCAAAAAATCATCAATATTCATCCGGCTTTATTGCCTCGTTTTGGGGGCAAGGGTATGTATGGACATCATATTCACGAAGCGGTGATAGCGGCCGGCGAAACGCACAGTGGCATCACCATTCATTATGTGAATGAACATTACGATGAGGGCGCCATTATTTTACAAGAAATTACGCCCATTGAACCCGGCACCACTCCCGAAGTTTTGGCCAAACAAGTCTTAGCCATCGAGCATCATTGGTTCCCGCGCGTCGTAGAAGATTTGTTGTGGACGAAATAATTCGCTACCCAGCCTGCTCCCTCGCTCTGTTCTCTCGCACTGTTTTATAGCGTGCCAGCAGGGGCTTTCTCTGTTCCCTACCACTGTTTCTGTTTCCTCCCTGCTGTCGGGCTCTCGGCTCATAGTCCTCGCCGGCTTCGGCTGAGGCCTTGCCGTCTGCGGGCTACCGCCTCCATCCCTCACGCGTGGGTTTGGTCTGTTTCCTATTGCTGTCCCAAATCATAATGTAGAGCCAGGGCATGCCCTGGCTCTACCAATCTCCGAATTGTTGTTACCGCGGGTGAATTCAATTCGCCCCTACGACAACACTCGCATCCGCTTACTCGCACTCGCTCTGATTTTGGCATGCCCTGGCTCTACCATAAACGGGTATATCTGATGAAGAAAGAATCGGACGATGCCGAATAGCCCCGGGTGGAGCAAGTTACCATGTAACGCGGAACACGGGACGGGTGTTGATTAAAGTGATGCTG
>JBPCSZ010000062.1:0-31647 GCA_051006655.1 Chitinophagaceae bacterium
TTCGGAACGTGTAAACATGCGGGCTTCGGTCTCGGGTTTGAACGCCTCGTGCAATTCGTTACCGGCATGGGCAATATCCGCGATGTAATTCCTTTCCCACGCACCCCTAAAAACTGCGAATTTTAACATGCTTCGAATTGGCTTGATGCTCGCCTTGTGCATCTCTTTTTTTCAGCTTCGTGCCCAATCGTATTCCGATGTTTTAACTCTGCACCGCGAAAAGTATAAAGAAGAATTTCGGAAGGATCCGAAAAGTCCACTCGAAAAAAAAGAGCTCAAATACTTGCGCTTCTATCCGGCCGATTCCACTTGGAAACTCAAGGCCCGTTTCGAACGCTTGGTCGATACCGTCGGCTTTATGATGCAAACCCATAGCGGGGTAGAAAAAAAATATTTCTTCTTTGGTCGCTTGGCCTTTATGCACGAGGGACTTCAACGCATTTTATTTGTGTATCATTCCGAAAAATTGGCCAATACTCCCGGCTACGAAGATTATCTGTTCTTGCCTTTCACCGATGCTACCAATTACACCGAAACCTTTGGTGGCGGGCGTTACATCGATTTGCGCACCGGCGATATTCGCAATGGCGAAATTGAACTCGATTTCAACAAGGCCTATAACCCGTATTGTGCCTACAAAGGCGGTTATAATTGCCCCATTCCCCCGGCCGAAAATAAAATGCCTTTCCCCATACGGGCCGGCGAAAAATTATTCGGCAAACCCGTGAAAGAATAATTTTTTTTTGAAGCGCATCGGTTGGGCTTTCTTCAACCAATATCCGGCTTTACGCTGCAATGGCCCGTCCTGCGGAACGCGCCATTTCCGCTGCAATCCGGGCTAGCCCGCCGAGGCGGGGGCATCGGCATCGCTTCGGTCATCATCGTAAACAGCCCCACACGTTCGTGCTTTCCAACTTAAAAACGTACTTTTGCGCCCCTAACGCATTTGAGTTTTGATTTACTATAAAACACCCGAAGAAATTGAAGGAATCCGCCAAAGTAATTTGTTGGTTTCCGCTACCTTGGCCATGGTGGCCGCCGAATTAAAACCCGGCATGAAGCCCACCGATATCGACCGCCTCGCCGAAACCTTTATTCGCGACCATGGCGGTACTCCGGCGTTTAAAGGCTATAAAGGCTTTCCTGCCACCTGTTGCATCAGTGTAAACGAAGAAGTAGTGCATGGTATTCCCAACGATTATGAAATTGAAGACGGCGATATTGTGAGTGTCGATATTGGTACCGTTTTAAATAAATGGGTGGGCGATAGCGCTTACACCTTTGGCATGGGCGCCGTTTCCGAAGCGGCACAACAACTGATGCGGGTTACTAAAGCCTCTTTATACAAAGGCATTGAACAAGCCCAACTGGGCAACCGCATTGGCGATATTTCGTGGGCCGTACAAGAGTACACCGAGAAATTACACGGTTATGGGGTGGTGCGCGAATTAACCGGACATGGCGTGGGTAAAAAAATTCACGAATCGCCCGAAGTGCCCAACTACGGCAAACGCGGTTCTGGTATCAAATTGCAAGAAGGTTTGGTGATTGCCATCGAACCCATGATTAATTTAGGGAAAAAGGATGTGTATGTGGCCGATGATGATTGGACTATCGTTACCCACGATGGACAAGTATCAGCCCACTACGAACACTCCATTGCCATTACCAAAAATGGTCCGGATATTTTGTCTTCGTTTGCTCAAATTGAAGCCAACGAACAAGCTAATCCGCACTTGGTTTATCCGTATTAATCATTTAATAAAGGGAAGGCATTCGGCGTTTATATGCCGGCATTATTTCGGAATAATTTAATGGCAATGGCTAAAAGCACAATGCCAAACACTTTCCGTATAATGCTAATGCCTGCTGCGCCCAATAATTTTTCTAAGGGTTCTACCAAGCGTAAAACAATGTAAACAACAATCATGTTTAATAATATCCCAATTAGAATATTATACATGGAATATTGCGATTGCAGTGAAATCAAGGTCGTCATGGTACCTGTACCCGCAATTAAGGGAAAAGCAATGGGCACAATGGAGGCCGTAGCCGGTACTTCATCGCGGTACAAGCGGATACCCAAAATCATTTCGATGGCCAAAAAGAAAATAACCAAGGAACCCGCAATCGCAAACGAAGCCACATCAATACCAATCAGTCCCAAAATACTTTCGCCTAAATAAAGAAATAATACCATAATGAGGAGCGACGCTAGGGTGGCCTTTTCGGCATGAATAAACCCTACCCTTTTGCGGGTTTCAATAATCACCGGCAATGAGCCAATAATATCAATTACCGCAAACAATATCATGGTAATAGACAATATGTCTTTTAAGTTGATTCCCATAAAAAAATATTGTCTGCAAGATAAAAAAATAAGGGTCTAAAAAAGACCCTTATTGATTCAATAACATTTTCAATTACTGTTTCATTACCTTCAAGGTTTCATGCCAAGAAGCACCCGATACGTGTAATTGATAAAGACCTTGTGGCACTTGATTGGCAGGAATGATATAAGGGGCTTGCATACTGCCTTGCCAAAGCATACGCCCGTCTATGCTAAACAAGCGAAAAGACAAGGTTTCGTTCTGATTCGAAGCATACATAATTTGCCATTCGGTTTGTGTTGGGTTAGGAAAAACTTGCAACCGCGCTGTGGAGATTTCGGTTTCTATTATGTCGTTCACAAAGCCTCCTTTACCGGCATTCCCATTGCAACCATCCATAGGGGCCGCCAAGAAAAAAGCCGATGTGGTTTGTGGTTGGCTTAAAAAAAACTCGTTCGGGGTAAGTGCTTGTAATAAAATATAACCTGCGGCATCTACATCAAGCGTAACTGCGGTTAGGGAATCTATACGGGTTACGCCCGATGTTTTAATCCATGTACTCGATTCAGTGTATGGTGTATTGAAATTTCCGGTAATGGTAATATTACCGGCGCAAGTATCGCAAACCCCTAAACAGGTACCGGCATTCACCGTATTCCGAATTAAGGCGCCCGGCTGTGGACCAAAACCTAAACTTAAATTGATACCTACGGGTTGTAAATGGCAATAACTCATAATGGTTCCTCCGGCTACCGGATTCGGTGGATATGAATTGCAAGTTCCTTCCTGATAAGCCACATTATAGTTGCCGGCGCAATTATCAATTCGGGTTCCATTGCCATTCCATTCACAAGCATGAGTGTGCGGCGATGCCATGTTATGGCCAATTTCGTGGGTAATTACCGTGCTATTCCACGAATAGGTAGGAAGGGGCGTAATTGTAGTTGATAAACTGGCTGAAATGCCGGTTTGATAATAGGGGATGTTCAAACAAAGAATATCCAAATAGGCTACTCCGCCCCCCAGGGAACGGCGCGACATTAAATGGGCTAAATCGCCATTAAAACCTCCGGTCATAGCCGACGCAAACGAATCTAATAACTCGCCGGTATTGGTGGCCGGCAAATAAGGATCGGCACTTGTCCAAATGGTGAGTTGGTTTACCGTAGTTTGAATGGAATCGTTCAAATACAAGGTAATGGTATTGTTCAATAAGCCCGTTGCATAATTGGTGGCATTGGTTAAATTACTGCTGAAGTCGGTATAAATTTTATTGTCGCATTCCACATAAAGTTTCACGCATTTCGAGGTTAAGGTTTCAGGCAAGGCTTTAAGCTCGTTCAATTGGAAGGGACTTTTGCGTGTTTCACATTGAAAAGGCATTTCGAACAAAGCATCCTTTTCGTTATAAACCACATATTCATTATTAATGGGTTGCCATAAGTTGCTCGGTCCAATATTGAAATTACCGGCAGGGGTGCTAAAGAAACCCATGATATTATCATTAAAAAAACTAATGGCCACCACCGATTGCGATTCGTTACTTAAATAACCGTGGTAAAACACCCCGTCTTCATAACTATATGGCGTTTCGCCGTTTTCATTTTTTGTGGTGAATACCGTTTCATCGCCAATTTTTTCATTTCGAACCAATTTCAATGTTTGCCATTGTCCGTTTACAGGAATACTCATTTTAATGGCTTGTGGTTTTTCACGAACCAAGGCCATTAAGGTATTCGGATTGGCTTGAACTAAATCGAATTGTTTACAATAATTCAATAAATAGCGTTCTTGTTCGATATTCATTTGGGGCGAGAAAACTGAAACCGGTATAAATTGTTGTTCGGGTATGGCGGCTACTTTTTCGCGTAAGCTTCGTGCCCCTTGTGTTGGTAGATTTAATCCAAGTACCAACAGTGCGACGTATATTAAAAGTCGTTTCATAGGAAAAGGGTTGGTGAATGAATTAATGCTTCTCCTGAATAGCCCGTAAACGCTCGTTTTCGGCCTTTAATTGATTCATTTCTTTCTCTAAACGAATCATATGCAAGGTGAGTTCTTCCACTTTTTCAAGCAACTTAGCATCCATACTGCCTAAGTCTAACCCATTATTCATTACGTCTTGGGTTGACGGAATACCCGGTAAATGTTTATGTTCTTTAATGAATTGTTCTACTGCCGATAAGGGTTGCAAGTTGTAGTTTTCGTCGAATACATAATCGGCCCAATTGGCGGATGTTTTAATAGCCACTTTTACTTTTTCAGTTAAAATGCCTTGTTCCACATACAGTTTGTATCCCGTTGGGGTGTTTGTATTCCCAATCACCATGGCACCGGCCGGAACTAATTTTACAAAATTGGTATTGTTGGTTCCCAAATTTAAATTGCTGTTCTCCAAATTGGTTACGAAGGCTTCATTGCCGGTATTGTAAATATTGAGTCCGTCGGTTTTGGTATGTCCGGTTGTATTATTCGAAATTTTCAAGGTGTCGCCTGTTGTACTGCTGTTGATATGCACTAAAGCCCTGGGTTGAGCGTTTCCACCTAAGCCCACATTTTCGGTAATGGCATCAATATGAATCCGCATTTTGTAAGTACCGGCTTTAAATAAAGCAAAACCAATATTCTGATTTGAGGCATTCAACATAGGGCCTCCATTATTTCCGAAGGCCAAGGCACTGGCAAACGGATAAAGGGTTGAAATACCATTAAACCCACCGGTAACGCCACTGCCATATTTGGTAAAGGTGGCATAATGGGTTGCATTGTCGTTCATTAAACGAAAGTTTTGCGAACCGGTATTGTTGCTGTTTTCTAACCATAAATTACCACCCGATGTGGCCCGTTTGATATGCAACATGGTGGATGCACTGGGTGTAGCATTGCCAATGCCAACCGAGTTGCCGGCAATTACATTATTGCCACTCGAATACAATTGGGCTTTTAATGCACCGGCCGAAATACAGGTTAAAGCTAAAATAAGGGTTGTTTTTTTCATAATGGAAGTGTTTGGCTTACTCAAATATACATGCTTTTTTAACGGACGGCCATGAGACTTTTGTGGCTGATTAATATCATGTTGCATAGGCACTCGACTGCAATTAATTTTAAATTCGAATTGAATGGTATATGGAATTGCATGAATTGTTAGAACAACATATTGGAACCATTGTTGATGTTCGCTCAGCCAACGAATTTCGCATGGCCCATTGCCAAGGGGCTTTGTCGATACCCATTGAAGAAATGGAGTTTCGTTTGAACGAATTGCGTGCCCTCACACCGCCGCTTATTTTGTGTTGTGCGTCAGGTAACCGAAGTGGTATGGCCGAACGCCGTTTAAAAGCCTTAGGCATTGCCTGTATTAATGCCGGTTCTTGGATGGACATTACCCATTGGCAAACGCAAGGTGATATAAGTTACATCCCACAATAATTCGTGTGTTTACCTTTGCACCATGTTTGATTTTCTGAAAAAAATGATGGGTGGTGGCGAATCAGTCGATTTACGCCAATTACACCAAGATGGGGCTTTAATTTTAGATGTGCGCACACCGGGCGAATTCGCCGGAGGCCATATTAAAGGCGCTGTAAATATTCCGGTAGACCAATTATCGGGTAACTTGAGTAAGTTGAAGAATAAAGATCAAGTTATTATTACTTGTTGTGCTTCCGGTATGCGCAGTGCCAGTGCACGTGGCATTTTAACCCAAGCCGGTTATACCAAGGTGTATAATGGTGGCGGTTGGAGCGGACTTCTTAATAAAATCAGTTAAGGATTAGTTCCTAGAATATGTTCCCCTAATTCCTTCAAGGCTTCCTTGGGCTTGAGGGGAATGTCTTCTCGTTTCTTCATTTTCATTTGCCAAGCCTTATCATCGCGGTACAATTGGTAACGGAATAAGAAAACACTGTCGGCATCGTTGGCGCTTAGGTTTTGCGGACCAAACTTAGGAATGTAGTAATACAGCGTGTCGGCTTCGCGTCGACAGAAATAAAACCCCTGGCTAAACCAGTGCATTGTTTCACGGTCGGGCGAAGGGATACTGTCTTGTACTTTTTTGTTCATCGGAAATACCTTCCAACGGATGGGTTTATTACCTTGAAATATTGAGTAGGTACCCACATATACATCGTGCTTGCTATTTACCACACTATACCATAAAAAATTATTCAGGATACTCGGGTTACTCATCGATTGGTCGATGCGTACCTGTTGTTCATCCAACGATTGTTTAAAATGATGATGGGCAATGGCTTTGTTCACAAAGGTCCAATCGAAATACAAGGTGGCATAAACTAAGGTAGCCACCATCAAACGACGGCGCGCTCGGCTATCGTTGGCTTTTAATAAAGCCCATACTACTAAAACCGTAATGGGTAAGGTGAGGAAAATATCGGCAATGGCCATATTATTCAACGATACCGCTTTATTGGAAAAGGGAAGGAACAATCGGGTGCCATAATTGGTGAACATATCGACCACCGAATGCCCAATTAAACAAGCGCCCCACAAAAACAGCCATTGCTTGAGGGTGGTACTCGCTTTGAAAAAATAATGGCATAACCAAGCCAAGGGAAAAACCAAGGCCAATTCAACAAAAAAAGAATGGGTATAACTCCGATGATAGAGAATGTATTTTCTATCGTCGTTTAAGCCGGAAATAAACAAATCGAAATCGGGCACGGTTTTGGCTAAGGCCCCAAAAAAGGCGGCTTTACGTCCAATCGATTTTCCAAGTATTCGATCGCCAATGGCGGCGCCCAATACAATATGGGTTAACGAATCCATGCCTTCAATGGCTTATGCGCCTACCGCTGCACGGCATTCGTCAATAATCTGGTCAATTTTTTCCTTGGTTAAGAATTCACGATAGTGTTTTCCTAATTGCATCATGGGGGCATAACCACAGGCTCCTAAACATTCGGCGGTTTTCAAGGTAAACAAACCATCGGGCGTGGTTTGTCCATTTTCAATGCCTAATTTGGTTTTTACGTAATCAATAATTTGGTCGGAACCATTCAACATGCAAGGACCTGTTTGGCAAATTTCCAATACATATTTCCCAACCGGCTTTAAGTTGAACATGGTATAGAACGAAGCCACTTCGTACACTTCAATGGGTTTAATATGGAGTATGCCGGCTAATTCATCCATTTGTTCAACCGTCAACGACAAGTTACCCATTTCTTGAATAACATGAAGTGCTGGAATCAAGGCGCTTTTTTGGCGACCTTCAGGGTATTTTTGTACAAGTTCGTTGATGCGAGTAATAACCGCGTTCGATAATGCCATGAGAATAATATTTTTTTAAGCGTCCAATTCACCGGCAATGAGGTTCATGCTACTCATAGTAACAACCGCATCGCTGAGCATACTGCCTTTAATGATTTCCGGATAAGCTTGATAATAAATGAAACAAGGGCGACGGAAATGCAAACGATACGGAGAACGTCCGCCATCGCTAATTAAGTAAAATCCTAATTCGCCATTACCGCCTTCAACCGCATGATATACTTCTCCGGTTGGAATTTCGGTTTCACCCATCACAATTTTGAAGTGATAAATGAGGGCTTCCATTTTGGTGTATACATCGGCCTTTTCAGGAAGATAATAGGCCGGGGCATCCGCATGAAACACCGATGGATCGAGCGGTTGAATTTTTTCTAAGGCTTGGCGTATGATAGAAACACTTTGCCAAATTTCTTCGTTGCGCACTAAATAACGATCGTAAGCATCGCCCGTTGAACCTACAGGAACCGTAAAGGTGAAATCTTCGTAACTGCTGTAAGGATGTGATACACGTACATCGTAATCAACACCGGTAGCCCGTAAGTTTGGACCGGTAAAGCCGTAGTTTAACGCGCGTTCGGCTGTAATTGGTCCTGCCCCAATGGCACGTTCCATAAAAATACGGTTGCGAGTCAATAAGGTTTCGAATTCTTCCATGGCTTTGGGGAATTCTTGCAAGAAGGCATCAATTTTATTGAAGGCAATATCGGAGAAGTTGCGTTCCAACCCGCCAATACGACCAATATTGGTGGTAAGACGAGAGCCACAAATTTCTTCGAAAATTTCGTAAATTTTTTCACGGAATTCGAACACGTATACGAAACCGGTTAAGGCACCGGTATCAACGCCAATCACCGAATTGCAAACCAAGTGGTCGGCAATACGAGCTAATTCCATAATAATAACACGCAGGTATTCCACGCGCTTGGGCAATTTCATGCCCAATAACTTCTCCACCGTCATGTGCCAACCCATATTGTTGATGGGCGAGGAACAATAATTCAAACGGTCGGTTAAGGTTGTAATCTGGTACAAGGCCCGACGTTCGGCTAATTTCTCGAAGGCACGATGAATATACCCCACCGTTGGAACGGCTTCTACGATGCGTTCACCATCCATTTCAAGAATATTCTGAAACACCCCGTGGGTGGCAGGATGGGTGGGGCCGAGATTAAGGGTAGTGGTTTGTTTGCCCAGCGACCCTTCGGGTAAATTGATATTTTGTTTTTGACTCATTGGGAGGCGGTGTTTAATTAACGACCAAACATATCGTCGTCTTTATCAATACGGGTTTGATCTTCCAAGGGGAATTCTTTGCGTAAAGGGAAATAGTTCATGTCGTCGGTATTCATGATCCGAATTAAGTTCGGGTGACCAACGAAATTCACCCCAAAGAAATCGTACGCTTCACGCTCCAACCAATTGGCCGTAGCATACAAGGTGGTGGCGGTGAATACATCGGGTTTCTGAATGTCGGTATAAACTTTCAAGCGTATCCGTTTACCGGCACGCATGTTTTGAAGCAAATAAACCACGCATAATTCACGCCCAACTTGATCGGGGTAGTGAATGGCGGTTAAATCGTTCAAGAAATTGAATTGCAAGTCCGGACTTTCATTCAAGAAGGTGAGTACCTTCAAGTTGTTTTCTTTCGCGGTTTCGAACGTTAAAATGTCGTAAGGTGTTTCAAATCCATGAACCGCCTCGCCGAACTGACGTTGCAATTGCTCTTGAATAAATTCGTTGGTAATCATGTTTATTGAATTCCGTATTCGTTGAGAAGGTGTTTGTATTCATCGGTATGACGACGACGTATGGATTCGTTTTTAACCAAATCTTGAATACGCATAAAGCCGTCTAAAATGGCTTCAGGGCGAGGAGGACAGCCGGGAACATATACATCCACCGGAATTACTTGATCGATGCCTTGCAATACCGAGTAGGTATCGAAAATGCCGCCCGAACTGGCGCAAGCACCTACCGATAAAACCCAACGTGGCTCGGCCATTTGTAAATAAACTTGACGTAAAATAGGGGCCATTTTTTTCGAAATGGTACCCATCACCATCAATAAGTCGCATTGACGGGGCGAGAATCCTAAACGTTCAGAACCAAAACGGGCCAAATCGTAGTGGGCCGCCATGGTCGCCATGAACTCAATACCACAGCAAGAGGTGGCAAAAGGGAGAGGCCAAATGGAATTGCTTCGAGCCAAACCAACGGCTTCACTGAGTTTGGTGGCAAAAAAACCTTCGCCGGTAAAGCCTTGTGGGGCTTCTACCATTTTAACTTTGTTATTATGTGTAACGGGACGCATGGTTTTGAATTTTATTTCTGCAAATGTAGTGCTAAGGGAATGCTATGTTTATTATCGTTTTCAATAGGGCTTAATCTTCCCAATTCAAGGCCCCTTTTCGGATGATATACGTGAACCCTACTATGAAAAAGCCCACAAACATGGCCACAGCTAAAAATCCTTCCCATCCTAATTCCCTGAAATTCATGGCATAAGGGTAAAAGAATATCACTTCCACATCGAAAAGCACAAATAAAATGGCCACTAAGAAGTATTTTACGGCTACCGGTTGACGGGCATTACCTTCTTCTTCAATACCACATTCGAAATTCGCTAATTTATCGTCGGTTTTACGACGCGGTCCCAAAAAGTGAGTTCCCGCCATCATAAGGGCCACGAAACCAATGGCGATGCCCAATTGAACCAATATAGGCGCATAATCGATGGGCGTTTGTGTTGCCTGTAAAAGTGTCATAATACGGAATAAAGTGCCACAAAAATAGGGGCTAAATGCCCAATGGAAAAATATTAATTTCCCCCTTTTAACTTGATTTTAGTTCTGCGGTAATGTTTTCCTAAAATAAGGTCAACTGCGCTGTTCAGCTCAGCACCCCGTTTACCTTTGTGCCATGATTTTCGACCTGTTTCCCCTTCTTTTACCGGCCCTATTTACGGCAGTTTTGTGTCTGCTAATATGGACTCAATTGTTTTTGCGTTTGTGGGGGAAAGTGATTAAAGGCTGGTTACCCACCTTTTTTGGGGCTGTATTGTTGGTGTTTTTGGGCATTACAGAGTCGTTTTATTGGGAATTGATTTGGGAAAATAAGCCTAATATGCACCCGGGGTGGATGCATTGGGGAACACGCATTGCCCAAGCCGGACTCTTTAGCGGCATGGTCTATATTGGGGTAAGTTTGTGGTTGCATATCTTCGATTACTTCTTGAACCACAAATGAAATCGACACACTCGTTGGCGCATCTACGCCCTTAATTTTCGCTAATCACATGTGGTGTATAAGTATTTTGAATCGTCGATTTCATGCACACTAATTTCGGGCACCTTCCAACATGAACCACCCCTATCAAGATCGAAGTCAGTACATACGCCTGGTGTTTATTGCCGTGCCTTTATTGCTTATTGTTCGCTTGTTTTTCTTGCAAGTCATCGATATGGGTGGGTATAAGCAAGCGGCCTTGGGGCAAGCGGTTTATCAGAAGAAAGTTTATCCGCCTCGGGGCATTATTTACGACCGCAACAATAAGGTCTTAATGAATAACAGCCAGGTGTACGATGTAATGGTTGAGCCGAAAAAAATCACCAAAGATTTCGATACCGCTTTGTTTTGCAAATTTATGCAAATCAATACCGCCGATTTTGACAAGCAATTTAAAAAACTCATTCTTAAACATGGATGGGGGCATCGGCAATTGGCTTTGTATAAAAACATGTCGCAAAAAGACGTAGCCCGCTTGCTGGAGAATATTTACGAATTCGATGGTATTGAATTGCTCGAGCATGCCGAGCGTAATTTCAATTTGGGTTGCGGTGGCATTATTGTAGGGTATATAAATGAAATTAACGAGAAGCAACTTCAAATGCCCAAATACAATACCTACGAAAAGGGCGATATTATTGGGGTGACCGGTTTGGAAAACTATTACGAAAACGTATTGCGCGGTAAACCCGGGGTAGAGTATTTACTGCGCGATGTACGTCAACGTATTATTGGACCTTATAAAAATAAAACCCTCGATTCGGCGTCCATTCCCGGCAAATCATTAACCCTTTACATTGACGGCGATTTGCAGAAACTCACCGAATCGATGATGGCCAATAAATTGGGAAGTGCCGTAGCCATCGATCCGCAAACCGGGGGCATTTTAGCCTTTGCCAGCGGACCCACCTTCGACCCGGCCTTATTGACCGGCAGTGAAAAAGGGCGTAACTTAAATAAGTTACTCACCGATGCCACTAAACCATTGTTTAACCGTGCCATTCAAGCACAATACCCGCCCGGTTCAACCTTCAAACCCATGACCGCCTTGGTGGCTCTCGATGAAGGCGTAATTAATCCGTCGTATGGTTATCCTTGTGGTGGCGGTTATTATTCCTGCGGTCGCCGAATTGGTTGTACGCACAGTGGGGGTGGACATGCGCGCAACTTGGCCTTCGCGATAGCCAATTCGTGTAACGCGTATTTCTGTCACATCTATCGTTTATCGATGGATGCCGCTAAATATGGCAATGTGAAGGTGGGTTTGCAACGCTGGCATACTTATATGAACGATTTCGGTTTTGGCCGTCCCATCGGTATCGATATTCCGTCCGAATTAGGCGGTATGATTCCCGATACCAATTATTTCAATAAAGTGTACAGTGGTGTTTGGAACTCGTGCAACATGAGCATTATTGGTATGGGGCAAGGCGAAATATTATTAACGCCCCTGCAATTGGCCAATGCCATGTGTATCATTGCCAACAAAGGCTACTATTTTACGCCGCATTTCGTAAAAGCCATCGATAATGATAGCAGTCATGCACTATTGACGCCATTCTTGCAAAAACATCAGGTGGCTCGCATTGCCGATTCCGCGTATAATTATGTGTCGGCGGGAATGCAAGCGGTGGTTGAACAAGGTACCGGTAAAATTGCACGCATTGATGGAATCAGTGTTTGCGGTAAAACCGGAACAGCGCAAAACGAACGAGTAATTGCCGGGAAACGCGTTAAACTCCAAAACCACTCTTTGTTTGTGGCTTTCGCACCCCGCGAAAATCCTAAAATTGCCGTAGCGGTTATTGTAGAGAATTCAGGGTATGGGGCTACTTGGGCCGGACCCATTGCCAGTTTAATGATAGAACAATATTTAAACGATTCTATTTCGAAGAAGCGCGAACATTTGGTAAAGAAAATGCAAGACGCTAAAATTATTCCGCATTATACTTATGTGATTGATTCGATTGAAAAAATGCAAGCCATCGAACGCGATCGAATTAAAAACATGTCGCGCGATAGTTTGAAATTCATTCAGCGTAAGCAAGACAGTACGCGACGGGTGAACGATTCATTAATGGCCGCTTATTATTATCGCCGTTTATTTTCTTCTAAGTCTAAAAAAATGAATACGCCGTGAGAACTGCCGAGAAACCCCAATCCTTTTTTAGCCGAATCGATTGGGCCACCATATTGTTATTTTTATTGCTCTCGGTTATCGGTGTGATGATGATTTATTCGGTAGAACACCGCGAAACCGATACCGGCTTTATTCTTTTAGAAAAGAATTATTCTAAGCAGTTAATTTTCTTGGGACTTTCCATTGTAGTTGGTTTTCTGATTATTGCTACCGACAGTAAACTTTTTACCACCACGCCTTTTCTATTGTATGTAATAGGCATTGTATTGTTATTGCTGGCCCTCACGCCTTTAGGTAAGGGGGTGAAAGGCTCTCATTCGTGGTTGAATTTAGGTTTTATGACCTTTCAACCGGGCGAATTGATGAAGCTATTTACATCGCTGGCTTTAGCGAAATTCCTCACCCTGCAAGAAGTGAATTTCAACAACAAGAAACACCGGATGTATGCTTTGGCGATTGCCTTAGTGCCTTCGGCTATCATTATTTTACAAAACGAAACGGGCTTGGCCTTGGTGTATTTTTCGTTTTTCTTGGCCCTTTATCGCGAAGGCTTACCGAATACCTTATTGGTGTTGGGCTTTTCGGGTATACTATTAACCCTGGCTACTTTGTTGATTCCGAAGAATACACTCTTTGTGGTTTTGTCGGTATTGGCCGTAATGGTGTTGTGGTATAACCGGCGGCAATTGCGTCGCCGAAAGGAAATTCTTTGGGTGGTGACCGGTATTTGGGTGATGGGTGTTTTATTCTCTCAACTCTTGGTGCCTACCGTATTCAAGCATGTATTGAAAGGGTATCAGGTGCAACGTATTTATACCATGATTGGTCAAGATGTGCCCGATGAATATACCCGCGACGGGGTCGATAATACCAAACAAAATGCGTCGGAGTATAATGTGAGCCAATCGAAAATTGCTATCGCATCGGGAGGCTTTTTTGGTAAAGGTTTTTTAAATGGAAGTCAAACCAAATACAATTGGGTACCCGAGCAACGCACCGATTTTATTTTCTGTACCGTTGGCGAACAATTTGGATTTTTAGGCAGTGCCTTATTGATTATTTTATACATGTTGTTATTGCTTCGCTTGGTTACACTTGGGGAACGACAACGCTCCGATTTTAGTCGGATTTATGCCTATTGTTTAGCCGGCATTTTATTTTTTCATTTGGTTATTAATGTGGGCATGACCATTGGTTTAGCCCCTGTTATTGGTATTCCATTACCCATGGTGAGTTATGGCGGAACATCCTTGCTTACCTTTGCCATACTCATTTTCGTTTTGGTGCGTTTAGATGCCGATCGTCAACGGGTACTACGTTAATCATTCAACATGGCATCACACGTTATTCCTTTATCGGAAGGGGTTTTTACTATCGGGCACGATAAGGTGTTTCATCCCTTCAATCCGGAAACCGATATACTTACGGATCGTCCAACGGGCTCTTTGTTGGTGGAAGTCCAACCCTTTGCCATTCGGCACGAACACCATGTATTATTAATCGATACCGGCTTGGGTTTTCATTTGAACGATGGGAGTTATCAATTGCATCATAATTTATTAGAGCATGGTATTCATCCGAATGAAGTGACGCACGTGCTATTATCGCATTTGCATAAAGACCATGCCGGTGGTGCCGGTTTGTTGAATGCCGAAGGGAATCGTCAGCCCGCTTTTCCTAACGCCAATTATTATGTAAGCCGAAAAGAATTCGACTTTGCCATTCAAAAAGGAATCCCTTCGTATATCCCCAACGATTTTCAATGGCTGGAACAATTTCATGGTACCCATTGGTTAAACGACGCCGGCCAAATTGAAGATTGGCTTTCGTATGAAACCTTGGGTGGACACTGTCCTTTTCATTTAGGGTTTCGTTTCGAATTGAGCGATGGTGTTTATTATTTCGGTGGCGATGTGGCCCCTCAATTGCGCCAATTAAAAACCAAATACCAAGCCAAATACGATTACGATGGTAAACGCAGTATGGAAGAACGGCAACGCCTCTTTCGTATGGGCACGGAAGAACATTGGACCTTCCTGTTTTACCACGATGTGCATCAACCTTTAGCTCGCTTGTAATTGCCGAAAGGCTTGTGCCAAGGCATCGGCGGTTTCGGAAGCCAATACACTTTCCGTTGCATTTTGCGCTTCGGCAATTTCGCCGGCTAATCCATGCAAATACATGCCCATCATGGCGCTTGTTTCCATGTTTTGATAATTGGCATACAAGGCCAGTAAAAGTCCCGTAAGCACATCACCACTTCCACCTTTGGCCAAAGCCGGGGTGCCGCTAGTATTGAAATAAACATTTCCGTTTGGACAAACCAAGGCCGAATACGTGCTTTTGAGTAAAATATAATGCCCTGATTCTTGGGTGAATTGGATGGCTTTGTGAATGCGCTCGGCGTGGGTTGGGCTATTGCCAAATAAGCGATCAAATTCAATTGGATGGGGCGTGAGCAAGGAACCTTTGGGGATACGCCGTTTGAGTTCCGGATGGTTGGCTAATAAATTCAAGCCATCGGCATCAATAATGCCGGGTATGGGTGCTTGCTCTAATAATTGAATAAAGGCCTGGTAGGCGTGTTCGTGGGTGTTTAAGCCGCAACCGGCGGCCCATGCTTTGTAATGAAATTCCGAGGGACTCCCATGATGGGTATAAGGTTCGGTCATTACTTCCGGTAAGGCCATTGGAATTATGCTACATAAACTGTCGGGAACTCGAAGCGTTAATAAGCCAATGCCACCGCGTAAAGCCGCTCTAGATGCTAATATGGCGGCTCCTACTTTTCCAAGTGAACCGGCTAATAATAGGCCATGTCGGTATGTGCCTTTATGCGAAAAACGTTCGCGGTGTTTGTACCGAGCTTGAATATCTTCTTTTTCTAATAAAAAAAATGACGCTGTTTGAAGGGCCGAAAAATGTGGGTGAAGTTGAATATTTAAATCGATGATTTCGCCACAACAAGGTCCAGTTTCGGGCCAAAGAAATGCTCGTTTCCATGTTTGAAAACTCAAGGTGAAATTAGCTTCTACTACTATCGTAGGTTTTGTTTCAGCATCAGCATGGAGTCCCGAAGGAATATCGAGACTAATGCAAGTTGCGGGATGAGCATTAATAGCTTGAATGGCAGTGTTGAATTCACCGCTGGTGATTGGTTTTATACCGGTCCCAAAGAGTGCGTCAATTACGACATCGGCCGGGTGCGAAGCGCTAAAATCAGCTAAAGGAAAAAGGCATTTAGGGAAGGCTTTTTGCAATTGATTGAATTGTTCTTTCGCGTCCGATTTAGGCGAAAATTCTTTGGGGTGAAACACGGCCACTGTATAATTGGCTTGTAATAATCGGCGGGCAATGGCTAAGCCGTCGCCCCCATTATTGCCCGGACCAACCAAGATGGCCACGGGGTGATTGGGTTTAATTTGTTTTTGAATCCATTGTGTGGCGGCCTCGGCGGCGCGCTCCATCAATTGAATGCCTGAAATGGGTTCTTCTTGTTGCGTAAATAAATCCCATTGTTGAATTTGTTCGTTGTTGAGTAAAACTTTCATATAAAAAATAGTAAGGGGTTAATGATAACGGGGTAGATATTGCCGAATGGTTTGGCGTAAAAAATCGCGGTCTAAGTGGGTGTAAATCTCGGTGGTGGTGATGCTCTCGTGTCCCAGCATTTCTTGTACAGCGCGTAAATCGGCCCCACCTTCCACCAAATGGGTGGCAAACGAATGGCGTAAGGTATGCGGATGTATATTTTTTTTTAATCCTGTTTTTTGGGCTAAGTCTTTTAAAATATAAAATATCATTACACGCGAAAGGGCGGCCCCACGGCGGTTTAAAAATACATGATTTTCATATCCCGCTTTCGGATTCATTTTATTGCGGTAGCCTTGGGTATAAAGGGCTAAATAATGCAAGGCTGAATCGGAAATGGGCACGAGGCGTTCTTTATTGCCTTTACCAACAACACGAATAAATTCCGTATCGGCATGAATGGCATTAAAGCCCAATTGAATTACTTCCGAAACGCGTAAGCCACAACTGTACATGGTTTCTAAAATAGCGCGGTTGCGAGTTCCTTCTGCCGTGCTATGGTCGATGGCATTAAAGAGGGTATCGATTTCCTCAACCGAAAGGGTATCGGGTAAATGACGTCCTGTTTTAGGGGCTTCCAGCCATTCGGTGGGGTCGTCGGTACGAACTTGTTCGATTTGCAGGTAACGAAAAAAACTGCGTAAACCGCTCACCATGCGGGCTTGCGAGGTAGCACTCATACCAATATCGTGCAAGGCTTGCATGAAGCCGTGTAAATGTTCGCGTTGTACCTCGCGAGGAAGAATGGGATTTTCGGTTTGAATCAAATACCGTTTCAGGGCTTCTACGTCGTGTAAGTAGGCCGATAAGGAATGCTCGCTCAATCCTTTTTCAAGTTTTAGCCAAGCATTAAACCCTTTGGTATAAGGTGTCCAATTCATGCAGTGTTCAAAATTACATTCCGAGTTTCGTTATGCCTAATAGCAAATAAAATTCAAGTATAGTGCTAGGGCCTGAATAAGGCGAATGCGGTGTACTTTTGCACCCTATTTAAGTATTATGGAAGCACAAGCTCGCGTCGTGAAATCGCCCACCGGAACCACATTGCATTGTAAGAATTGGATTACGGAAGCGGCTTATCGTATGATTCAAAATAATTTAGACCCGGAAGTAGCCGAGCGTCCCGATGAACTGATTGTTTACGGTGGTTTAGGGAAAGCGGCCCGCAATTGGCCGGCGTTTGAAAAGATTTTGGAATTATTACGCAATTTGAACGAAGACGAAACTTTGTTGGTGCAAAGCGGAAAGCCGGTAGGTGTTTTACGCAGTCACAAAGATGCTCCTCGTGTATTAATTGCTAACTCTAATTTAGTTGGTAATTGGGCGAACTGGGAACATTTTCGCGAATTGGATGCCAAGGGTTTGATGATGTATGGACAAATGACGGCCGGTTCTTGGATTTACATTGGCTCGCAAGGTATTGTGCAAGGAACGTATGAAACCTATTTGAGTTTAGCCAGTCGGCATTTTAACGGAAGCTTGAAAGGCACCTTGAATGTTACCGCCGGTTTAGGTGGTATGGGTGGCGCTCAGCCATTGGCTATTACCATGAATGAAGGGGTTTGTTTGGCCGCCGATGTGGAAGCTTGGCGTATTCAAAAACGCTTAGATACCCGTTACATCGATAAAATGTTTACCGATATTGATGAGGCTATTGATGAATCGCTTCGCGCGAAAGCCGCCGGGGAAGCCATTTCGATTGGTGTAGTGTGTAATGCCACCGATTTATTGAGTCGATTAATTGAACGCAATATCACCCCCGATACCTTAACCGACCAAACCTCGGCCCACGATGAATTGATTGGTTATTTTCCGGAACACATGAGTGTGGAACAGGCCAATGCCTTGCGCGATAAAAATCCGAATGAATACAGCAAGTTGAGTTTAGATACCATGGCCCATCATGTGAATTTGATGTTGGAACTCCAAAAACGTGGGGCGATTACCTTCGATTATGGGAATAATTTACGCGGACAAGCCCACGACAAACGCGGGGTAGAACATGCCTTCGATTTCCCGGGTTTTGTACCGGCCTATATCCGTCCTTTGTTTTGCGAAGGAAAAGGGCCATTCCGTTGGGTGGCTTTAAGTGGCGATCCGGAAGATATTTATAAAACCGATGAGGCTTTAAAGAAATTGTTTCCTGAAAACAAAGGCTTGCTTCGTTGGTTGAATATGGCCAAAGAAAAAATTGCGTTTCAAGGATTGCCCGCCCGTATTTGTTGGTTGGGCATGGGGGAACGCGAAAAAGCCGGTTTGTTATTTAATGAAATGGTTCGCAATGGCGAATTGAAAGCCCCGATTGTAATTGGTCGCGACCATTTGGATTGTGGCTCGGTGGCTTCGCCGAACCGTGAAACCGAAGCCATGAAAGACGGCAGTGATGCCGTAGCCGATTGGCCAATTTTGAATGCTATGGTGAGCACAGCCGGTGGCGCCAGTTGGGTGAGTTTGCATCATGGTGGTGGTGTTGGTATGGGGTATAGTATTCATGCCGGTATGGTGATTGTGGCCGATGGTTCGGCCGATGCCGATGCGCGTTTGCGTAGGGTATTGCACAACGATCCGGCCATGGGGGTATTACGCCACACCGATGCGGGGTATGATGAAGCGATTGCTTGCGGCAAGGAGCATCACTTAGATTTATAGCACAGATTATCACCCGTTTGGGGGGACAGGAATTTTTGGGACAGGATTGACAGAATTATCAGGATTGATAGGATTATCAGGATTGACAGGGATTTCCTTGGATGATGAAAGATTGAGACGATGAGCTTCAGCCCCGATTGACGTGGAAAGCGCCGCCTCGGGCGGACTTGGAACAAAAAGCGGGACGGGTGTTGAAGCTAGTGATTCGGCTTGGCTGCCAAAGAAAAAACAATATAAAGTGAGTAAATAAAAAAGGTTCCCAAGTACGGGAACCTTTTTAGTTGGTGTGGTTTGATTAGCTGTGCTTGAGCGCCAATACCGGTATTTGGCTGTGATAGAGCATCTCTTTGGTATTGCTTTTGCGGAAAAGGCTTTCGAGCCAGCTGTGTTTTTTGGGAAGCATGATGACCATGTCCATTTCGTTGGAAGCGATAAATTCGTTGATGGCTTCTTGCACGTTTTCGTGGTCGATATAATGGAAGCTATGTGGAATTTGCTCGAACATGGCATTGAGTACTTCAATTTCGGCCGGGGTATTGGCGGTATAGTTTTTATTGTGATGGTCGATATTCAGGATATGAATTTCGGCATTGAATAATTTGGCAAATACTTTAATGGCAAGGAGTGGGGTAGAGGTGGCTACGTTTTTCAAATCGCAAGCGAAGCATAATTTGTTCACTGAACTGAAGTAGGCATTTTTAGGAACAACAATGAGCGGGAAACTGAGGTTATCCATGGCAATGATGGCATTGGAACCAATGAGTTTATCGAGGCCTTCGCCCGAACCGGTGATGCCCATGAGCACGGCAACAGGGCGAACCTCGCTGCAAATTTCCTCGAGGCTATCCAGGAAGAGTCCGTCTTTTACTTTAAAATCGAAGTTTAAATGGGGGTATTCGGCGCGCAGGGCGATGATTTTTTCAAGCATTTTTTCTTCGGCATGTTGCTCCATATCCTGCATCACATCGGCATAAACCACATTGGCTACATCGGTGGCGGAGAGTTGCACCACATGGGCCAAGGTGATATCCAATTGGTATTGGGTGGCCATATCCATTGCGTATTTCAGGGCATTGTCGGCCACAGGCGAGAAGTCGGTAGGAATTAGTAAACGGCTCATAAAAAAATATTTGATTCATTACAAAAGTAGCATGAATCCGGCTTAAGGGGGTACTGATATTTGTCAATTTACCTAAATAAAATGCGCTTTGTTTTTAAGAATCAAGGTTTTTATTTATTTTCGGAAAAATTTAGTCTATGGATAATGATAATATCATGCTAGAAGATGTGCGGTATATGTTCATCATTGATGATGATCCCGTACAGGTTGAGATGATTAAAGATTATTTGGGCGAGCGTTATGTGTTCGAGCTGAAAGTGTATGAAAACGGCGAATCGGCTTTGCCCGATGTGGAACGTTTGAAGCCTGAAATTGTGGTTTTAGATTATCATTTAAACTCGAGTAATCCCGGGGCTAAAAACGGCATTGAGGTGTTGAAAGAAATCAAGCGTTTGAATGCGGCTACCAAGGTGATTATGTTTTCGGGGCAGGACAATATTGATATTGCCTTGGAAAGTATGCGTAACGGGGCTTACGACTATATTATTAAGGGAGAAACGGCCTTCAATAAAATGGAAAACACCGTGAATCGCTTGGGTGAAATGCACAAGTTAGAATCGGTGAATGTGGCTCAGCGACGGACGATTACCTTTTTATCGGTGGTGATTGGTTTGATTGTGCTTTTGGGTATTTTATATTACTTCTTAGGGGCACCGGCCTTCATTTCAAAGTAATTCGACTTATTTTTTTTCGAGCAGGTCCAACGTTTGTTGGGCCTGTTTTTTATATGTGCTATTTCCTCGAGCCACTATTTGGAGGTGTTCCATGGCTTGCTTAATACGCCCTATTTGCGCATAGGCATCGCCTAAATACCAATGAAGTTCTTCGTTATGAGGATTGGCTTTGAGGGCTTTTTCCAATAAGGGAATGGCTTTTCGGTATTGTTGTTGATGATAATATTCGATGCCGGAAGGGGTATTGTTTTCGGCAAGGGCTTTTACGGCGCTCATTTTATCGCTTTCTGTTTTCATATCGCGATTCAATTCTATACTGCGCGCTTTAGCTAAGGGTTTGGCCGTTGCTACGGTTTCGACCATGTCTTTTTCTTCCATGGCCGGAGCGGCAGTTTCGTTGGCACTCAAAGCCATGGCGGGCGCGGCATTGGCCATGGGGGCGGTGTATTCAACACGTTGTTCGCTGATGGACATATCAGCCTCTTTTTTGTTCGTTTTTGCTATGGGAGCCGGTTTTACAGCCTTTGTTGGGGCTGTTGCGATGGTAGGAATTTCCTGTTGTTTTGTGGAAGCCGTAGCGCTATTTTCAAGGGCTGTGTTAGCTGGGTTGGCTTTTTCGGTGTTCAGGTTTATTGGTGTTGTTGCGTTTGACGGTTTAGCCACTTCGCTCAATTGCGCCAAGGGCTTATGTTTTTCTTGAGTAGATGCTTGATATAGGAAGTAAGCGCCACCGAACAGCAAGGCCAAGGAAGCGGCTACGGAAATAGGAGTTAAAAAGCGTTTCAGTTGGAAGGGGGGCGTCGTGGTTATTTTCTCTTTTTCTAATTGGGGGCTAGGTAATTGTCCCCAAGCTTGTTCTAATTCATTGGCCGGCGTGCTCATGATGTATTCAATGGCTTCGCTGCACAATGGGCAATCGGTGAAGTGTTCTTCGATGGCGCGGGTTTCTTCGGCTGAACTCAAGCCACGGCGATACCGCAACCATTGTGATGGCTGAGGGCAATGTGGGGAATGAAGGGTATAGCTTGTGTCAGTCATGTTGTATCGATTGAAGTCGAATTTTTAAATTCCGTTTACCATTTTGAATATAGCTTTTCACTTGCATGAAGCTGAATCCGCTGAGTTGCATAATGTCTTGGTACGATTTCTTTTCGAAATAAAACCAACGAATGCATTGTTGTTGTTCGGTGGGTATTTCGAGCAAAGCAGTTTCTAATTGTTGCAAGCGATTTTCTTTTTCGAGGGCCAGATGAAAATCGTCGGCCGATTCCACAAATTGCTCCGGAAATTCAGGGTGAACCACCGGCATGCGTTTGTCTTTGCGGAGTTCCATTAGGCAATAATTCTGGGTCAGTTTACCCAGCCAAGCCCTGAAGAATTTAATTTCCCAACGGGGTATTTCAATCATAAGTTTTTCGAAGACTTGCATCACGGCTTCTTTCGAGCGGTCGGGGTCTTTGAAATACGATTGACAGATGCAATACACCGTATGGGCATAGCGGGTGTATAGTTCGCCAAAGGCGGCTTGATTTTTTTGTTTTTGAATCAAGTCCAACAAGGCATCATCGGAATATGAAGCATACGATTGGGACACGTGTTACAAATATACCGTAATTGGTAGTATGGGGTGTTAAGTGGAAGCCAAAGAAATGGTGTACATTGCCTGAAATATATTGCATGATGTATGGGGCTGTTTGTTGGGTTAGCCTAGCGCCTGTTTATGTTTCCAATCAATTTCGAAGTGAACAATTCACGCAATTATTGCGCGGCGATTGGGTGGAAGTATTGGAAGAACAAGGGGTTTGGGCGCGCATCCGGGCCTGTTGGAATGGCGATTCGGGTTGGGTTTTGAAAGGACAGCTAAAGGTTGATACCAAGTGTGATCTTGTTGGCTTGGGTTCAATGGCCTTATCGGAATTATATATGCCCGGTGAATGGTTCACCAAACCCACATCGGGTATGCAGGTGTTTCATGACACATGGCGAACAAATTATGAACATTATAGTTTGGCAGGGACTTCTCAATCATTGTCTTTTGAATATAAGCAAGCGGCTTCAGTGCCTGGTATAGCAGAACAATTACATGAATTTAAAATTGCATTGAATGCGGCGCCTTATCAATGGGGTGGTATGAGTCGCCATGGTATTGATTGTTCCGGTTTGGTGCAATTGTTTTATCGGTATCGTGGTATTCCCTTGCCACACGCGGCTTCACAGCAAGCGAAAATAGGGACGGTGGTTGATTTTATGACAGAAGCATTGCCGGGCGATTTGGCTTTTTTTGCCGACGACGAGGGGCAAATAGTCCATGTAGGAATCTTAATGTCGAGCGATACCATTTTACATGCATCGGCTTCGGGTGGGGCAGTTCAAGTAGATGCCATCGATTGGCAAGGTATTGTAAACCGGCAAGGGGAACGCACGCATCATTTACGTATTATTCGCCGTTTAGAATATTAAAGACTCGGTTTTACTGTGGCTAAAATTTGGCGTAATTCATGCTGACGCGAATCATGGTCGAGGGCTTCGTAAACACCCAACAAGGCTTGTAAGGTTTGGGTCATGATGCCGGTATTCGATAATGGATTAAAATGATGTGGTTCTACATTCAATTTATATTTTCGTAAATAAGCATCCACATCATTTTGGGTGTACAACATGCCGGTATTGGCATCGATGTAAAATTGAATTTTAGGTTTGGCGTTTTGAATGGGTTGTTTGAAATCGTATTCATGATCGAAATAACCTAATAACGACAATTGTTGCAATTGAATGAAATAAACCGGAATGTCTAGCATCTCACATAAAATTTGATAGATGATGCCTAAACTGTAATTATTGCCGGTACGCGATTCAACCACTTGTTGCATGTCGAAATGTTTCGGTTGCATTTTTTCAGGGTCGTAACCACGGAATTTATAATTACTGTAGAAAATGCTATTGATGATATTGATTTGCTCCAACGGGGTTAAGTAATGGTTCAATTCAATCCAACAACTTTGATGCATGTTTTTAATTAAACGCCTTAAATTGTCTTCTTCCGGTTGTTGTTGAAAATACTTTCCTAACAAAATACCACCTTGTAATAAATCGGGATTTTTGCTATTATACCAAGTTTCAAATTGCTTTAAGGTATCGTTGAAGTTTAAATGACGAATGATGGTTTCAATACGCGTAAGCGCCAAAGGGTCCTCGCAATCGTGCCAACTCGATTCCAAGTCGGGTAAAATGGCTTGTCCATAATGCAACAAACGCTCCGATACCGAACGATAAATCGATTGGTCCGGGTCTTCCAGCAAGCGCAACAAGGCATTTATTTCTCCGTTATTATTCATTTCAACGTCAACAAAAATCCACTCGAAAGTAAACTTTACCAATCACGTAAGTGAATAAATAGGCATAAATAGTTGCTAACATGCCGTAGATAAAAAAAACACTTGGGGCATGGAAATAAAACTACGTTCAAGCGGTTTTTTTAACGAAATTTGTGCACACATTGATTTTTATGTCCCTAGAGGTAAACGGCTTATCGAAACAATATGGTGAACAATGGGCGGTGCGTGAGATGCAATTTGCTATTCCCACCGGACAAGTAGTTGGTTTTTTGGGGCCGAATGGTGCCGGAAAATCCACCACCATGAAAATGATTACAGGCTATGTTACCCCCGATGCCGGCCGTATTACCGTATGTGGTGAAGACATTAGCAAGGCCGGTATTGGCATTCGTAAACGCATTGGTTATTTACCTGAATCAAACCCGTTGTATTACGATATGTATGTGCGCGAATACTTGCAATTTTTGGCGGGTGTGCATGGGTTGGGGGCGCAAGCGGAAAAACGAATTGATGCCATCATTGAGCAAACCGGTTTGAGTTTGGAAGCCAAGAAGACCATTGGTTCTTTATCGAAAGGATATAAACAACGCGTTGGTTTAGCCCAAGCCATTATACACAACCCTGATGTGTTGATTTTAGATGAACCCACTTCGGGTTTAGATCCGAATCAGATTGTTGAAATTCGCGATTTGATTCGCACGTTTGGGGCACACAAAACCGTGGTGCTCTCCACGCATATTATGCAAGAAGTGGAGGCCATGTGCGATCGGGTAATTATTATTAATCGGGGTAAATTATTGGTTGATATGCTATTGCCTGAATTGCGGGCAGCCTATCCAAATCAAGGGTTGGAGGAAATTTTCCGTCAACTGACGCAAACGAATCAAGCATAGGGTTAAGTCTTGATTTACAATACAATTTAACATGAAAAGAAGGGATTTTATATGGAATGCGGGAGTGTTAGGTGCAGCGGCTTGTTTACCATCCCTGAATTTATCGGCTAATTCGCGTAGCAAAAAAAGAAAAGCCTTAGTGATAAGTACTTGGGCCCCCAATGTAAAGGCCAATGCGGCCGCTTGGGAAGTATTAATGGCACAAGGCACCGCGCTCGATGCGGTGCATACCGGTGTTCAAGTGCCAGAATCCGACCCTGAAGATACAAGTGTTGGATATGGTGGTTTCCCCGATCGAGACGGTAATGTAACCCTCGATGCTTGTATTATGGATCATCAGGGGAATATCGGTTCCGTGATGGCCTTGGAACACATATTACATCCTATATCCGTAGCACGCTTAGTGATGGAAAAAACGCCTCATGTGCAATTGGTAGGCGAAGGCGCTTTGCAATTCGCTTTGCAACAAGGGTTTAAAAAGGAAAATTTGCTAACGGCCAAGGCAGAAGAAGCTTGGAAAACGTGGTTAGAAAAATCGGAGTACGATCCCTTACTCACCATCAAAGAATTACAAAAAGCCGGCTTAAATAATCACGACACCATTGGCATGATAGCCCTCGATATGCACGGCAATGTGAGTGGGGCTTGTACCACCAGCGGTATGGCATTCAAAATGCGCGGACGAATTGGCGATTCGCCCATCATTGGTGCGGGTTTGTATGTAGATAATGAAGTTGGCGCCGCCACAGCCACCGGTTTGGGGGAAGAGGTAGTTCGTATTTGTGGTAGTCACACCATTGTAGAAGCTATGCGTTATGGCTACTCGCCTGAAGAAGCTTGTAAGTTAGCGTTGGAACGGCTTGTTCGAATGAAAGGAGAAGCTCATGCTCGTGAAGTACAAATTGGATTTGTGGCAATCAATAAACAAGGTGAATATGGGCATTATGGCATGACGCCCGGTGTAACTGTTGCCTTACAAGATGCCGATGGGGCTTGGACCGAAGAAGCCAAGAGTTTATTTTAAGTAATATGAAGGTATTATTGGAAGTGGCCGTGTTTACAATGGCCGGCGCCTTGGAAGCCATTCAGGCCGGTGCCCATCGTTTGGAATTGTGCGAAAATGCCCACGATGGTGGAACCACACCTTCGAAAGCTTGCTTAGATCGCATGATGACCTTGAGTCCAATTCCGGTATTTCCCATCATTCGTCCACGCGGAGGCGATTTCGTTTATAGCGAAGAAGAAAAAGAAATTATACTGAACGATATTGCGTACTGTCGCACCTTGGGTTTCCCGGGTGTGGTGAGTGGGGGCTTGTTACGGAACGGACAAATTGATACGGACTTTTTGCATCGATGCATTGAAGCTGCCGGTTCTATGGAATTCACTTTTCATCGGGCTTTCGACCGTTGTGCGCATCCCGTCACGGCATTGGAAGAAATTATTTCGGCCGGAGCAAAACGTATTTTAAGCAGTGGACAATACCCGGTTTTACCCGCGGGTATTCCCTTATTGAAGCAATTGGTAGATAAGGCGCAAGGGCGCATCATTATTATGCCGGGCAGTGGCTTAACGCAACATACCGTTGAACAAGTGGTGCGTGAAACAGGGGCTCGTGAAGTGCATACGTCGGCCCGTAAAACCATTTCCCATCCCGATACGTTTCAGCCGAGTACGTTCCCTGAAACTATGCATTATACGGGTGTTGATGCCGATGAAATTCAATCGATTTTGCGTATCTTGGCTGATATTCAGTCATAATGAAACAAGGCATTTGGATACTATTGCTTGTATTGATTTCAAGCCAAGTTACAGCACAAAAAAAGCAATGGCTTCACGAAGCTTGGGTTTGTTTTGAAACCGGGAAAAGCACCAAAATAAAAGCCCAAATTCCGGGTACCATTCATACCGATTTATTGCGTGCCAAACAGATTCCCGATCCATTTTTAGGAACGAATGAAAGTGCGGTGCAATGGGTAGGAGAACGTTCTTGGACCTACGAAACGCGGTTTACAGTAAGTGGGGATGCATTACAATCGTCGAATATTCAAATGGTGTTTGAAGGCTTAGATACGTATGCGAAAATTTATTTGAATGGGGTTTTGCTATTGGAAGCCGATAATATGTTTCGCACTTGGGTTATTCCGGTAGCCGCGCATCTTCAAACGCAAAATAGATTAAGGGTGGTGTTTGAACCCGCCGAGAGCAAGGCCAACGAAGCCGCACAAAAAGCCTTGCCCATGCTTCGCCCTAGCGAAAATAATCGTCATTATGCGCGAAAGGCACAATATCATTTTGGGTGGGATTGGGCGCCGCATATGGTGACTTGTGGCATTTGGCGACCCGTGTATTTGAATTTTGGTGACATGCCGGAAGCTGAGCCGGCCCAATATGCCAAGGTGGCATTAATTCAAAAACAAGATAGCATTGGACAATCATTTTATTTTACCGTAGAAGGCAAGCCCACTTATATGCGCGGGGCCAATTGGGTGCCTGCCGATGTGTTTTTGCCGCGGGTGAATAAAGCCCATTATCGGAAATTATTAATTCACGCCAAATCCATGGGCATGAATATGTTACGTGTTTGGGGCGGTGGGGTATATGAGTCGGACGATTTTTATACCCTTTGTGATTCCTTAGGTATATGGGTATGGCAAGATTTTATGTTTGCTGGAGCTATGTATCCGGCCTCCGATCCGCATTTCAAACAAAATGTATTGGCCGAAGTGCGCGATAATGTGCTTCGTTTGCGAAAGCATCCCTGCATTGTATTATGGTGCGGCAATAATGAAATTGATGAAGCCTGGCATAATTGGGGCTGGCAAAAACAGTTTCAATTATCCGAGGCCGATGCCGCTTTTTTATGGCAAGAGTATGCCGATTTATTTCATCGGGATATTCCGAATTTATTGCAACAATTAGATCCGCATCGCCCTTATATCGCTTCTTCGCCCTTGTATGGGTGGGGCCGAAAGCAATCGATGAGCATGGGCGATTCGCATTATTGGGGTGTTTGGTGGGGACTATTACCCAAGGAAAAATACCATGAAAAAGTGCCTCGCTTTATGTCTGAATTTGGTATGCAAGCCATGCCCGATATTCAAACGGTGAAAGCCTTTGGCTTAGGGGAAACCGTTTCGTTTAATGACGTCGGTTTGAAAGCGCATCAAAAACATCCTCGTGGTTTTGAAACCATTGCTACTTACTTGAAACAAAATCGGTATCCCGAACACTATGCTACGTGGGAAGAGTATATTCAAGCTACGCAAGCCATGCAACGTGATGTGTTATTAGAAGCCATTGAGGCCCAAGAAGCATCGAATGCCCGATGCATGGGTTCTTTAATTTGGCAATTGAACGATTGTTGGCCGGTTTGTAGTTGGAGTTTAATGGATTATTATGGTCGTCCCAAATCAATCGTGCCGGCCTTGAAAGCCCGTTGGAATCCTTAACGACAACGCGCGAGGGTATCTAAATGTTTCGACATGGCCTTGGTTTCCCGCGCATTCCCAATGCCATTCATGTGAAACCATTGGTCGAAAAATAAGGAGGAATCTTCGGTACGTGGTCTTTGCAATACGCTCGGGAAGCCTTGTGAACTTGTAGCACATTCTTCAATAAAGGCTTCATTTTCTGGAATGTTTGGGATAGGAGGAAACACCAAGTAAACTTGTTTGCCTGGGAAAACAGCCTGAAAGGCATCAATATCTTTGTCATTAAAAATAACCGGATCAATAATGTGTTTGTCGTGTTGGAAGCGCAATCGCCCCTGCGAGAAATTAGTATCTTTTCTCAAATTAATCATGTAAGTATCAATGGGCAAATAAAATGCAGGGGAATTAGACGCATACACGCGTTTCTGTTTGATATTCCAAAAACGGTATAACCAATTGTTGAAAAAATTAATGGGGTTTTGCCGAATCGTTTGTAGGGCGTAAGAACCACAGGTATAGGATCGGTCTATCTTTTCGCCTTCGCGAACAGCAACCGATTTTTGATAGAACGAATAGGGGGCGTAAAACAGAATGGTATCGTAGGTATTGAAAGGACTTAGGCTAGTGATATAATGCATGAAGGTACTATTAACCACTGCGGGGAAATAGAGAAAATCAACCTCCGGATGAGTTTGCCAAAGGGTGTCGGGGTTGATATTGTGCTTCAAATTTGAACAGCCAATGAGCAACTTACTCCCACGTTGGGTGGTGTCGTTGCGCAAATAATTGGCAAGCCCTTGCTCCGGATAAGGATAATAGGTTGTAATGAGGGCCAATCCCAATCCGTTGTAAATAACCATAATACCAATTGGAATTAAGGCTATTTGTAAGAGACGTTTTAAAAATGCTTTCATTTTAGAATTGGAAATAAATGAATTCTTGTCCTTTATCGTTGAAGTAATTGCTCAGTAAACAATAAGTGACAGCAAGTGTTATGACTGTATACAATAAAGTACGTATTAATTTAGTGCGTGGTGTTTTTAAATTACGTTCATCGTGGCGTAGGTACCAATCGCCCACCAATAAAGGAATAATTAAAGCCACAATTTGTTTGCCACCACTAAATTGAAATAAACCCATGGGGTTTTGAGCCGCATCAACCACAAAACGTGTAATATACCCAATGGCTTGATGTATGGTTTCTGCCCTAAAGAATATCCAAGCAAAGGTAACAAACGTAAACGTTAGCAACATTTGTCCCAACTCTTTTAACGTTGGCCAGGTTTTGTTTTCAGCCACTACTTGGGTAAGGTTTTGGCGATTTTTATTGAGTAATAATAAGGGTAAAAACGCACAGGCATGAAGAAATCCCCAAGCAATAAAGTTCCAACTGGCGCCATGCCAAAATCCACTGACTATAAAAATGATGAAAGTATTTCGAACCGCTTTGGATTTTCCAACTCGAGACCCTCCCAAAGGAATGTATAAATAATCGCGAAACCAAGAAGAAAGGGAAATGTGCCAACGCCGCCAAAACTCGGCAATGTCGCGCGAGAAATAGGGGAACTTGAAATTACTGAGCAATTCAAATCCAAAAAGTTTGGCCGTGCCCAAGGCAATATCGGAATACCCGCTAAAGTCGCCATAAATTTGAAAACTAAACCCAATTGCCCCAATTAAAAGCGTGAAAGCACTCGATGTTTCGTAGTGTAAGAAAATATGATTCACATAGCCGGCAATGGTATCGGCGACAATTACTTTTTTAAATAAACCCCAAAGAATTAATCGGCAACCGGCAAGGGCTTGCGGGTACGAAAAGCGACGGTCTGCTTGCACTTGTGGCAATAAATGTCCGGCACGTTCTATAGGTCCGGCCACTAACAGTGGAAAGAAACTTACAAATACAGCATAATCAACAAAGTGCTTAATGGGCTTTTGCTGATTGCGATAAATATCGAATACATACGACATGCCATGAAACGTATAAAACGAAATACCAACCGGAAGGGCGATATCCAATAAAAGCGGATTCGCTTGCATGCCCAATAAGGCTAAGCCTTCTTTCACTTGGATGGCAAAGAAGTTATAGTATTTAAATACAGCTAAAATACCTAAGTTATTGATGATGCTCAGCCAAAGGAAAAATTTCGCTTTGCTGCGGTTGGGAGATGCTACCGAAAAGCCATAAAAATAATCGAGTAACGTGCTTGCCATCAACAGCAACATGAACTCCCAACTCCACCATCCATAAAAAAAGTAACTGGCAATTAAAACCAAGCTGTTTTGAATTTTCCTGTTTTGGTTGAATACAAACCAATACAATACAAAAACAATGGGCAAAAACAGAAAAAATTCTAATGAATTAAATAACACCGTGTTTATTTTAGCTGATACCACCCACAAAAAAATAGGGCGATAACAGATTTATTTGAACACAATATAGGCCTATAAATTCTTGTTTTTACTCAAGTAAATCCTTCAATTTTTCGTTTATACGGAAAGAACTTGATATCAATTTAGAATTTGAAATAGTTGACTGAAGAAAGCGTCTATCTATTTTAGAAATGAACTTGCTGTTATTTGCGCTGTGTGCACATCAAATTTATAAATATCTTGAAATTAGGCAGAAAATGACTTGGCGAGGTATGAAATTTTGAAGTTGGACTTTGGTTTTTTACAGTAATGACTAACGATTTATTGCAGAATGAATTCTATGGCATTCGCTTTCGAATTGAAAATCCTTTTTCAAACGGTACGATGTCAAATAGCACGGTATCGCTAAAAAGGGGTAAAATATCACGCGCATAGTTTTTGTGCGCAAATTGTGCAAAGTCTTCAAAATAAACCAATTGCGCTTGGCCTGAACGAATTTCCATTCGCATACTGTCTAACTGTACTTTG
>JBPCSZ010000063.1:0-10938 GCA_051006655.1 Chitinophagaceae bacterium
TACCATCAAGGAAAATTTCGATACCATTGCCGACCATTGTGCCCAATACGACGTAGTAGCTTTTAGTTGCTATATCTGGAATATCACCCAAACCTTGGCTGTTTGCGAACGCATTAAAGCCTTGAACCCCAATACCAAGATCCTCTTAGGTGGTCCGGAAGTGAGTTATGAATACGAACCCATTATCGTTCGGCCCGATGTAGATTACATCATTGCCGGCGAAGGCGAAGAGGCTTTTGCGGCGTTTTTAGACCAATTTCCGGCGGTTTCGGGTATTCCGGGACTCATTTACATTGAAAATGAACAATTACATGGGAAAGCCGTGAATCAAACCGTCGATTTGCGCTTGCTGGAGTCCATTAACCCCTATGCCGACGATCCACCCCAGGAATTGGCCCATAAGGTGCTGTACGTAGAAACCTCGCGGGGCTGCCCTTATAAATGCGAATTCTGCTTGGCCAGTCTCGACAATAAGGTGCGCCACCTCAGCAATGAACGCATTGAAGCCAACCTGCTTTTCCTGATGCAATATGGCCGAACAGTTAAATTCCTCGATCGGACCTTCAATATTAAGCGGGATTTCAGCTTACGGGTGTTTAATTTCATCAAGGCGCATCACCGTCCCGGACAAGTATTTCAATTTGAAATTACCGCCGATATCTTGCACCCCGATTTAATTCAATGGGTTCAAACGGAATTACCCCCCGGACTCTTCCGCTTCGAAATAGGGATTCAAACCGTGAACCGCGAAGCCAATCTCTCGGTTAGCCGTAAGCAACAATTCGAAAAAACAACCGCCGTTATTCAAGCCGTTCGCGATTATGTGGAATTGCATTTGGACTTAATTGTGGGTTTACCCCTCGATACCCGTCCCGATGTGATTCATAGCATCAATGCCGTTTTAGCGCTTCAACCCCCTGAATTACAATTGGGATTCCTGAAATTTTTAAAGGGAACACCCTTGCGAGATAAGTTTAATCAACACGGCTATGTGTTTGATAATCAAGCGCCTTACACGATTATTGAAAGTAATTATTTATCGAAGCAAGAGCTCCACGATTTTACCTTAGCCGAGGCGGCACTGGAAATTTATTGGAATGCGGGTCGTATGAAAAATACGTTGAAGTATTTGTCCAAAAGCATTGATTACTATACCCATTTAGAACTTTTAGGTAAGGCTTTGTTCGAACGAAACCAATTGCACGGAACGCCTTTACGCCACTTGTACGATACTGCCCGCGATACGCTTCGGCAGGCCCATCCCGGCGATGTAGTGTTGGAGGCAATCATGGCTTACGATTATTTCATGCAGTTTAATATTCGTCCACAAGGCTTTATTTTAGATGAAGTGCCTAAAAAGGAGAAGTTTCTGCACTTGCAACAAGCCCAATTAAACACCCATAAATACCGTTATTGGGTATTCGATATACCATTGAATATCAATTGTTTTATAGAATTGAGCGAAGTGGAACTTAAAGAAACCCGCGTGGCTTTTCAATACGATGGACAGTCTACACCGCAATGTATTGTTTTGCCTCCATTTTTAGTTGAAGTCAACTTAGGTATCTAATTGATTAACAATCAATAAGGGGATTTGAATTCGGTGGCGAACCTCGTTGATGGTTTCCCCGTAAAGCATATCGCGCAAGCCTTTGTGGCCGTGGGCACCCATAATAAGCAAGTCGGCTTGGTATTCGGAACATAAACGGGCAATTTCGGCCGAACGGTTCCGGTAACCCAAAACCCCTTCCGCAACAATGCCTTTTTCCTTTAATAGGCCTATATATTCCTGTAAACGCATTTTATCGGCCTGGGCTTCGGCATCGGCCGTATGTTGTCCGTATATCTTCGCGGTAGCACTTTCTACAATATGAATCAATACCCAACGTGCTCCTTGGGGGGCTTGTTGCATGGCCGTGGCCAACACTTGGGTATCCATCGAACTAAAATCGAGGGTAATGGCCACACATTGTATGGGTTTAACGGCAGGCCAAGCCAAGTCTTGCATGGGCCGATGCAATCCTGAAGAAGTTTGGCCGCTATTTCCGCGTTTCTTCCGCCAAGGCAAAACAATGGTCAAAATCAATAATACCATTAAAAAGGCCACACCTAAGCCTAAGAAGAATCGGGCTATTGGACTCGGATAGTTCGTCCATAAATCCAATACTTGGTGTCCAACCATGCGCATGTTCAAGCCAATAATCAGGGCCGCCACCAACACACTCAATACCATCACCCAGGGTTTTATGGTAAACTGCTTCATTTTGCTTCGGTCGCTTACGGCATATATCAGGGGGATGATGGCAAAGGCTAATTGGGCGCTTAATACCACTTGACTCAATATCAGCAGGTCCGTCATGCGGTCGGTTCCCAAGAACAACAAGGTAAAATAAGCCGGTAAAACGGCCACGGCGCGGGTTATAATACGGCGCAACCAAGGGTTAATGCGAATATGCAAATACCCTTCCATCACAATTTGTCCGGCCAAGGTCCCCGTAATCGTACTGCTTTGTCCGGCCGCAATCAAGGCCACGGCAAACAGGGTGGGGGCCAGGGTATTCCCCACCAAGGGCGATAATAATTGATGCGCTTCTTCAATACCGGCCACATCGGTTCGCCCCGAGTGGTAAAAAACGGTGCCGGCTAAAACCAAAATAGCGGCATTCACAAAGAGGGCCAGGTTCAAGGCCACCACGCTATCGAAGAAATTCCACCGCAGGGCCTTTTGTTTCGAAGCCTCATCGGTACCAATTTTACGGGTTTGCACCAAGGCCGAATGCAAGTATAAATTGTGCGGCATCACGGTGGCCCCCAAAATGGCAATGGCAATATACAAGGCATATTCATCGGGTAGGGCCGGTTGGAGTCCCTGTAAAACCGCTATCGGATCGGGTTTTACAAAGAACAATTCCAATAAAAACGAACTGAAAATAATGGCAATGAGTCCAATTATAAAGGCCTCCATCTTCCGAATGCCTAATTTTTGAAGGTAGAGCAAGAGGAAGGTATCGAACACCGTAATAGTAACGCCCCAAATGAGGGGCAAGCCCGTCAATAAGTTCAAGCCAATGGCCATCCCAATAATTTCGGCCAAATCCATAGCGGCAATTCCAATTTCGGCTAGCACATACAAACAGAAGTTTAGCCACGCCGGGTAGGTTTCGCGGTTCACTTGGGCCAGGTCTTTATTGTACACAATACCCAAGCGGGCGCTGAGCGATTGCAATAAAATAGCCATCAAGTTGCTCATCACCAATACCCAAATGAGTTGATAGCCGTAACGACTACCGCCTTCAATATCGGTGGCCCAGTTGCCGGGATCCATATACCCTACGGCCACTAAATAGGCCGGACCCAAATAGGCCAAGAGGCGTTGCCAACGGGTTTTACCGCGGCCTACATCCACCGTGCCGTGCACTTCCTCTAAGCTTTTACCCATCATTTGGTTTTCAGGCATCATGTTTACAAAGGTAAGGCCATGCTTTGCTCATTTATTGCTATTTTTACGCCACAAAAATGTAAAAATCAGCATGGCATACAATTTATTAAAAGGCAAACGAGGAATTATTTTTGGGGCACTCGACGAAAAATCGATGGCTTGGCAAGTGGCGTTGAAATGCCACGAAGAAGGGGCTGTCTTCACCTTGAGCAATGCGCCCATCGCCTTACGCATGGGTAAAATCAACGAATTGGCGGCTGCTTGCGGTGGTGCTACCGTTATTGGAGCCGACGCCACTTCGATGGAAGACCTCGAAAAAGTATTCACCGAAAGTCAAGCTATTTTAGGCGGTAAAATCGATTTCGTATTACATTCCATCGGTATGAGTCCAAACGTACGCAAAAAGATTCCTTACACCGAAACCAGTTACGACAACCTCATGAAAACCTTCGATATTTCGGCGGTTTCCTTCCATAAAGTAATGCAATGCGCCATGAAGCTCGATGCCCTTAACGAGTGGGCCTCGGTGGTGGCCTTATCGTACATTGCCGCCCAGCGCACCTTTCCAGGGTATAACGACATGGCCGATGCCAAAGCCCTATTGGAAAGCATCGCCCGCAGTTTCGGTTACCATTACGGCATGCAGAAAAAAGTGCGCGTAAATACCATCTCGCAATCGCCCACTATGACTACTGCCGGTAGCGGCGTAAGCGGTTTCGATGCCTTCTTCGACTATGCCGAAAAAATGTCGCCATTAGGCAATGCCAATGCCGAAGAGTGCGCCAATTATGTGGTGAGCTTATTCAGCGATTTAACCCGCAAAGTAACTATGCAAAACCTCTTCCACGATGGCGGGTTCTCCTTCACGGGCGTCAGCGAAAGCATCATCCAACAAATGAGCGAAGGGAAATAAACCCTTTTATCATTTTATATCACAACATTGAGGTTTGCTTAAAGCAAGCCTCTTTTTTTTGAAGCGCATCGGCATCTCTTTATTTGGCACCCGTCCCGTCTTCCGCAGTGCATGGCACTTTGCTACAGCCGGGGCTATTTTTTCAGGGCTAGTTTCATCGGTCATCGGGGGGGACTCATTTATGTTCTGCGAAGCGTATTCGCTTCGCAGTGTTATGTTGTTGCGTTTCGCAACACGGCAATATGGCTACAAGCCATAGCATGAGGCTACGAAGCGAAGACGCTTCGTAGTGCAGTTTCATCATTCTTTTATTGGGCGAATGCAATTCGCCCCTACGAACCACTCGCATTCGCTTTGTTTCTCGCACTGATTTTGTTGTTAGCATAAAAAAACCACCCTAAATAGGGTGGTTTTAAATGCATTGGGTGTATCGAATTAGATAATTTCGATTTCAGCACCGGCTTCTTTCAACTTAGCGGCGATATCGTCGGCTTCAGCTTTAGAAACATTTTCTTTAACGTTACCAGGAGCTCCGTCTACTAAGTCTTTGGCTTCTTTCAAACCTAAACCTAATAAATCTTTCACGGCTTTAACTACATTGAGTTTACCGGCACCGGCATTCTTCAATACTACAGTGAAAGCAGTTTTTTCTTCAACGGCCGGACCGGCAGCTGGACCTGCAGCAACAGCTACAGCAGCTGGTTCAATACCGTAATCGGCTTTAAGCACATCGGCTAATTCTTGTACTTCCTTAACGGTTAAGTTTACAAGTTGTTCGGCTAAATTTTTAATGTCTGCCATATAAAATGGATTTTGAGTTTTTTAAAATGATGAATATAAAGGGGCTTGGAAGCTGTGTTTGTTACTCGGCGGCGGCGGCTGGTTCTGCAGCAGCTGTTTCTTCCGAACGGTTTTGCAACCCGGAAATAACACGAGAAATCGGAGATTTGAGCAAGCCGATAACTTCGCCAATGAGTTCGTTTTTGGTTTTGATATTTTTCAATGCAATTAAGCTATCGTTACCCAAGAAGACGTCTTCGCCAATCAAGGCCGCTTTCAATAAGGGCTTGTCGGTTTTGAATTCTTCACGAATCGAGCTGATCAATAAAGCGGGTTCTTTTGGACTTTCGCTGAACATGAGCGCAGTTACGCCATGGAAAGCATCCTTGATACCGTTGTATTTTTCATCGCCGAGGGCTTCGAGGGCTTTTACGATGAGCGTGTTCTTAGCCACTTTCATTTCAACATTCTTGTCGAAGCAAAGGCGACGTAATTTGCTCACTTGAGCCACCGTTAACGATTCGGTGTTGGTTACATAGAAATTATTGTACTGCGAGAATTTCTCTTTCAGTATATCAATGGTTTGTTGTTTCTGTTCCGTAGTCATGATGTTCTCTTTTTAGAGGGTTCATTAATTGGTAGCTGTTTTAGTATCAACCAACACACCCGGACTCATCGACGTGGCCATGCTGATTCCTTTCAAATAGGTACCTTTTGAAGATGATGGTTTCAAGCGAACGATAGCATTCACTAATTCCATGCAATTTTCTTTGATTTTGTTTGGCTCGAACGATACACGACCAATAGAGGCGTGAATAATACCGGCTTTATCGACCTTAAAGGCAATTTTACCACCTTTCACTTCGGTTACAGCCGAGGCTACATCGTTGGTTACCGTACCGGTTTTAGGGTTAGGCATTAAGTTACGTGGACCTAATACTTTACCTAAGCGACCAATTTTAGGCATCACCGAAGGGGTTGCGATAATCACATCCACATCGGTCCAACCACCGTCAATTTTTTGAACGTATTCGTCCAAACCAACGTAATCGGCACCGGCGGCTTTGGCATCGGCTTCTTTATCGGGCGTACATAATACCAACACGCGTTTGGTTTTACCGGTACCATGTGGTAACGATACGGTACCACGAATGGCCTGATCGGCTTTCTTTGGGTCTACCCCTAAACGTACGTGTACATCCACCGAACTGTCGAATTTCGTGCAGTTGATGGCTTTCATCATCGATGAGGCTTCATCGAGCGAGTATAATTTAGCAGAATCCACTTTGGTTTCTGCCACTTTTCTTTTTTTGCTGAGTTTCATACCGGGTTACAATTTAAACGTGAATTAATTATCCCAAGGGGCTTTACCATCTACTGTTAAACCCATGCTACGCGCAGTACCGGCTACCATTGACATGGCACTGTTGAGCGTAAAACAGTTTAAATCGGGCATTTTGTCTTTGGCAATTTCTTCAATTTGAGCCCAAGTTACCTTACCCACTTTGTTGCGGTTAGGTTCTTTCGAGCCACTTTTGATACCGGCTGCTTCCATTAATTGAACGGGAGCGGGAGGGGTTTTGATGACAAACTCAAAGCTTTTGTCGGCAAATACCGTGATTAATACCGGTAATACTTTACCGGGTTTGTCCTGCGTGCGCGCATTAAACTGCTTGCAGAATTCCATGATGTTAACACCTTTGGAACCGAGGGCGGGACCGATTGGCGGTGCCGGATTGGCGGCGCCACCTTTACATTGGAGCTTTACATAGCCCGTGATTTCTTTCGCCATAGCGTTTTAAAATTTTTTGGTTCAAGCGTTCGAAAAACCGTATTCCGAACTCCCAACTGCTCTAAAAGAACTTTTAGGGAGTGCAAAAGTAGTCCATAATTTTTATTTCGTAAAGTTTTTTTTCTGTTTTTCGGCGCTTATTGGCTGAAGAAAGAATCGGACCCATAAAAAATAGCCTTGATGGCAGCGGAAAGCGTTGGCGGGGGGCATGGCTTGCCATATTGCCACCCGACAACCTTGGAGCGTACAGCAAGACGGGTGCTTCATTCTATTCGGTGGCTTGGCTACAAAAAAAGACCGGTCAACAATTTGACCGGTCTAATTCGTTTATTTAGGCTTTAGCGTACCAAGAGGACGGTGCCTTGTTTTTTGATGCGTTTTCCGTTATCGCAAACGGCATCCACAATCCAAACATAATTATCGGGTGGTAATTGAATGTTGTTTTGTGTACCATCCCATTTCTTGTTTTTATCGACGGTTTCGAATACCAATTCACCCCAACGATTGTAGATGCGGAAATAATTCACTTTTACAATATTGTTGTTGAGGATACCGAAGTTGCGGTTGTCGGCTAAATCGCTTTGTGGATTGAAGGCGTTCGGCATGTTCACTTCAGTACATTCCGTGCGAACCCAAACGGTATCGGTAGCCACGCACGATGATGAATCGTTGGTAACCGTTAAGTAGTAGGCTTGTACATCGCGCGGACGACATTCGGGGTTAACGATATAATTTTTATCTAACCACAAATTAGGTTCCCACAAATAAGAATATTCTTGACCCGTAGAAACGCGTGGTCCACCCAATACGGTTGGGGCGCCATCGGCCACCCAACGATCGGGACCGGCATCGGCAATGACGCGACTCACTTTCACCATTACGGAAGTATCTAAGCGACAACCGCCATTGGCCAAGAATTCAAGGCGGGTATGGTAGCGGTAATCTTCTTTCGGGTAAATACGAATAGAGGTTGTATCGTAGGGTGGAATGGTATTATAGACAGGATTCCAAACATTCGAATAAAGTCCTTGTCCATTGGCCACCAATAAAATGGTATCGCCATTACAAATGGTGGTATCGTTGTGAATTTCAACGGGTGGCATGGCAATTACTTGTACCAATTTACAATCCACTTGCATGGTTGGTAAACCTTCGTCGCTCACAAAATACACATTATATAAACCGGGCGTTGTATAACGAATAGGTGGCGGTGTTTGCAAGGTAGACGATGGAATGGTTGAGGCATTGCAACTCATGTACGACAAGCGGGTAATGCTATTGCTGGTATTGTTGGCCGTGAATGAAAACACATTGTCTTTCGAGCGAATGAAGCGGGTTAAATAACGTGGGGCACTGAAGCCACCAAAGTTACCTAAATCGGTTTCGGTGGGTACGCTGGTAATACTACCCCCAAAGTCGAGCATAATCATGCTGTTATTGGCTTCGTTGGTTACGTAAGCATAAAATTTACCGCAATCTTTAATGATAGAAATATCGCGTGGACCATTCATGGTATTGTTGAAGTTACCGAGGTTGGTTTCAACGGCGGGGTTCAATAACGAGTTTCCAAAGTCTACACGGCTAATAGTTTGCGATAAACGGTTCACTACAAAAAGGTGCCAGTTTACGCCATCTTTTACAGGCCAGAATCCGGTAGGGAAGCTCAAAGTGCCCGGATTACCGAGGTTCACGAGGGTAGGCGTATTGTTGCTGAGCGAGTTACCGAGGTCGAGACGAATTAAATTACCGGTGAAGCCTTCGGCAGTCATAAGATGCCAATCGGCCCCTTCGCTGAAAATGAATAAATCTTGTGGGTTAATTAAGAGTCCACTTAAGTTACCTAAATCGCTTAAAGTAGGGGTATTGCTGAGGCTGTTTCCAAAATCGAGACGCACCAATTGCGAGTTTGCAGCGGTACTTCCACCGGTAATGAACCCGTACCATTGTCCGTTATGGTTTACCAATTCGAAGCCTTTGGCTGTCACCGGAATGAGTCCGCCAAAATTGCCCAAATCCACGGGAACGGGGGAATTCGACAAACTATTTCCGAAATCGTAACGCATTACGTTGCGGGTTCCGGCCGTGTTCACCACGAACACAAAATAGTTTTGTCCATCTTTACCCATGGCAATCGAAGACGGGGAATCCATGCCTGTGCCGGCGCCGATACTGCTCCCGGTGGGGATATTGTTTAAGTACGCCGAACAAAAGCCCCAGTAGTAGCTGGAGGCATTTTTCACGGTGGTACTCAACTGCAAATCGTTGTTCACACAAAGGGAATCCAAGCCGAAAATCAATGGCTGTTGGGCAAGACTTCTGAAGGGCATACTCATAAGAGCCGCCAATAGAGCTAAACCGACGAAAGTTCTCATTTTCCTGTACAAAATGAACCAATTTAATTCGCTAATATAGCGCATACATTTGAATCCTAAAAATTAGTTTTAAAATCCGAGACGGGTTAAAGGAATTTACCCCGTTTTAGGAAGACCAAAATTTTATCGGAAACGTTAGTGCGTGTTTCAAAATAATGGCTCAATGTCTTGCTAATCGACTCGCCTTTTCCTAAAACAAGGCGTGTTTTTTCGGCGGCATTTTCGGGCGAAATGGGGAAGGCGGCTGCTAATTCCACTAAATCGACGGCTTCTTGAAATTTTTGAAATTGTGGGCCAATCAATACCGGTGTGCCGTATATGGTGGCTTCTAAAATATTATGAAGTCCTTTCCCGAAGCCACCGCCCACATAAGCGAAGCGGGCGAGGCGATAGGAGGAGGATAAGTGTCCCAAGGTATCGAGGATGAGTATTCGGGTTGTATTATTTTCTTTGAATTGCGAGTAAAGGGTAAAAGGTTCCTGAATCCAAGCGGTATTAAAATGCCCGGGTTGGTGGGGGGCTAAAATAATGGGCATGTTTTTAGGAAGTTCTTGGATGATTTCCGTTAATACCGGAATATCGGTATCCCATACACTGCCGGCCACAAAGGCGGTGCCGGGTTTTGGACAAACTTGTTCAAGGATTGGGATATGGAAGGGTTTTTGGCTAATGGACAACACGCGGTCGAAGCGGGTATCGCCGGTAACGCTGTGGTTGCTGTAGCCAAGTTGGCTTAGCAGTTGGGCACTGCTTTCGTTTTGAAGAAAGAAATGGGTGAATGGGTTTAATAAGGGTTTGAATAAGTTTCCGTATGGTTTGAAAAAGGCTTGATTGGACCGAAAAATACCATCGACTAAAAACAAAGGGACTTGAGCCCGGTGGCAGGCACGAAGGATATTATACCAAAATTCGTATTTAATGAAAATGGCCAAATGGGGGCGCACTTTCCGAATAAAATATTCGCAAGCGGAAGGGGTATCGAAGGGGAGGTAGCAGATATTAAGGCTTGGGTAGCGTTTTTTGGCAAACTGATACCCCGAGGGGGAAAAGAAACTTACCAAGGTTTGATACGCGGGGAAATCATTCTGTATGGCGTCGATGAGGGGAAGTGCTTGTTCGAATTCCCCCACGGAGGCGCAATGAAACCAAATTACGGGTTTGTTTTGAACGTTTAAGGGTTCTAAGTCGTTAGCCAAGTGGGTTCGGCCGTTTATAAATAGTTTGGCTTTCGGGTGAAAGGGCGAGGCAATACGCATACCCAGGTAATACCCCTGCATCGCCATGGTGTAGAGGATTGGGAATAGCATTAGTAATAAATTTCTTCCACGTTCTTTTTATAAATGGGAAGCACCCAACCCATTTTAAATCCGGTGAGGCGGTCGAAGCGCGCTCCTGTATCGGGGCGTCCTAAATCGAAGAGGTAATCGCGGCGTCCTTCGGTGAAGCCCAATAAGAAATTGAAGCCGGCAAAGAAATTGATGAATTTCTTCTTGTCGTAATACGAATAACCAATAAAAGGTTCGAGGTAGAGTCCGTTGGTAAGACGATCGTAGCCTTTTTTATACTCGTTGCGAATTTGCGGAAAGGCATTGTCGCGGTCGAAGAGATTAATGCGGTATTGCATGAAGCCGACGGAGGTCAT
>JBPCSZ010000064.1:0-25212 GCA_051006655.1 Chitinophagaceae bacterium
GTGGATTGCGGATTTAATTGTTGCAATAAATACGCCGAACCCGGACGTTCATTTTCCACCACGCTAATACCCCGCGCAATGGCGGCAAAATCGCCTTGGCGTATTTTTTCTAAAAACGAAGGATCGAGTGGGTTCAACACAATAATTTCGGCATTAAGAAGTTTAGCGAATAAGAACAAAAGTAATCGCATTTTCGGTTTACTTTGTGGCAACTTATTCACGCCTTGCAGAGCATAAAAACATATTGGCAAAAATTGGAATCCTGGTGGTTCCCTTTGTCGATGTTGGCCCTGTGGATGAATGTCCTTGGACTTTTCCTTTCCGCCCGCGCCCTCATGAGCATGGGTATGATTGGCTTCAGCATTTGTGCCGTGGCCATGCCGAATTTAGGCGCGCGCGTTAAAACCCTTTGGCACGATAAACAAGCCTTGGGCTTAATGGCTTGCACTGCCCTTCCCTTACTCAGTTTTTTTTGGAGCCAAAACACGGCCTATTGGTTTGAACGAGCACAAATTATGATACCTTGTTTGGTATTACCGGCCATGTTTAGTTTGTATCGGGCACCGCATTACCGTTGGGTAGATTATTGGAAAACTACTTGGATAATTGCCTCGGTGTTTGGCATGGGGTTTAGTGTATGGCAATACCTGCAACACAAAGAAAGTATCGATGCGGCTTATGGTTTTGCCAAACACATGCCAACGCCTTTCAAAAACGATCATATTCGTTTTAGTTTGGCGGTATGCATTAGCATTATGTTTTGTGTGGAACGTGCCATTAAAAAACAAACGGTGCTCTGGGGCAGTATCGCCTTTATCGCCGTGGTGTATTTGCATTGGCTTTCCGCTAAAAGTGGTTTGGTGGCGCTTTACGGCATGGCCTTCTTTGCTATTGCTTATTTTATGGTACAAGCCAAGTATCGCAAACCGGCTTTAATGGCCTTGCTATTTTTTACGGCCTTACCGGTTTTGATGTATCAAGTATCCACGCCGTTCAAAAATAAAATTGGGTATTTTTTATACAGTCTAGAACAAATGCAAAATAACCAAGTCCAAGCGCAAGTGAGCGATGAAGGGCGACTTATTTCGTACCGTTTTGCACTACAACATATTCAAGCGCATCCGCTAATAGGTGTTGGACTTGGCGATGTGTACGATACCATGCAAGCCGATTATCAACAACACGTTGGAGGTAATCAAGCAGGGCCGTCGCTATTGCCCCACAATCAATTCTTGATGAGTGCCATGTCGGCCGGGTTATTTACGATTCCTATTTGGCTTTGGACTTTGTTTTTATTATGGAAGGAAGAAGGCCAAGGAAAAATCATGCGCCGTTTCTTTTGGGGCTTGGTGTTCTTTGCGATGATGATAGAACCCTTGTTTGAAACCCAATATGGGGTGAGTGTATTTTTAGTGGTTGGACTATTACTGCGACCAACTTATGCTTCGGGCGACGAGGAATTGTTGCCACGTTGACGCTGTTCGTCTTGCAAACGTTTTTTCTTAATGGGGTCAATCACATTTTTATATTCGTAGGGACAATGCAAACAACCATTGCCACAGCAATACCCGCGTTTCAATAGAAACTCGGCCGTGAATACAAACAAGCCGGAGTCGTTGATGTAAAACTCCTCATCGTCGTTAAACAGCGGCTTCTTCATGGTCTTTTTTCTTTTTCGGCGGAATTACAATATTGGCTTCCGGTAAACGGAACGAGACATAATGAATGGTTCGGCCGTCGAGTAAATGCATGCCTTCATAATACGTTTGAATATTCAAAGGGAAGGCGGGTTGTCCTTGTGCATACACATTATCAATTTGTTGTACAATGGGACATTGATGATGCGCAATCATTTCGAGGGTGAAGGCATACAACTCATCGGAATCGGTTTTTAAATGCACCAAACCACCGGGTTGTAAGAGTTGTTGGTACATGGCCAAAAACTTGTGGTGGGTTAAGCGATTTTTAGCGCGGCTATCGCGAAGGAATGGATCGGGAAAGGTAATCCAGATTTCAGACACCGATTGCGGATGAAAATGCAAGGTCAATTGCTCAATGCGGGTTCGTAGGAAGGCCACGTTCGTTACTTGTTCTTGCAAGGCTTTTTTAGCGCCCACATACATGCGGTTCCCTTTGATATCGACGCCAATAAAATTCTTTTCGGGAAAAGCCTTGGCCATATTGACGGCGTATTCGCCTTTACCACAAGCTAATTCCAAAACTATGGGATGTTCATTATTAAATATCGATGGCCAACGATCAGCGATGCCTTCGGGCAATTCAAAAACATTCCCAAAGGTTTTGATTTCAGCAAAGCGTTGTTGTTTTTTTCCGCGCATAGGGCGCAAAGGTACATCATGAATCATCGAACAAGGAACGCATTTATCTTTTTTAATAGAAGAAAAGGAATAGAAAGCATCGTTTATTGGCTTCAAATAAAAAAGTTAAAACAGGCATTCAAGGGAGAAACCCTATTGTTTGAATCTATATATAATTGCCGTCTAAATAGACAAACACTATTTTGTATTCAAGAATCAATTTGGTGAGTGCATGGGATGGGTGTTGGTTTGTAAAAATTAAATTTTATGTACAAAAAACTCATGTTAGGATTTGCCGCCGCTTTTGGCATCGCTTTCATTTCATCGTGTAACAAAGATGAAGTAACGCCACAACCCGATACCGCCAAATTGATGGTGGTTCATACTTCACCCGATGCTCCGGGAGTTGATTTATTAATCGACAATACCAAAATGAACACATCGGCCTTGACCTTCCCTAACAACACAACGTATATTCCGTTGTTAACAGGAACCCGCAATATCAAGGTAAATGTAACAGGAACATCAACAACCGTTATTAATGCGAATGCCAATTTCGTGAAGAATACCTCACAAACCTTATTCGCCATCGATTCTGTAAGCAAATTATCAACTTTATTGTTATCGGACGATTTAACAGCTCCTGCAGCCGGAAAAGCCCACGTTCGTTTTGTGCATTTAAGTCCAGACGCCCCGGCCGTAGACGTTGCCTTAGCCAATGCCGGCGCTGTTGTATTCCCGAATACAGCCTTCAAAGGGGCAACTGCCTTTACCCCACTCGATGCCGGTACGTATAATTTAGAAGTACGTGTTGCAGGAACTCAAACCGTAGCATTGCCTTTACCGGGTATTGTTTTACAGGCCGGAAAAATTTACACTGTATTCGCCAAAGGATTTTTAGGTGGGACAGGAACACAAGCTTTGGGTGCTCAAATAATTGTGAACAACTAATATTGCCTTTAGGCACATAAAAAACCTATCCAAACGGATAGGTTTTTTTTATTACTGTAATTCGTATTATGGGAATAAAACACTTTTACAATCAGTGCAATGCACCAATGGAATGGCCGAAGCATAACGCGCATTGATTGCTCGAATGAATTCATTGGCCAATAAGGCATAGCCTTTTTCGGTGGGATGATAACCATCTAAACTAAAAAAGTTACCACTCACAAAAGTGCTGTTCATCAAAACCCCATCGGCTAAAATACCTTGGGGAAGACGATTCATATAGGCATTCATATCGGCCAAGGCCAATCCATACTGCACGGCTTTTTGCGCAATGATTTGATTGATATTGCTACGAACTTGTTGAAACTTGACTATCTCGGCACTATCCAACACATACCGATTATTAACCACATTCACCAACAAACCATATTTATAACATTTCATGGAATCGAGGGGAACACTCAAGGTAATGTATTCACCTTGATGCAATTGCCTGAACCCACCCGGGGCTTGTGCATCGGCAATCACAAACCCATTTCGACCGGGTTTAAATTGAATATGCGATAAACCACCCAAGGCATAGGCTTCGTTTAACGTATCGACTTGTCCTTGATTCAAATCGGCATTGTTCCAAGCCACGGTAGTATAAAAAGGCATCACGGTAAAGTCGGGCACATTGGCTAAAACACCTTTGGCCCCATTGGCAGTCAAAACTTGTAATACCGAATCCAATTGGCGTTCGAATTCGATTGGTACGGGTAATTCGCCGATGGCGCCACCTTGTGAAGCCCAATTGAAGACATCATCCATACCGGGCCAAGCCACAAAAAAACGGGCGTTCTTACTTTGAGCATCGCCCAATAATGTAGACGTACCGGGGAAGCTGGCCATTCGACGGTAAAAGATATTGCCTTGTGCACTCCCCAACTGCTTGTCTTGATATTGCGCCATACTAGCAAAGGGCACGGCCAACACATTAACATTCAATACGGCTTGCTCGAAATTATAAATCTCATTGGCACTTGGTATTTGCTTTATTGGACTCAAGGCCGATACGCCTTTGCAATCGGTTTTGTAGCCCAATACCGCTTGACTCAAATAAACCGCTTCCCAGGGTTTGCTGTGGAGTCCAATGCCTTTCTGTACGTTCACGCGCGCGTGCCGTAAAGCCGGTGCTCCGAGTGTTTGTAAGGAGCGATGCATTAGTGCCGGAATAGAAAAACTATCACTGCGGGCACTTAATCCACCATCGGTATAGCCACTTAAATAACTACCACCAAGCACCACCACGGAAGAAAAATCGGCTTGTCCGGCATTGGGTTGAAACTCCGTCAAGGTGGGTTTACACGACGACAAGGCCATTAAACCCAAGCCTAAGGAAAATAAGTATGAACGCATCAATTAATCTTGTTTTACAAATGTTCGAACACGACGACCTTCGGTGGTTTCTGTTTGAATCCAATAAACCCCATTGGCCCAACGCGATACATTGAGTTGCACTTGTGAAGCATGAAGTGCTTGTTGATAAACACATTCCCCTAAACTATTGTACACACGCACTTGGTTCATGGTATTTTGTTCGGAAGTACGCAAGTTCAAAACACCTTGAGTTGGATTAGGATAAACATCGAAGCCCTGCGCTTGTAAATCAACGTCATGAACCGAAGAAGGAATAGCCCCATTGTAAGTACAAACCAAAGGAACGCCACACACATAATGCTCTAAGAAATTGCGCGATAAAACACGAAGTGTATCGTAATAAGCCGCTTGCGATACATGCGGTACATGTCCTTGCCCTTCTTGAATTTCAAAACAATTTTCAATACCCAAGGTATTTAAACGCGAGGTAACCGAACTACTGCCATGCACCATCATTAAAGGGAACAATCCGGCCAAGGTAATCACATCGCTACCATAAGGAACTGTGCCATCGTTGGTGCCATGTAAACTTAAACAAGGAATATCCCCTTGATTAATCCAAGCCGTATCACCCAAGGCTCCGGCAATATTAATAATGGCTTTTACTTTCGAGGAATAACCGGGGTTACCACTATTGCCTTCCAAGCCACCACTTAAACTGGCCCCGTTCATATTCACACCGGCCGGAATTTCCGACACCTGATCTAAGTAGGCTAAATGCAAGGCAATGAACCCACCGGCCGATACCCCGGCTATGTAAATATGATTGGTATCAATTTTATACGTATTCCCATTAGCGGCATCTTTGCGGAAGAATCGCACCGCAGCACGCGCATCCTGAACCGCGCGCATCACCGCCTCGGTGGCATCCACTTCATTAGGACCGGGGAATGGAAAATTATTCATACCCAAACGGTATTCCACTGAAGCAGACACATAACCTAAGCGGGCTAAATCTTGACACAAAGGCACCACATCGTTCCCTGTTTTAGAACCACTTATAAAACTACCACCATGAAATACCAATACCAATGGACGCAAGGGGGCGTTATCGCCGGCGGGCTGATAAACATCCAATTGCAAATTTTGCGGTGTGGCACTGTTATAAGGCACATTCGAACCATATTGAATATTGGAGGTCAAATTGGGTGTACCCGGAAATACATATTGATGGAAACGACCACCGGTGCATTGCGCTTGGGCGACTTGCGAAAAACAAAACAGTGCCGCGAATGCACTTAAAACGAGTCTATTTTTTTTCATAAAGAAAAGGATTTTAGTTGTTTGAAATTTTGTTGGATGATTTGGAAGGGGCTTGCCAACGAATACCAATCGCACCGCAAACTGCTTTGCTTTGATAGGTGCCTTCGAAGGCCGTTTCTAAATTCGTATCGGTACGACGTTGTCCGTTAATAAACAATACCGCCGCATCCAATTGCAAGCCCGGTTTAATTGAATAGGAAGCCCCTGCCGTTAAGCCCAACTTATTGGCATCGGGTGTTTCGGGGGTTAAATAACCGGCTTGTACAGGGGTTTCATCGAGATAGGCGCCAACTCGAAGGGCACTTTTTTTATGCCATTGGTATTCTACACCCAAACGGTAAATACTAGCACCTTTATAATTGCGTGCCGAGCGAATATCCTTCAGTTTTTCCGTCTCTTGGGTAAAGTTGATGTTTAAACTATCGTAGGCTTTCCAAAAAACCATTTGCAAATCGAGTTGAAACAGCCATTTTTTATTGGGGGTGAATGCAATGCCATAATTCAAACTACCGGGTAAGGGCAATTGCGCACTAAAACTACCCGATGGAAAATAATTCGCTACGGAACTCGGCACTTGAAACGTCGCTTCGCCCTCATTTACTTTCATGCGCACCAATGAACGGTAAGTCAAACCAAATTGCCATTGCGAATCGAGTTTGTAATGAACGCCCACTTGCCAACCATGGCCTTTCCCTTTTCCTTCCAATAGTCCTTCACCATATTCATTCAAGCTGTTTTGAAGCGGTATGCCTTTGCGCAAACTAAAGCCTCCGGTGGCATATACCAATCCACCGCCAATGCCCCATCGTTCATTCACTTGATACGATACCGTTGGCTGAATGAAAATGGATTTCAAATCGATTTCACGCAATAAAAATTGCCCCTTCCAATTATCGGGGTATTGTACGCGACTCCCAAAGGGCGTATAAACGGCCAAGCCGGCTTTGAGTGCCGGTATCTTTTTAAACGAAGTAAAGGCATACACATGAAAGGGTGTTCCCATATGGGGCAAAGTGCGTTCGGAATAATTGCCGCCCGGTTGCTGGTACAAGGTATTGGCCCATAATGGTGTAAAGCCCAGCTGAATACCATAACGTCCTTGTAATGAGCCTGCTTGTCCCGGATTAAAAAACAAAGCCGACGCATCGCCGGTAAACCCAATACCACAATGCCCCATCCCCAAGGCTTTCACACTTTGCACATTGGTTTGATAGCCGCCCGAATAGGCCATGAAGGGTAAAAACAAAAAAGCAAGAAGGGCATTTTTCATCGCATAAATATAATCACTTTTCCTTCACACACCATTTCATAGCCAGAAATTCATGTGCCAAGGAAACAACGCACATTCCCACATTCTTTTTACATTTGCCAAGCAAAATTTTAATTCCATGTCTGAAGCGAAAGATACCTTGTTGAAGCAAACGGGCGATAATATGAACAAAGCCATCGCCCACTTTGAATCGGAAATATTAAAAATTCGTGCCGGTAAGGCCACGCCACAAATGCTCGATGGCTTAACCGTAGAATATTACGGCTCACCCACGCCCATTGCGCAAGTAGCCAATATTACCGCCGTGGATGCACGCACCTTAACCATTCAGCCTTGGGAAAAAAATATGATTGGCCCCATCGAGCGTTCCATTTTACAAGCCAATTTGGGAGTAACGCCACAAAACGATGGTATCATCATCAAATTATTTTTACCCCCCCTCACCGAAGAACGCCGCAAGGAATTTGTAAAGAAGGTAATGGGCGAAGGCGAACAAGCTAAAATTGCCATCCGCAATATTCGTCGCGATAGCATGGAAACTGTGAAAAAAATGCAGAAAGACGGCTTAAGCGAAGATGAAGTGAAAGACTTGGAAACCCGCATTCAAGGACTCACCGATAAAAAAATTGTGGAAATTGACGGACATACGGCCGCGAAAGAAAAAGAATTAATGACGGTATAAGATGTGGTTGGCCCTGCAAGATTATCTCCGCCAAAACCCGCTCATCGCTTGGTCGATTCCCATTTATGCGTTCCTGATTTCCTTAGAAGTTTTTCTGAGTCAATACGAAGGCCGCCGTTATTATACCTGGCGCGAAGCCCTCATGAATCTATGGCTTAATGTGGCCAATACCTTGCTTGGACTTTCCATCAAAGTGTTCGTAATGGGCATCTTGTTTTTCGGATTTCATCATGCCTTGTTTTCACTCAGTCACTCCCCCGTGTATTGGGCCACCCTCGCCCTCTTGCTCGATGCCTGTTTTTATTTCGAACACCGGGCTGAACACACTGTTCGCGTGCTTTGGGCCGTGCATGTAACGCACCATTCCTCCACCGAATTCAATTTAAGTACCGGCTTTCGTTCCTCGGTGCTTCGACCTTTTGTATCGTGTTGGTTTTTTCTTCCTTTGGCCTTCTTCGGGTTTCATCCGCTCGATATTTTATTGGTCGATGCGGTTTGCCAAATTTATGGCATCGTGGTGCACACCCGCTATATACAACGCATGCCCGCTTGGTTCGAGGCTATTTTTGTAAGTCCCTCGCACCACCGCGTGCATCATGCCCGCAACATTCCATACCTCGATAAAAACATGGGCATGGTACTTATTGTTTGGGATAAACTCTTTGGCACCTTTCAAGCCGAAATGCCCCACGAAGTGCCCGAGTACGGTATCACCAAACAACCAAGCCACCCGCATCATCCGGTGCGCATCATTACCCACGAATGGGAAGCCCTCGCTCACGATTTGCGCCAAGAAAAAATCACTTGGTCGCAACGCATATCCTACCTTTTTATGCCCCCCGGTTGGCGCCACGATGGCAAAGGTGAAACAACAAAACATCTTCAAAGCGGAAGCGGTAAAGCGTAAGCGTGTTCCTGGACCGACTTTATTTGAGAAAAATTTAAATTCTCTCCTGTATTGTTCCTCCATTCCCTAATGTAACGCGATAAAAAAAGTTTAACTTTTTGGGGCTGTCGGCTTCATCAAGCCATCAACCACTATCCGTCCCTTCCGGGGTCCGCTTCGCTACCGCCCCCATTCGTTCCTCTGGGGGCCAAGCCCTTCAGGCACGGCAGCCCTTGAACGATTGAACTTTATTAAACAATCCGAGAAATTATATCAACCATTAATTCCATTATAAACTATGAATGAAAATTTCAGATACACAATGCCCTGCGTTGTGCATGAAACAAATCGATTGACCATCCAAAGACAAACTATAACTTATTATACCTTCATTTTTAATATCATCGAAGGTTTTCCAAATTTTATTCATTATCCATTTTCTTTTTTTCCAATCATATATAGCAATATATTTTACATCTTGCCATGAATAAAATAATGTCATGGTATTATTTTTTGAATGAATATGAAAATCATCTAAAGAATAATTTAGTTTTTGTCTTTCAACACAATATTGATTTGATACGAAAAATGAATCTGTAAAAGGCAATGCAAGCGATTCACCGGTTTGTGTATTATAAATTGTTTTACCAAGACTCATGGCTACAAAACCATGATTAAAAATCAAATTAAAGAATTGTGTATTGATGTTGAATCGAATCAAATAATCATCCAATTGATAAGGCATTGCGCTATCAAAAACAAAGCAATTGGCGTTATTTTTCTTTAATCGAATTAAATACTGTTTGCTTTTCGAATACGATGAATTTATATATACCCCGGCATACAAATAGTTGTCGTGCAAATAAAGTTGTTCGGGTAATATTGAATAATCTTTAGGTATGGTTTTATAGTCAATTAAAATAATATCATTCCCCATTTTATTTAATGGCACTAGACTAACTTGTTTATCGAAAATAGTATCAGTTTCATTCATTATTTCATCAATACGTAATGTAGTATATACGCCATAAATCGCTTGATTATTTCCTTCGATAATATCAACCATATCGGGTTTTAAAAATGGATTATTTTTTACAACCCGATTTGTTATTTGAAATAAACCGGTGTCTCTTAGTTTACTTAAATAGATAGTGTCGATTAAATTAAGGGGACATTTTAACTCAGCCACCGATTGTTGATTTAAATCAAGTAGTTTAAATTCATTGGTTACAAATTGATGTGCTTTAAAATAAGTTTTCAAGCGAGTAATTGAATAGTGTTTTGAAAATGGATATAAACAATTTTCAGACAATATTTTTTGTAACTCATCCACTTGAACCGCCTTTAATTTTTCTATAAAAATGAGGCTATCATTATCTGTAATATGAATCCATGAAGCCAAACCTGAAACAGAAGACGCACTAAAAAAAGTATCTGCCCAAACTATTCTATCCGCATATGCTGTTAATCCGTAACGGTTAATAATACCAACAGAATCTGCTTGATATTCTTTTTTTATGATAAGCCCTTCAATTTTTTGTAAACTCTCAATGCGAGATAAATTGGAACTGCAATTCAAACAATCAAATACACTGAACTCAACCCAAACCTTTTTTGTTTGTGTAAGACCATTCAATGCAAGCGAGAGAAACAAGATAAAAAAAACCCCAAACTTCATACGTTGATGTTATGTGCGTTTGTAAAATACAAGTATAAAATCAAGGACAACCGATTTTTCAAGTATTTTTTACAAAGGCAATTATTTTCTTCGAATTATTTAACTTACAAGTATAGTATTACAAAAAGGAAAGCAATTACAGCAAAGCTTAGGCGCGAATAGTAGAGTTTGAGCAAAGCGAAGAAAAACCAATCCGCGTAATCATTTAATCACGCTATAATCCGCGTTCCAAATATCCTGAGCGAAGCGAAAAATCTGTGTCTAAAAAAATAGGGCCTTCCGAAGAAAGCCCTATATCCGTGCGCGAGAGGAGATTCGAACTCCCACAACCTTTCGGCCACTACCACCTCAAAGTAGCGCGTCTACCAGTTTCGCCACCCACGCAATTGGGGCACAAAAGTAGGATTTTTTTTGAAAATCGTCGCGTAAAAATTAGTCGTTCCGTGTAAGCGATGTTGGAAGCGTATAGCCCCGTAAAAAATCGGCTATGGGCATGCGTTTCTTGCCCTCCAATTGTATTTCATCGAGACTCAAGCAGGCATCGGCGCAAGCCACCCAACAATAGGTTTTCCCATCGGTTTTAATACTGCCGGGCACTCCATTTGTAGCGGTTTCGGCGCGATGCGCCTTATGCACCTTGAGTTGTTTTTGGTCTAAAAATGTATACGCCGAAGGCATAGGCGCCAAGCCCCGTATTTGATTTAAAATAGTAAACGCCGTTTGCGACCAATCAATTAAACCATGTTGCTTAGTGAGCTTAGGCGCATGCTTTACATCCGCTTCCAGGTTTTGGGCTTGGGGTTTTATTTGTCCATCCGCTAAAGCCTGCAAGGTTTTTACCAATAAGTGGGCCCCCAAATGCATCATGCGTTCGTACAATTCGCCGGTGGTTTCGCTTGGACCGATGGGAAGTTTTTCTTGCAATAAAATATCGCCGGTATCTATGGCATGTTGTAAACGGAAGGTGGTAACACCGGTTTCAGTTTCCCCGTTCATCACAGCCCAATGAATAGGCGCGGCACCACGGTATTGCGGTAATAAAGAACCATGCACATTAATAGTACCAAGGGGTGGCATATTCCACACTACTTCGGGCAACATGCGAAAGGCCACCACCACAAACAAATCGGCTTGAGCGGCTTGGAGTTGGGCTACAAATTCGGGGGCTTTTAATTTTTCGGGTTGCCATACCGGAATAGCATGCGTTAAGGCACATTGCTTTACGGGCGAGGCTTGCAATTGCATGCCTCGTCCGGCGGGTTTATCGGGCGCTGTTACCACGGCCACAATATCGTGTTGAGCGTGAATGAGGGCCTCTAAAGACGCAACGGCAAAATCGGGGGTACCAAAAAATACAATTCGCATGGATTGCAAAGTAAGGGAATGCCAAGGGTTTCCGCAAACATGAATTCAGGGTGCTGAAGAAAGATCGTTCGTTCAAAGGCTGCGGGATGCAAAGGGAAAGACGTTGTGAGCGAGAGCGGAAGCGGAAGCGAGCAACGGCCGTAGCGAAGCGGAGCCCGGCGCAGCCCGATAGTAGTTGATGAAAGAAGCGAAGCTGAGAGCCCCAAAAGAAATCGAATTGTTGAAAGATGTACCTTTGAGTACACTAAACCATACACTATGTTTTTTCAAAAAGATAAAAGTCAATTGGAACATGCCCGCGACGTATCGAATGAAGCCGGGCAATATTTAGGCAAAATTCGCCCCATTGTGGAAGCCAATCACCATCACATAGCCTTGCATTTAATGGGACAAGGCTTGAGTGTATTTATGGAAATGGTTTGGTATGCGTTGGGCATTTTATCGTTTGCCTTCACCTTCATTATGAATTCCATATTCCCGTTTTATGTGTTGGGCGAAGTGGTGGCGAAGAAGGCCTTGCGCGATATGGTGGCCACGCCCGGCGATATTGATACCTTTCATTGGGCTGTGAAAGGCTTGGTGTTTTTAATTGGTATTTTATTTATTTCCTTGGGCTTAAGCCGACGTTCGGCGCGTTTACGCAATGCCACCTTGCAAAACAGTTTGCATACCTTAAAACAAGTGGAAGATTTTTTTCAGGCGAAGAAAGACAGTGCCGATAAAATTATTACCGATGCCGTTGAACGGGCTGAAAAAGAGGCCGCGAAAAAGCCCATTCCACCGCAACCATAAATTGATTGAGTAATAAAAAAAACGTCCCGAAAAATACGGGACGTTTTTTATTGATGTGCAATTTAAACTCAAACTAGAAGCTGTAACGCAAGCCCAATTGAATTCCCCATACCGATGTATTGTTGTACAAATTACGGAAGGTAGAGGTTGGCAATACGGTTTGTCCGCTAACAGGATCTTTATACGTAGTTAACTGATACGTAGTTTGGTTGGTGGTGGCGTTGTAGCTGTTCACTTTCAACAAGGCACCATTCACGGCGTTCAACTCTTTGTAAACACCCCAGTTTGAATTGAGGATATTCAAGAAGTTAATTACATCGACACTGAATTGAATGCGTTGATCTTTGTTCTTAATTTTATAGAAATTAAAATCTTGCAATACACGCAAATCGAGGCGATTGAAGAAAGGCATTACACCGGCGAATTTACCGGCCACTTCACCGCGGTGTTTCGACAAATATTTATCTTGAGCGATGTACGTATCTAAGGCATCCATTTGTTGTTGTGCCGTGAATACCACATTAGCACCGCTGGTGATATCGTCGAATTTCAATTCGGAAGCTTTGTTTGGAATGTAAATCAAATCGGCGGTTGAACCGTCTTTGTTCACATCGGTGGTGTAGATATACGAGAAGCGACCCAAGGCAGCCCCTTCGTAGAATACCGAAACGGTGGTAGCCATGCGATTATCTAAGTATGTAAATTTCTTCGATAAAGAAGCCATTACACGGTGTGGTGGCATGAATGGATTAGCGCCTAATAACATTTCGTTGGGCGAGGTCACATTCGGTACATTTTGCCAAGCCGATAAGGCGCGCGAACCGGGATTATTACTCATATCGCGACCGGCAGTGAAGGTATAAGCGGCTTGGAAAGCGAAATCGTTCGAGAATGTTTTAGCCACTTGGGTGGTTAACATGGTGTTCCAACCTTTCGAGTTGTTCGATAAAATCATCACGTTACCGGTCTTGCTATTGTATTTGCTGTTCGACCAATAAGGACGTGTGGTATTACCAATAATCATGGTGTCTTGCGGGTTAGCCAAGTTCGCATCGTATTGGTAAACGGCATTGATATCTTTGCTCAAAATACCTTCGAGGGTTAAGATATAATTGCGGGGTAAACGGAAATCGACGGCTAAATTAGAACGCAAGATGCGGGGCATTTTGAAGTTAGAACCCACAAAAGCCAAACCGGAAGAAGGCACTAAACGACCGGGTTCTGTAGGGAACTTGGTGTTGAATTCGTTGGCAATGGCTTTTGGATCGGCTTGTAAATCAATTTGACTTAAAGTAGCCGAATCGGTGATGGTGGTCAAGTTCAACAAAGTACCGGTAGAGCCGGGTTGATTGGTAAACCAAACATAAGGAATACGACCGGTGAAGGTTCCTACCCCACCACGTAATTGGATATCGCGTTTGCCATTCACATCGTAATTAAAGCCTAAACGAGGATTCACGGTGAGCGGTGTGCTAGGCCATTGACCTGATGCGGGTGTAAATACATTTCCTTCCTGATCGCGTAATTTCAAGGTATCTACGTATTTGTTCGCGGTTAAATCGTTGAAGTAAAAGGCTTTATCGAAACGCACACCGGCAGTGATATTGAGGTTTTTCACCGGACTGAATTTGTCTTGGAAATACAAGCCACCCACACCGGTACTTAAACTAACATAACTGCTTTGGTCTTGATTCGGGTAGCAATAAGCAAAAGCTTTAGGGGCTTTGTTGCCTAAGAAATCGCTTAATGAAGCATATTGATAATAACCGGTACCGGCACCATTTAAGAAGCTGTTACCGAAGGTCATATAATCGAAGGAAACACCGGCTAATAAGTTATGATTACCCAAGGTGTACTTCAAATTATTTTGGAAGGTTACTACATTGTTTTTAACGTCGTTGTTGTACGAAAACAATTCATACCCGGCACTGATATAGTTTTGTCCGTTTTTCAAAATATCAATGAAAGGGAACATGGCAGAAGGCGAAGTACGTGTATCGCGGATGTGCGTATACGTCAACAAAATATTGTTCGAAATTTTATCGCTGAAGCGAGAATTCAATCCGGTAGCTAAGCCCAATACTTGATTTTTAAATCCATAGTTTGAATTTTCGAAAGTCAATGCATTTCCCGAAATACGGTTCGTAGTATTACGCGATACACCGGCAGGAACACTGGTTCCGTTGATGGACGTTTCGCTGGTATTGGTAACATTACTTAAACTGAAATACATTTTGTGTTTGGTATTGATATTCCAATCTACACGAGCCAATGTTTTCAAGTTGCGGAAGCCCCATTTGTTGGCATACCCTTGGTAAGGACCTGTTTCGTAGTTGTAGTTTGTTTTCAAATAATCGGAAACCGATTTTAAATCGGAGGCCAATACAGTGGTTTTATTCGGGTCGGTAGAACCGCTACCATCGTCGGCAATTTGAGCAACTTGTGGAGTGATATTATTTTCACTTTCCACATTCACAAAATAGAATAATTTGTTTTTGATAATGGCACCACCTAAGCGAGCCCCAACAATATTGGTAGACGATTTAGCGGCGGTAGGCAATTTATAATCGGCCACTTTAGTTCCATTGAACGATTGATTGCGGGTAAAGAAATACGCCGAACCTTCTAAATTATTATTCCCACTGCGGGTAATGGCATTGATATTAGCACCGGTGAAATTACTTTGAATAACATCGTACGGCGCAATATTCACTTGAATTTGATCGATGGCATCCAATGAAATCGGTTGTGCTTGTCCACCGGGTAAATTACTAGTCGACAAACCGAAGTTATTATTGAAGTTAGCACCATTGATTTGAATATTATTATAACGACCATCGCGACCACCAAAGGAATTGGAGCCACCACTTTGCGGTGTTAAACGAACGAAATCGTTGATAGAACGCGAAATAGACGGCAAGGTGCTGATTTGTTTGTTCGATACACCCGTTGCAGTACCATCGCGATTGCTGTTCATGAGCGGATTACGACGTGTAATTACATTCACTTCTTTAATTTGCTCCGATTTCATTTCGAGCGCGGTATTGATATAGTAGGTATTTCCCAAGGTCACATACACATTCTCATACACACTCTCTTTCACGCCAACACCACCAATGACCACTTTGTAAGGTCCACCAACTCGTACCTCACCCATTTGAAACGTTCCGTTTTTGGCACTTTTAGCCTGATAAACGGTTCCCGAAGGAAGGTGGGTTGCGGTAACACGGGCATTTTCATACGCCTTACCATCCTGCATCAATACCCCGGCAATACTACCGGTAGTAATTTGGGCATTGGCGGCAAAAACCGACAGAATAGCCCATACTAAACAAAGAAGCTTTTTCATGTAAAAAATATTTTGTCGCAAAATTAAGGGCATCTGTCTTTTTTTTATGATTTCTTTAAGGTTTAATTATTTATTAATGTCAACATAAGTGCATAAAAAAAAGCCCCAAAATATTTGGGGCTTTCATACTTACAACAAGTTATTATTTCAATACACCACGGCTAATTACAATACGTTGTACCTCGCTGGTACCTTCGTAAATCTGCGTAATTTTCGCATCGCGCATTAAGCGTTCAACGTGGAATTCTTTTACATAACCATAGCCACCGTGAATTTGAACAGCTTCAGTAGTTACGCGTTGGGCAACATCGGATGCATATAACTTCGCCATAGCTGAAGCCATATCGTAGTTTTCGTGTTGATCTTTCAACCAAGCGGCTTTCATAACCAATAAACGAGCCCCTTCAATTTCGGTGGCCATATCGGCTAATTTGAATTGAACAGCCTGATGGTTCATAATTTCAGTACCGAAGGCCTTGCGTTCTTTCGAATATTTCAAGGCTAATTCGTAAGCACCGCTGGCAATACCGAGGGCTTGTGCGGCAATACCAATACGTCCGCCACTCAATACTTTCATGGCAAACGTGAAACCGAATCCATCCTCGCCAATGCGATTTTCTTTCGGCACTTTCACATCTTGGAACATGATAGTATGTGTATCGGAACCGCGAATACCCATTTTATTTTCTTTGGCACCCACCGTAACACCATCCCATGCTTTTTCTACAATAAAGGCGTTGATTCCTTTATGCTTTTTAGCCACATCGGTTTGTGCAATCACCAAATAATGGGTGGCACTGCTCCCGTTGGTAATCCAGTTTTTGGTACCATTTAAAATATAATGGTCGCCCATATCGATGGCGGTAGTGCGTTGCGACGTAGCATCCGATCCGGCTTCAGGTTCGCTCAACAAGAACGCGCCAATTACTTCCCCTTTCGCCAAAGGCACTAAATATTTTTGTTTTTGTTCTTCCGAACCGTAGGTTTCCAATCCCCAACAAACCAAAGAATTATTAACACTCATACAAACTGACGCCGAGGCATCAATTTTCGAAATTTCTTCCATGGCCAACACATAGGAAACCGTATCCATACCGGCACCACCGTATTGGGGGTCAACCATAATACCCATCATACCCAATTCACCGAGTTTCTTCATTTGCTCGGCCGGGAATTTTTGATGCTCATCGCGTTCAATCACGCCGGGTAATAATTCCGTCTGCGCGAAATCGCGGGCGGCTTGTTGTATCATTTTTTGTTCTTCCGTAAGTTGGAAATTCATACTAATAATTTTTGCGGGGCAAACATACAATTTTTTTGGCGTTGACCGCTCGATTTTACTGATGCAGTATAAGGTATTTCAGGTTGCAAGAATCCATGTATCTTTGGCCCTGCTCATGATAGAAGTTCAGCATATCAGCAAGGCCTTCGGTCCAAAATCGGTTTTAAACGATGTTTCCTGCGCCATGGAAAGTGGTAAGGTGAATTTAATTATTGGTACCAGCGGTAGCGGAAAAACAGTATTAATTAAGTGTATTGTTGGACTTTTACCCGTCGATCAAGGACAAATTCTGTACGAAGGCGAAGATTTTGTGAGCATGAACGAAAAAGAACGCAAACATTTGCGCACCCAAATTGGGATGCTCTTTCAAGGCTCAGCCCTTTTCGATAGCTTAACCGTAGAGCAAAACGTGATGTTTCCGCTCGATATGTTTTCGAAAATGACCCCGAGCGAAAAAAAGAAACGTGTGAACGAAGTATTAGACCGCGTGAACTTGGTGGATACCAACCACAAATTCCCGGCCGAACTGAGCGGGGGCATGAAAAAACGCGTGGCCTTAGCCCGTGCCATTGTGCTCAACCCCAAATACTTGTTTTGCGATGAACCGAATTCCGGACTCGACCCGCAAACATCCTTGGTAATTGATAAATTGATTTTAGAAATTACCCGCGATTATAAAATCACCACCATCATGAATACCCACGATATGAATACGGTGATGGAAGCCGGCGACCATATTGTGTATTTGCACAAAGGACATAAACAATGGGAAGGCAGTAGCGACGAGATTATTTTCAGTAAAGACCCCTACCTCAACGATTTTATTTTCGCTTCGAAATTCTTTCAAGATGCCAAAGAAATGCGCATGTTGCAAGTGAAACAAAAAAGCCAACAATAACCCGGCGGGCATGACGACCAAGGACCCACAGTATCGGCAAACCCTCGATTTTTTATTTGAACAATTACCCATGTTTACCCGTGTGGGCGCCGCCGCCTACAAACCCGATTTAGGCAATATTCAAGCCCTGTGCGATGCCTTAGGCAACCCCGAAAAACAATTCAAAAGCATTCATATTGCCGGCACCAACGGCAAAGGCAGTTCCAGCCATTTCCTCTCGGCCATTCTGCAAAGCGCCGGCTATAAAACCGGCTTGTACACCAGTCCACACATTAGCGATTTTCGCGAACGCATCCGCATCAACGGCGCCATGATTGCCCCGCAAACCGTGGTCGATTTCACCGAAAAAATCAAACCGCTTTGCGAGACACTACAACCGTCTTTCTTCGAAATCACCGTGGCCATGGCCTTCGATTTTTTCGCCCAAGCCAAGGTGGATATTGCCGTAATTGAGGTGGGTTTAGGTGGGCGTTTAGACAGTACCAATATCATTACACCCGAAGTTTGTTTAATTACCCAAATCAGCTTCGACCATATGAATTTATTGGGCAATACCCTGCCTGAAATTGCGCGACAAAAAGCGGGAATCATCAAACCCGGCGTACCCGTGGTACTCAGCGAAGATCAACCCGGCATTCAACCCGTTTTCTTCGCGGAAGCCTTAAAACAACATACCCGTATTTATTACGCCTTCGAACAATATTCCCTCATTCAACAAAACGCCGGTCCACAACCCGGCACACAAATTTTACGCATATTGAATGCCGCCGAAGCGAGTATGTCTACTTATACGCTTGGTGTTGCCGGACAATACCAAGCACACAATGTATTGGGTGTACTCACTGTTTGTGCCCTCTTAAACCGAAGCGGTTGGCGCATTTCCGAAGAAGCCATTAGCACCGGCTTACGCGAAGTAAAAACCTTAACCGGGCTCCGAGGGCGATTCGATTGGGTTTCCACCGAACCGAATATTATTTTAGATGTTTCTCACAACGAAGCCGGTTTAAAATACCTCTTCGAACAATGCCGTAACATTCCCCGCAACAAATGGTGGATTATTACCGGCATGGTGAACGATAAAGATGTAGATACCGCCTTAACCCATTTCCCCCGCGAAGCCTATTACCTCTTTACCCAAGCCGATATACCACGAGCACTTCCCTTCGAAACCCTCGCCGAAAAAGGCAAAGAAGTCGGCTTACAAGGGGAACCCATACGCTCCGTGGCCGGGGCCTTACAAAAAGCCATTCGCGAAGCACAACCCAACGATTTGATACTCGTTACCGGTAGTTTTTTCATCCTCGATGTGGCCTATCGCTACTTTGGGATGGAATAAGACACGAAAATGCCGAAATGCATTTAAATTAGCCGTTCAAATCACAACTATGGCGTCGAAGAAGAAACATCAAGCGCAATCGGCTCACAGCAAAGCACCATCGCAACCGGCCAATAACACCGCCACCTACATCCAAGAAATGGCCCAACCCGAAGCAAATCAGGCTTGGTGGTCTGTACTTACACGTGGTGTTATTCCTTATGCCATCATTGCCATCTTCTCGGTGCTTCTGTATGCCAATACCTTCAAACACCAATTCGCTCTCGACGACGATATTGTGATTTGCAAAAACGACCATGTATTAAAAGGGCTCGCCGGTTTACCCGATATCTTCTCGAAAGATTTATTCGATAGTTTTTATCGACAAATGAATACCAAGAGTCAATTATCCGGAGGTCGTTACCGCCCTTTGTCCGTCGCCAGCTTCGCCATCGAACAAGAATTCATTGGCACCCGCAACGACGCCAACTTTGAAGCTAATTGTTGGGACGAAAATAAAAACGGCATTCAAGATAAAGTAGAAGACATCAACGGCGATGGCCTCTTCAACGATAAAGACTGTCGCAGTAAAGGCTTTACCCTACGCCATATCAATAACGTGCTGTTCTATGCCCTCGCATGTGGCATTTTATTTTGGTTTTTATCTACGGTAGTGTTTCGTAAACAAGCCCTCCTCGCCCTCATTACCACACTCTTGTTTGCAGCCCACCCCATGCACACCGAAGTAGTAGCCAATGTAAAAAGCCGCGATGAAATCTTTGCATTCCTGTTTATTATTCTGTCGCTATTAATGGCCTACAAATACCAAGCTGAAGCCAAAATGAAACATGCCATACTCAGTGGAGTTTGTTTCTTGGCCGCACTCCTTTCGAAAGAATACGGGGCTACGGTATTGGGCTTAGTGCCCATCACCTGGTATTTATCTACCAAAGACATTCAAAGCAAAGGCCGTTTAGTAACCATCATGGGAGTACTCGGCGCCGCCTTTATTGTATACTTGGCCATGCGTTCGCAAGTGGGACTCGACCTCAGTCGCTCCGACCTGCAAGAAAAAGAAATCTTGAATAGTCCGTATTTACTGGCCGACGAAGCCCAAAAACTCGCCACCAAAATCTACATCTTCCTCAAGTATTTAATCTTGCTCATTCTGCCCCACCCACTCAGTTCCGATTACGGGTATAATTCCATTCCGTATAAAGATTTCAGCGACCCCTTGGTATGGTTGAGTTTACTCAGTTTCGGGGCCATGCTTTGGATTGGCTGGCGTGGTTTCAAAGAAAAAAATTGGAGCCTTTTCGCCGTGGCCTTTTACTTATTCAATATCGCCCTTGTAACCAATTTCATATTCAACGTGGGCGCCACCATGGGCGAACGTTTAGCCTTCCATTCTTCCTTGGGCTTTTGTATGCTCGCGGCTTACGGCTTAAATTTCTTGGCCCAAAAAGTCAACAAACCGGAACTGGCGTTGCTCATTGCCTTACCCATTTTACTCGCTTATAGCGTAAAAACCATTGGACGCAACAAGGCATGGGAAAACGATATCACCTTGGCCCTCACCGATGTAAAAGCCTATCCCAACAGCACCGCCCTCAATGGCAATGCTGCTTCTCGCTGTCTCGATTTAAGTGAACTTCCCGCCAATGCCGCCCGCTCGAAAGAACTCATTGAACAATCCATCGAATACGGACGCAAAGCCTTGGGCATTCATCCCGGCTTCGTAAACGGGTATTTAAATATTGGCATCTCGTTTGCCAAATTAGATATGCTCGATAGTGCCAAAATAGCGTGGGATAAAGCCTTCCGTCTATACCCCAGTCACCCCAACCGCACCATGTATTACAATATGCTCGCCAATTCGTATTGGTCAAAAGGCTATAATATGGGCACCCAACAAAAATGGAACGAAGGCTTGGAACTCTTAAAGAAAGCCGTTGCCATCGATTCCATGAACGTACGTTATTGGTACGATTTAGGAGGCTTTGCCTTCAACTCGGGCAATGTGGCCTTGGCCCGCGAAGCCTGGTTACGCGGCTACCGCATCAACCCCAACGATTCCACCATTCAACAAGTGAAACAATTCATTGGCGTTCAATAAATAAGCTTAATTCTTTGGTCATCAGCGTTCGGAACATCGCTCGTCGCAATTGCGTCGCACTCGTAATCTGCATCGCTTGCAGCATCGCCGCTACACCATGATGATTTCAACAGCCAACTCGGGTCGGCATGTCATGGTAAATTCAAACGAAATTGGAGCAAGCACTACATCCGCTCAGGCGCCGTAATGCCCAATAAATACAAGCCTTGCGCCAAGGTACGTTGCAGGGTTATACACAAGGCCAATCGGAACGACATGGCCTCGGGCGTTTCCGCTTTCAATATGCTATGGTTCGTCAATAAACTATTGAACTCTTTCGAGGCTTGATGTAAATATTGGCATAACAACGCCGGATTGTATTCCGTAGCGGCATCTTGCAAAACCATCTCGTATTGCGCTAATTTCTTCACCATGTTTTTCTCTTCCGCATCAGGCACATAATTCGAAAAATCAACCGTTGTTAATCCTTCCGCTTTTCTTAAAATCGAACAGGTTCTAGCATGGGCATATTGCACAAATGGACCGGTATACCCCTGAAAGTCAATACTCTCTTGCGGATTGAATACCATTTTCTTTTTCGGGTCCACACGCAATAAATAAAACTTCAAAGCCCCTAAGCCCAAGGTTTCATACAATCGCGTTTTTTCTTCCTCGGTAAAATGATCCACCTTGCCTAATTCCTCGGTATTCTTCTTGGCCATCGCCAACATATCATCAATCATATCGTCGGCGTCTACTACCGTTCCTTCCCTGCTCTTCATACGGCCCGAAGGCAATTCCACCATACCATACGACAAGTGAAATACACCGGGCGCACAAGGTTCACCCATTTTTTCTAAAATCAATTTCAATACTTGCATGTGGTAATTCTGCTCATCGCCAATTACATACACCGACGTATCGGTATGATGCTCGTTGTATTTCAATACCGCCGTGCCAATGTCTTGTGTAATATACACCGAGGTACCATCGCCACGCAACAACAATTTTTGGTCTAAGCCATCGGCCGTTAAATCAATCCATACCGAAGCATCTTCCTTCTGAAACAATACGCCTTTTTCTAAGCCCTTCAATACAATATCCTTACCTAATAAATAGGTATTGCTTTCATAATACATGGTATCGAAATCAATGCCCAAACGGTTATACGTTGCATGAAATCCGTCGTAAACCCAGCCATTCATGGTCTTCCATAAGGCTATGGTATCCGCATCGCCGGCTTCCCACAAACGTAACAAGGCTTGGGCTTCCAACAAAATGGGGGCTTGCTTTTCGGCATCGGTTTCGGCCATGCCTTCAGCCACCAATTGCTTCACCTGGTTTTTATATTCTTCGTTGTAACGCACATAATAATCGCCCACCAAATGGTCGCCTTTCTTTCCCGACGATGCCGGTGTTTCGCCTTGGGCAAATTGTTTCCAAGCCACCATGCTTTTACAAATATGAATGCCACGGTCGTTAATTAAATTGGCTTTCACCACTTGGTTGCCCGCCGCTTTCAAAATGCGACTCACAGAATCGCCTAAAAAATTATTGCGCAAATGCCCAAAATGCAATGGCTTATTGGTATTCGGCGACGAAAACTCCACCATCACTTTCTTTCCCGTATTCGCCAATTGGCCCCGTTCGGTATTTTTTGCTTCGGCACTTAAATACCCTACAAAATAGGCGGTATCAATCACCAAATTCAAAAAGCCCTTCACAATGCCAAAGGCACTAATCCAAGTATTATGCGCCACTAAATCGGCCCCTAAATCTTGGGCAATTTCATCGGGACGCTTACCCAAGGCTTTCGATAAAGCAAAGGTCACAATGGTAAAATCGCCTTCAAATTCAGGCTTCGTTTCGTTAATTAAAACAGCTTGTTCCGAAACCTCTACGGCGTAAACTCGCTTCACGGCCTCGATGGCAGCCAAACGCAAACGGGCCACTATATTCATGGTATGCATATTAAGTGAGCGAAATTACCATAATCCAAGTGAATGGGCAAAGAACCGCGATGGGCATTCTATATAAAATACGTAGTTTTGTTGCCTTATGAAGAAATTGCTTTCGGCCTTCGCCGCTTGTTTAATATTAATAACAGCTTGTAACGACGATTTTAAAGTAGGTGCCCCCTACAAAGAAATTTCCGTGGTGTATTTCTTATTGTCAGCCTCCGATTCGGCCAACTATGTAAAAGTAACCAAGGGCTTTTACGATGAAACCCAAAACAATTTACTCATTGCCCAAAACGCCGATTCGTTATACAGCAGTAACCTCGAAGTCAAACTCGAAGAATTGCTCAACGGCAATGTAACCAATACCTACCTATTGCCCCAAGTGAACTTGGTGAAAGAAGGCTATGTGAAAAATCCCGGTGTATTTGTAGACAGTCCAAACTATGCCTTCAAATTCAAAGGCTATGTAAATGCTAAACGCCTTTATCGACTCACCGTGAAAAATTTAAGTACTGGTAAAACTATTACCGGACAAACCGATGCCATCGATACCATGCCGAATGTATTCTCTATCATCAATCCATTCACCAGCTTCGATAAACTCAATTTCGCCGATCCCATTAAAACCTATCCTTTCACGTGGAGTGCCCCCAGCAACGCGGTTTTCTTCGATGTAGTAATTCGCTTCTGGTACGAAGAAAAAAATACCAATACCTTACAAACTACCTATAAGTACAAAGACTTAACCGTATTGAAAAATGTATCGGCCAACGGAGGCAGTGTGACCGCCGGTATGAACAACCTCGATTTCTATAAAGCCTTAAACAGCGAATTGGGCAATACCCCAACTTACATTTCACGTTATGTAGATACCCCCGATTTACTCATCTTGGCCGGTGGTCGCGACTTGAAAACGTATATCGATGTAAACTCGGCCCAAAGCGGTATCACCTTCGATCAAATTAAACCGAATTATACCAATTTAACCGGCGAAAATGTATTCGGTATCATCTCGTGCCGCAGTACCCGCTTCTTGCGCCACATCGATTATAACGACGCCACCTACGATTCCATTATTGGTGGACAATACACCAAGAACTTAAATATTGTGGGTAAATCATCGCGCTAAATTAGGGTTCATGCTACGTCGATTTCTTTTCGTAAGTCTCTTGACCTTAGGCCCCTTGGCCCTTTTCGCACAAAGCGATAATAACAACGACGACAAACGCCCCAAAGCCGATGCCTTGTGGAACCTCGATGCCGTAGTGAGTGCCGAACTCCCCGGCTCCGATATGGCAAAACGCTTCGGTTATTGCTTCCGCCTCGGGCCCGGTATTCGTTATAAAACAAGCAGCAATTGGATTTTCGGTGGCCGTTTTGAATTCCTAACCGGCAACCAAATGCGCGACGATAGTTTGTTGTGGAACCTGAAAACATCCTTGGGCGGACTCATCACCCAAGGAGGCGATGTATTGAATGTGGGCATTTTCCTTCGTGGATATACCGCCGGGTTTCAAGTGGGGAAAATTCTTCCTTTTTGGCAAGCCAATCCCAATTCAGGACCAACCATAATGACCTCCGTCGGCTTCATGCAATACCGCATTAATCTCTTCGACCGCGACAATGCCTTTCCGCAAATTCGCAACGAGTATAAAAAAGGCTACGATCGTCTTACCAACGGCCTCTAC
>JBPCSZ010000065.1:0-23871 GCA_051006655.1 Chitinophagaceae bacterium
GGACTCGATGCCACCACCATTTTGCAATTCCTTGGTTTATTATCGCTCACCTTGGTACCGGTAGCCTTGCCCTTGGGTATTTTGTTTGCCGCCATTATGACCTTCGGGAATTTAGGTGAATCGTCGGAGCTGGTGGCGGTGAAAGCCTCGGGTATTTCGATGGCCCGCTTTGCCCGCCCCTTGTTCTTGTTTATTTGCGCCTTGACTATAGCCTCTTTTTTCTTCAATAACCATGTTATTCCGAAGGCCCAATTGAAGGCCAAGCGCCTCTTGTACGATATCAGCAATAAGAAGCCCGTGGTTACCATTAAGCCCGGCCGTTTCTACCGCGAAATTCCTAATCATACCTTATACATTTCTTCGAAAGAAGCCGATAACCAAACCGTACACGATATTAAAATTTACGACCATAGTTCCGGCCGGGGCAACGATAAAATTATCATGGCCAAAAAAGGGAAAATGTATGTAACAGACGATAAACGCTATTTGATTTTTGAACTCAATAACGGCTGGCGTTACGAACAACGCTTGAACCCCAGCACCAACGAACAAGAACAAATTCGTTTGGGCTTCAGTTATTGGAAAAAGATTTTCGACCTCAGCGATTTTAATATGGGTAAAACCGATGAAAGTTATTTCAAAAGTTTGAAAGATGTTATGACCGCTTGGCAAATCAAAACCATTTGCGATTCGTCGAAAAAACAAATTGCCGAACAACTCAATGCCAATAAATACCTCATGGCCGGTGGCTTATCGTTGGTGCGTCGCGATACGGCTCAAATTACCAAACCCTTACCCATGGCGGCTTTACGCGATACCAATTGGTATGCGCAATTGCCCGATTCGCTCAAGCAACGGGTCTTGCTTTCCGCCGAAATTAGTGTGCGCAATATTCGGAGCATGATTGAAATCAACAAGCAAAATACCTTATTGCAACGCATGAGTTTGAACGATCATATTATTGAATTGCATAAACGTTTTACTATTCCATTTGCCTGTGTGTTGTTGTTTGTGATTGGCGCCGCACTCGGTTCCATTATCCGTAAAGGTGGTATGGGAATGCCCTTCATTTCGGCGGTGAGCTTTTTTGTCTTGTATTATTTCATGAATACCATTGGCGAAAAAATTGCCCGCGAACAAATAGTTCCCGTGGTGGTTGGCTTATGGTATCCTTCCCTCGTGCTCGCCCTTATTGGTACTTTCCTGATGGTGAAAGCCAATAACGATTCGCCCTTGTTGAACAAAGAATGGTATTTCCGTACCGCACAAAAACTGTATCGCTTGTTTCGCCCTAAACAATAGTCTACCTTATGACTTTCCCCCAACGTATAATGGACTTAGTGCGTGAAAACAAGTTGTTTTTCGCCCTGTTTTTGGCTTGGGTGGTATTGGGTGCCCTTTTGTTATTTGTCCCCGGTAATGACGCCGTATTCCTTGCCGTGAATCATACACGGGCCTTGTGGCTCGATTATGCCATGACCTTCTTTACCTTCTTGGGACAAGCCGAATACATCAGTGCCATTTTATTGTCCTTATTTTTCCTGCCGGCTTTTCGTACCCGCGCTTATTTATTGTTGGCCATATTATCGGGTATTGGAGTAACCTTGTTTTCGCAAGGCTTGAAAATGTATTTCAATGCGCCCCGTCCATTGAATGTATTAGGTCCAACGATGGTTTATACCGTGCCTTGGTTGGCCAATAATTTTCATCATAGTTTTCCGTCGGGACATACACTCGGTGCTTTTGCTTTTTTTACTTTGTACAGTTTTTTTCTTTCGCCGAAGTATAAACGAGTCAGCGTCCTCTTTTTTGTATTGGCCTTGTTGTGTGGGTTTTCGCGCATGTACTTGGGCCAACACTTCTTGGTAGATATTTATGCCGGCAGTATTTTAGGGGTGATATTCATCACCTTGTTATACGGCGTCGTGAATCACTTCTTCTTTCAAAAAACGAAACCTTTCATTTAAGCATGCGCATCATTGCCCTCATTCCGGCGCGACTCGAATCGACCCGCTTGCCCCGTAAACTCTTGCTCGATTTACAAGGTAAAACCGTCTTGCGCCGCACCTACGAAGCCGTAGCTCAAAGTGGCTTATTCGATGCCGTGTATGCCGTGTGCGACCATGTATTATTGTACCAAGAAATAACAAGCATGGGTGGGAACGCTCTCATGAGCAATCCGAACCACGAAAGCGGTACCGACCGTATTGCCGAAGCCACACAACAACTTGATGCCGATATCATCATCAATATTCAAGGCGATGAACCCTTCATGCGTAAAGAAGCCTTGCAACAAGTGATTGATTTATTTCAGCACCCCGATGCCGATATTACTTCCTTAAAAACAAGGATTTATACCACCGAAGAATTACAGAATCCCAACGCCGTCAAAGTGGTGTGTAACGAACAAGGCAAGGCCTTATTCTTTTCGCGTTCGCCCATTCCGTATGTGCGCGAAGCACAAGCCGATACCGCGCATTACAAACATATTGGGGTGTATGGTTATCGAAGAGAGGCCTTGTTGAAACTCGCATCCACCGCACCGGGCATGTTAGAGCGCACCGAGAAACTCGAGAACTTACGCATGCTGGAACTCAATATGAATATCTATTTAGCTGAAACCGAACCCTTCGGAATTGCCATCGATACACAAGCCGATTATGAAAAAGCGCAAGCTTATTTGTCCTCGCTTTGATGTTTCATTTTCCGGGTGCCTTCATACATTTCGTACATCACCAAACGGGCTTCTAAATTGCCGTTGTACAATTTAATTTTCCTCGAGGTACGCAATCCCACAAAATTCAAGGCTTCTAAATTCCCTGTAATCATCCAGGCTTTTGTTCCGGGATAATGTTGTTTCAAGGTATCGCCAATTTGTTTGTAAAACTGTTCGGTTTGTACACTAATTCGTTCGTCGTAGGGTGGATTAAACACCAACATCAAGGGACTTTCTTTCTCTTTTTTCGATTTAAAGAAATTCTGCAAGCGAATTTGGATATATTCTTCCAAGCCTGCATTTTGAATATTCTGTTGGGCTTTACGCACCGAGGCCATCGAAATATCGAAGCCTTGTAGGGTATGATGAAACTCGCGTGTTTTGCTCAACAATACGTCGCGAATCTTATCGAACAAAGCTTCATCGTAGGTAGACCAGCGTTGGAACCCAAACGATTTTCGGTGGATGTTCGGTGGAATTTTACAGGCCATCATAGCGGCTTCAATCAAGAGGGTGCCACTACCACACATCGGGTCGAGCAAATCGCATTGGCCTTGCCAACCCGCTAAACGTAAGAGTCCGGCGGCAAGCACTTCATTAATGGGCGCTTCATTGGTTTGTGTACGGTATCCGCGTAAGTGCAAGGAATCGCCCGAGGTATCGAGCGACACGGTCACCACATGTTGGGCAATATGCACTTGCAGGGCAATCGTAGGGTTTTCTGTATCCACATTCGGGCGTTTGCCGCCGTCATCGCGAAACCGATCCACAATGGCATCCTTACATTTCAACGCAATATAATGCGAGTGGGTAAAGCGGTCGGAATGCACCGTGGCGTTAATCGACAAGGTATCGTTGGCGCTCATCACGCCGGCCCAATTGAATTTATAAATCTTCTTATAAAAATCGTTTTCATCGCGCACTTCAAAACTGTAAATCGGTTTCAAAATCCGAATCGCCGTACTGAGTCCGAGGTTAGCTTTATACATAAACCCGTCATCGCCTTCAAACTGCACATTGCGCACGCCTTTCACAATTTTGAGCGCCCCCAATTGGTGCAATTCCTCGGCCAAAACGTCTTCCAATCCAAATAAGGTTTTGGCCACCATCGTATAATTCTGTCCCATAAACGAAGCACGAAGTTACGCGCCCCAACGCCGTTTTGTATGGGTTTCTTTTTTGAAGCGCATCGGGGGGAACTTTCTTCAGCAGTCGTCGCGCTTTCCACGCTGCACGGCAGCTTGTTCCAATCGCGGCTATTTTTCATCGTCCGGAACTTTCATTAGGCTGTTCTTTTGTCTGAATTAGGATGAATAGGATGTAAGGATAATAGGATGCTTAGCTGGAGTAAACATTCATTATCTTTCTCCTACTCCTATTCATTCTAAACGGCTGTTTCTGTTTCATTTATCTGAACTAGGATTATAGCATTATAGGATTTTAGGAAATTATAGTGCGGTAAATCAATGCCCTGTTCTGTGAACATATTTTTTTATTTATTGTTCGAGATGCGGCAAGCCTAATAACCTGTTCCGTTCGTACGGAATCTCGAACAGCCCACGGCTAGCATCTTATTATCGTAAAATCATGAGCATCATAGTTCAGACAAAAAAAAGCTGATCTGCCTGATGCAGAAAGAATCGAACGATGAAAAAATAGCCGTGATGGCAGCGAAAAGCCCCCGGATAATTGAATGTATGATTATAAGTGTAATGAAGATACCCGGGGCTTGCAGCGAACAGCACGACGGGTGATGAATAAAGTGATGCCGATGCGCTTCAAAAAATAGGAATGATGTTTAAAGAATGATAAGGAGAATGAGTAGCTAAGAATGAGTAGGGGTAGGAGTAAGAGTAGGAGTTTTATAAAAAAACCCCGATTTTTTATCGGGGCATTTTGTTTTCGTGTTGATTTACGCTTGTTCGTCGTTGCGGCGTTCGCGTTCTTGGTGGCCTTCGGGTTTAGGCAAAAGCACTTTGCGCGAGAATTTGTATTTGCCGGTTTTGGGGTCGGTACCCATGAGTTTTACTTTCACGGTATCGCCTTCGGTTAAAATACCTTGTAAGGAATCGAGGCGCTTCCAATCGACTTCGGAGATGTGCAATAAACCTTGCTTGCCGGGGAGGAATTCCACGAAGGCACCATAAGGCATTACCGATTTCACCACAGAATCGTAAGTTTCGCCAACCACAGGTACCACTACGATGCCTTTGATCCACTGAAGGGCTTTGTCTAAGCCGGCTTTCTCTTTCGAGAAGATGCTTACGTGGCCTTCATTGCCTACTTCTTCAATGCTGATGGTAGTACCGGTTTCGCGTTGAATTTCTTGAATAATTTTACCACCGGGTCCAATAACAGCACCAATGAATTCTTTATCAATCACCAAGAACTCCATGCGAGGGGCGTGCGGTTTCAAGTCGGCACGGTGAGTTGGCATGCATTCGTACATCGCATCTAAGATGTGCATACGGCCATCGCGCGCTTGGGCCAAGGCCTTGCGCATTACGTCCATGCTAAGTCCGTCTACTTTAATATCCATTTGGATACCGCAAATACCATCGCGGGTTCCGGTTACTTTAAAGTCCATATCACCGAGGTGATCTTCATCGCCAAGGATATCGGTGAGTACCACCCACTTGCCATCGGTAGGGCGCGAGATTAAGCCCATAGCCACACCCGATACATGTTTTTGTACGGGAACACCGGCATCGTATAAGGCCAATGAACCGGCGCAAACGGTAGCCATCGAGGAAGAACCATTACTTTCCAAGATATCGGAAATGATACGGATGGTATAAGGGAACTTTTCTTTGGCGGGAATGATTTGTTTCAAAGAACGTTGTGCCAAGTTTCCGTGTCCAACTTCACGACGACCCGGTCCACGCATTGGCTTGATTTCGCCGGTAGAGAATGGTGGGAAGTTGTAATGCAAGTAGAAACTGCTGTATTCGCTGGTTTCAGCGTCTTCAATCATTTTTTCGTCGTCGGGGGTACCAAGGGTTACGGTGCTCAACGATTGGGTTTCACCACGCGTGAACAAGGATGTTCCGTGTGGAGAAGGTAAGTAATCGACCTCCATAGCCAATGGACGAACAACAGCCGGTGTACGACCATCTAAGCGTACGTGTTCATCGAGCATCATGTTGCGGATGACTTCTTTTTCCAACTTGTGGAAATAGTAACCAACTAAGGCGGCATCTTCGTCGCTCAATTCACCGAGGTGTTCTACGGTGTCTTTGCCAATTTGTTTTAAAGCATCGCCACGTTCGTGTTTAGCAGAAGCCGATTTGGCTACGGTATAAATTTTTTCGGTAGCGAAGGCTTTGATTTTTTCGTACAATTCTTCGTTGCGGTAAGGGGCGGTATAGCTGCGTTTAGCCGGCGAACCTACCATTTCCCACAATTCTTTTTGGGCTTGTACTTGAATTTTAATGGCTTCGTGTCCTTTTTCAATGGCTTGAACCAAGTCTTCTTCACTGCACTCTTTACTTTCCCCTTCTACCATCATAATATTCTTATCGGTAGCGGCAATGATGAAATCCATATCGGATTCTTTCATTTGCGTGCGGGTAGGGTTAATGATGTATTCGCCGTTGATGCGTGATACACGTACTTCCGAAATGATTTCGGTGATAGGCACGTCTGAAACAGCCAAGGCAGCGGATGCGGCTAAGCAAGCGAGTGCATCGGGCATAATTTCGGGGTCCGACGATACGAGGGTAACTAATACTTGTACATCGCACAAATAATCGTCGGGGAATAATGGACGTAATGCGCGGTCGATGAGGCGTGAAATCAAAATTTCGTAATCGCTCAAGCGGCCTTCGCGTTTGAAGAAGGAACCGGGAATACGACCGGCAGCGGCAAACTTCTCTTGATAATCGACCGATAATGGGAAGAATGATTGTCCGGGTTTTGGTTCTTTATTGGCTACTACAGTAGCTAAGATGGCGCATTTACCCATGCGTACGAGGGCGGAACCATCGGCTTGGCGGGCTAATTTCCCGGTTTCGATGGTGATTTCGCGACCGTCGCCTAAATTGAAGGTTTTGGTATGTAATTGGAACATAGTGTTTGAAATGAAGGTGAATATAAACACGGAAAACAACAGCACTAGCCTGTTGTCCTCCTAAAATACAATCGTTTTTGTTGGATGAAAATAGGGGATACGTATACATTCAACGAAAGCCCCTAAAACAGCAATTCCCAACGGCTGTTGGGAATGCGTTGTTATTTTCTTAAACCAAGGGTTACCAGCAATTTACGGTAGCCTTCCAAATCGGTTTTGGAGAGGTACGTTAAGAGGCTCTTGCGTTGACCAACCAGTTTAATTAAACCACGGTTTGTGCTGAAATCCTTCTTGTTTTTTTGCATATGGCCCGAAATGTGCTTGATACGCTCGGTGAGCATAGCAATTTGTGCTTCGGTAGAACCGGTGTTAGCGGCATTGCCACCAAATGTGGTGAACAATTCTTGTTTGCGTTCTTTAGTTAATACTGACATCTTTAAAGTATTATGGTTTCTTTTTTCGAAGTGCAAAAGTAGGAGCATTTTGCGGATTCTCCAATTTTAATGCGCATATTTTACAAAAAAATCCTTATATATTGGATTTTTTTAATGTATTAAGGTCACTTTGCGGGTTTCCACTTGTTTGCCGGTATGAACGCGAATGAGGTATAAACCGGCGGGATAATTTTCGGTGCTGAAGCGAATGCCTGCCGCGCCTTGGGTGATTTCCTCGTGTAATAAACGCCCTTGCAAGTTCAATAATTGCACTTTCGAGGCGGCAGGAACATCTACAAAAAGTTCTTTATTGGCGGGGTTGGGATACACATCGGCGGGTTGAAGTTCATTTTCGGGGGTGATGAGGGTTGGGAAATCAACTTTGAAATAATAATCGAAGCCTGAACCGAAATCGCCATTATAAGCTTTCTCGTTGAAGCGTGTGGCGGTGGGGCCTAATGGTGCACCATTGGCGGCATTGCGCAAGGTAATGGAGCCATTTCCCGGACTGGTGGGATAATAGGCATAGTACCAGAAATTAAAACCATCCATCCAACCGGAATCGGCTACAGAAAATTTATAGCAACCGGGCGTAAGGGCGAGGGTATCGAGGTAAACGGTGCTATTGGCATTGTTGATGCGTTCTTTCACCAAATTATTGTTTTGGTCGAACAAGCGCCAAGAGGTTTCGTTGTAAGGTCCACCCGAAGTAACAGCGGTATTGTTGGTTGATAAACGAATCACCAAATTACCGGGCAAGGTGGGCACTTTGCGGTACATACTAAAAGCGGTATCGTTCAAGGCATACTGATCGGCTTGTCCATTGGGATTTTCAACAAAAGCAAAAAAGCGAGAGCTATCGGCCAACATGTTGCCCCACGGAATAGCCGGTAAGGTAACAACGGCATCTTCTAAGAATTTAAGGTTGCCTGTCCAAGTGTAGGTCATAGCCGGGTAAGGATAAATACCATAACGAATGGTGAGGTTATTCAAGTTGGTGGTGCCGCCGTTTTTGATTTGAATCATGGGTTGACTGCAATTACCATTGAATTTTTTATAGTCGGATTTGGTGCTTGGACTGATAATATCTTCCACCATGGCATCGATGGTGAAGGAGGAGGGGCCGTAGCCAACAACGTAGGAAGAAATTGAATAACCAGCTCCGCCATTGGGTGAGGTATAATTTTCCATATCCATATCAACCACAAAGGGGGTGCCTGGAGTGATGCCATTGAGGTGATAACGGTGGGCGGGAACTTTCTCGCCGGGGCACCAATTGGCGCGGTCGTAGGGCCATGTACCCGTTTGGGCTTGAATATCGCAGAAGCCGCACAGGCGCCAAACATCGCGCTGGGCAATGGTATCGCCGTTAAGTTTAAGGGTATAGTATTTTTTGCAAAATTCCGAACAGCCATTATCGTCGGAGCCGTGCCCGGTGATATTGATTAACATATCGGCTTGAACGGCGGGAAGTTCAATTTGGGTAGTATCGGGAATCAAGTTGGCTTCGATGGAAGTAGCACCGCCGAAATTGTAATACCCGCGTTGTACTTTATGTACGCTCAGGGCTTTACGTTCGGGGGTACCTTCAATAAACATCAATTCGGTTTTGAGGGTGAAGCCACCGGAATAGCCGCTGTACTTGGCTTGTATTTCCAAACTATCGCGCAGAATTGGGGCGAAGTCGGTTACATCGAGGTAATAGGTATGTTCCCAATTCCACGGAAAATAAGTACCAAACGTGGCATAGGGAGTAATGCCACGGGCAATTTCATAAAGGTCGTTTCCGCCGTTGAGCATAATGGGTCGGGCTACAAAATCGAGACTATAATCCCACGAACCGCAGTATTGCGTACCCGGGGCGCATTGGTATTTCCCGATGGTATAGAGGAAATAAATACGGCGATAGGTTTTGGTGGTATCGGTGGGTAAGAGGGCTTTACGGTTGAAAGAGCCGTAATAGGTCAATGAATCGTAAAGGTGAACGGGAACGCGCGTGGTATCGCCTGGGGCGGCTTGAACCACAGCTTGTAATCCCACAATGAGTAAGGCAACGAAGAGGACTATTTTTTTCATACGAACAAATATACACGATGCGGTTTGAATCATGATAGAGATCATCCATAGTTTAAACTATTCTGCATTAATTTCGTCCACGTGGCTATGCGTATTTTTTACTCCATATTGGGTTTGATCAGTTTGTTTTGGGTGGCTTGTCAACCTAAGTCGCCAGCCCCCAATTTATGGGGTAATGCTTCGCGGCAAGAAGTCCGCCGTATTCAATACCAAGGCACTTCGGTGGATGTAGTAATCGACAAGCCTGACGGGGTGATTATGGATGTTATGGTGGTGTATCATGGTACCGTGATGTATGATAGTTTAATTGTAGCTGCGGCTCAAAATACCTTAGATGGGTTTAAGGGCATTTTAAATCAGCCGAATATGATGTTGGTGAGTGTGGCCTACCCGGAAGAAAATTTATTGATGGGTGATAATGTGAAGCAAGCGGAAGCCGCTTTGTTGTGGGTGAAAAATAGGTGTGCGGAGGAATTGGGCATTCAAATCAATAAGGTGTTTTTGGGTGGTCATTCGCAGGGTGGGTATATTGTAACCCGCTTAAATACGATGCATGCCACCGATGGGGTGATTGCCAATGCGCCGGGGCCTTTGAATTTGGTTTATCGGTGTGGCTTGGAAGAGAATGGACAAATTCCGCCGGGTATTACCTGTAATTTATTGGCGGCCACTTATGGTTCTACCCTTATTAATCCACAAGCATATTTCGAGCGTTCCTTATTGCATTTTACACAAGGCCAATTATCGGATATTTTATTGGTACAAGGCATGGGCGATACGCCCATTCAGATGTATTCGTGGCCTACGTTCAAACAAAATATGGTGCAAGAAAATCCCAATGTGGCTGTTGAAGTTTTAGAAATTCCGGGGGCACCGCATGCGGCCTTATTTTTGTCGCCCTTAGGCGCAACGGCTTTGAATGAATTTATTAATCGACGGAAATAATATGTTTAAAAAAATAAAGAAGAAACTCCTTCATTACGGTATACATCTCGATGAAATGAAACAAGCCTTGAAGGGGAATCCGGCACCGGCTTGGTTTGAAAACGATTTAGCGCAACTGAAGCAACAACAAGGCGAGGATACGGCGTTCCCGTTTGGGAAAATGTGGCCAATATATAATAATCGTAAAGCACAAGGTGGCACCATGCGTGGGCATTATTTTCATCAGGATTTACAGGTGGCGAAATTGATTTACAAAGCGAATCCGGTGAAGCATTTAGATATTGGTTCGAGGGTGGATGGTTTTGTGGCGCATGTGGCTTCGTTTCGTCCCATTGAGTTGATTGATATTCGACCAATTAATAGTCAGGTGGGGAATATCAGTTTTCGCCAAGCCGACTTAATGCAATTGCCTCCCGATTTAATTCATTATTGCGATTCGGTTTCTTCGTTGAATGTGATTGAACATTTTGGCTTGGGGCGTTATAACGATCCAATTGATTATTGGGGACATGTAAAGGCCATTAAAAATATTGCCGCCATATTGAAACCCGGCGGTACATTTTATTTTTCGGTGCCTATTGGTCCGCAGCGAATTGAGTTCAATGCCCATCGTATTTTTTCTTTGGCGTATTTACAACAATTATTGCAAGAAGATTTTACGATACAAGCGTTTTCGTATGTAGATAATCGGGGTGATTTTTTCGAGGATATTGTGTTAACGGAAGAGGTGATTCAAACCAATGCGGGGTGTACGTTTGGTTGTGGAATTTATACCTTAATTAAGCGTTCGTAGGTTTAACCATAGAAGGTATACGTTAGTTTGTTTGCCTTTGGCTTTCATGTTTCCATCGGTGATAACCTAAAAGTCCCAATACCAAATAGATGATGGTGAGGGTGGCGGTTAAAGGCATGCCCTTATACAATTGCAATGGAATGGCCAATAAATTGGAAGCTGTCAACCACAGCCAATTTTCTATTTTTCGTTGAACCAATAAATAGGCCCCCACCCAAGCTAAGCCACTTACCAAGGCATCAAGGAAGGGTACATTGCTGTTGGTGAATTGATGCAGTATGCCATACAAAATAATGATGGCTAAGGTGCCACCCAATAGGCTTTGGCGTATTTCTATTTTCGAGCAATACGTAATGGGCTTGGGAGATTCATTCTTTTTTTGTTGCCATTGTAGAATACCCCAAACACTGATGATGGCGTAATAGGCATTGAGTGCCGATTCTGCGTAAAGTCCGCTGTAAGCAAATACATACGTGTATAAACTAACGCTCAATAAACCGACATAAAAATTAGCGCGTTGATTTTGCCAGGCCAATACCACTTGCGCTATACCCAACCCAAAGGCCAACCATTCGATGATACCGGTGGCTATGAATTGTTGACGCAGTATTTCGAACTCCATTTATTCAGCTTCGTTGCGGTAAGGCGCTGTAATGTCTTTGAATTGTTGGTCGAAGTCGGACGAAGAGTTTGGCGTATCGGTTTCCGTTGTATTCTCGGTAGACTTGTTTTGGGCTATTAAATAGTTGTAATACACGGCATTCGAAGTAGAAATATAAGGGCCTAAAATGAGGAAGCCTAAGCCGAGGGTTAAGATGCATAATAAAGCCCAACCAATGAAACTTAAATTGAACAAGAAATAATCGGTGCGGTGGCCTTTCATGAGTTCGTGACTTTTACGCAAGGCATCGGGAACAGACATGTTCGGATTGTCGTTCATGATATTATAAGTTTGCGATAAAGCCAAGGCGGCAATAATTCCCGGTACTATTAAAAGCACCACGCCCAATAAAACAATGGCCCCAATTAATACGCCGGCAAACAAGGCGTCGCCGTAGCGTTTGAACCCACTGAAAACATCGGAAGCTTCTAATGGGGCTTGTTGACGCGATAATCGGAGAAAAAAATAAGAGAGTCCTAAACTAAAAGCCCCCGACAATAAAATGTTGAGCAAACTCAAGAATTTGTTTGAGCCCAACAGTAATTGCAGAATGGCAATGAGGGCGAATGCAATGACGGCTTGCCCCCAACGTTGATCTAAAATGGCAAGGGCTTCTGTTTTCATGGCATCGAAGGATGGGCGCATGGCTGTATATTTTTTGGAAAATTAAGTCCGCTTGGGTACGGTTCAATAAAAAGTAATCCACAAGCGTAAGGCCTTGATGTGGAAGGCTTACCTTAGCAAGGCAAAAAAGTATCCTTTTGAATCCGCAAGCCCTTACCCTCGACGATATTATCCGCATCGTGCAACACGGTTCGGCGTGGCAGGTGGTGCAGCAAATGATTGAGAAGGGCCTTGTTTCGGTGCATGAAAACATGCAAGATGCCTATAAACCGAAACAAGAAAAGGTGATTTTTTTATCGGAAACGTATCGGCCTGAAGCGGCCTTGCAACAATTGTTCCAAGAATTAGAACGTGCCCCGAAGCAGTTGGCCTTGCTCACTACGTTTTTGTATTTGGAAAAAACTGAAGCGGCTATTTTTCAGAAACAATTGTTGGAGCGGGCAGGCGTATCGGCCGCCATTTTAACGGCCATGTGCGAAAAAGGAATTTTTACCACGGCCAAAGTGGATGTGGATCGACTCGATTATGTGTACCGAGGGGAACGCTTGGAAAATATATTAAGTGCCGAACAACACCTTGCTTACGAATCGGTGCAATTGGGCTTCGACCAACAAAAGCCTGTTTTGTTACAAGGCATTACCGGCAGTGGGAAAACCCATGTGTATGTGCAATGCATTGAAGCCGCGCGGGCGCAAGGAAAACAAGTGTTGTTCTTGGTTCCCGAAATTGCCTTAACCGCGCAACTCGTTCGGAAGTTACGGGCCTATTTGGGCGATGGGGTTGGCGTGTATCATTCGCGCTTCAACCAGAACGAACGCGTTGAGGTTTGGAATAAAATTTCGAAAGGGGAACTCTCGGTGGTGGTGGGCGCGCGTTCGGCTTTGTTCTTGCCCTTTGCCAATTTAGGCTTAGTGATTGTAGACGAAGAACATGATAGCTCGTACAAACAAAACGATCCGGCTCCGCGTTATCATGCCCGCGATGCGGCGGTGATGTTGGCGCATCAGCATAAGGCCCATATAATTTTGGGCAGTGCCACCCCTTCGGTAGAAAGCCTATTTAATTGTGAACACGGTAAATATCATTTGGTGCAATTGAATAGGCGCTTTGGTCAAGCGAATTTGCCGGCGGTGCATATTGTGGATATGAAAATGGCCACCTTGGAAAAACAAGTCCGCGGCCATTTTTCGCAAGCCTTGTTGGATGCCATGGCCGATGCCCTTTCCAAGAAACAACAAATTATTTTATTTCAAAATCGGCGGGGTTATTCGCCGTTTAGTATATGTACGTCGTGTGGTTGGGTGCCGCAGTGTAGAAACTGCGATGTATCGTTGACGTACCATAAAAGCACCGATCAATTGCATTGCCATTATTGTGGCAGTCGCTCCCCCATTGTGCGTATTTGTCCGGCTTGTGGCGGCAACCGCATTATTGCCAAAAGTTTTGGTACCGAAAAAATTGAAGACGATATACAAGCCCTTTTCCCGAAGGCCAGGGTACAACGTTTTGACGGCGATACTTTGCGGAATAAAAACAAGTATCAAGACATCATTAAAGATTTCGAGAAGGGGCGTATTGATATAATGGTGGGCACGCAAATGGTGGTGAAGGGTTTGGATTTTGAACGGGTGAGTGTAGTAGGCGTATTGAGTGCCGATGGTTTATTGGCCTCACCCGATTTTAGGGTGAATGAACGTGTGTTTCAGTTATTGGAACAAGTGGCAGGAAGGGCAGGCCGAAAAGATATTCCGGGTAAGGTATTAATTCAAGCGTATCGTATTGATCATCCGGTATTGCATTGGGTTTTGCATCATGATTATCGTGGGTTTTATTCGGCGGAATTACCCTTGCGGGAATTGTTTCAATATCCGCCGTATATGCGCTTAATTCGGTTTACGTTTCGGCATAAAAAACCGGAAGTATTGGCCGAAGCGGCGAAGACCTTTGTGGAACGTTTACCGCAATGGCCCGAGGTAGCCTTGTTTGGTCCGGCGGAACCCGGCGTAGCCCGCATTCGGAATTATTTTTTACAAGTGGTGATGTTTAAAATTCATCGGAACAGTAGGCAAACGGGTGCCATAAAAAAAGCCTTGCAAGCGATGGCGAGTTTGTTGACGGCAGAAAAGAAATTCAAGCAAGTGTATATTAGTATTGATGTAGACCCGGTAAATTAAATGGGGTATACGTAAAATTGGACATATATGATAAAAAGATGGTTTTCGTTGCAGGCCTTACAAGAAGGTGCCGATTCGCCGGAGCGGGTGATGGAACAAGTGAATTTGATGATTCATTTTAAAGGTGCGAATCGTTGGATTTTGGCTTGTGCCATTTTAATTGCCTCTATTGGTTTGAATGTGAATTCAACGGCGGTGATTATTGGGGCCATGTTGATATCGCCATTGATGGGGCCTATTGTTGGTATAGGCTTTGCGTTGGCCATGTACGATTTTACGTTATTACGTAGGGCGTTTAAAAATTTATTGGGGGCTACTTTGTTGAGTTTAGCGGTGTCGACCCTTTATTTTTTGGTGAGTCCATTCAAAGACGCTGATTCGGAATTATTGGCTAGAACCTCGCCTAATTTGTACGATGTGTTTATTGCATTTATTGGTGGTTTGGTTGGGGCTATTGCCTTAACACGTGTGGAGAAGGGGAATCCAATTCCCGGTGTTGCCATTGCCACGGCATTGATGCCCCCCTTGTGTACGGCAGGTTATGGTTTGGCCACACAGCAATGGGCCTATTGTGGTGGTGCGTTGTATTTATTTGGTATCAATTGTGTTTTTATTGCTTTGGCTACCTTATTGGTGGTACGGTGGATGGAATATCCGGCCATGCGTATTAATAAAATGAAATTGCAAGCGGTGGTTCGTTGGGGAATAGGCTTGGTGGTTTTATTATTTACCTTGCCCGGTTTTTATTTTGTAGTACAGTTGTACGAACAGAAACAATTTACATTGAATGCGAATCGGTATATTCAAAACGAGTTTAGTGATCAAGGATTGATTGTGTTGAAAAAGAAGGTGAGTTGGACCGATGAAAAGGGAACTATTGATTTGTTGTTATGGCAAGATACGTTAAGTGAATCATTCACTCGCGACAAGAAAATGCAATTGACGAATTACCAATTGGAGAAGGTGAATTTGGTTTTGCGGTATAAAGAAAATCAGTGGATGAATTTGTTGGAGCAAGAGATGATTAAAGGCGATTCGGGTTGGTTGATGCCGATGTTGAAAGAAAGGATGATGGTTACAGATACCAATATGACGGTGATACCTGATGAAACAGACCTTGCGCCTTAGTTGGTTTCGATGATGAATGTTCCTTCGTTGAGGGGCTGCGGGATGTGCAGGGGAAGACCGCTGAAGCGGAAGTCTGCCTCGGGCAGACGAGAGCGAAAGCGGGCCGAAGCGGAGCGGAGCCCGGAGCAGCCCGATAGTAGTTGAAGGGCTTAAGGTGCAGACAGCCCCAAAAATTATTCCGTATTTTTTTCGTGGTGAAGACGCAGGGCTTCCCAAACCAAATACTCGTTGTCGCTGAGGGTGGTGGGATCGATATCGTCGGTATCGGGGTTGAGGGTGACGCAGGTTTCGCTCACCAATTTCAGGTGGGCGGGGAGGGCGGCATCCATCACTTCGCCGAGTGAGCAGGCATAGTATTGCGATAGCCAATCCCAAAATTGCAATTGGGCTTCGGTTACGATGGGCTCGGTATCGAGGATGAGTTTGATGGGTTTAACTTGGTAAGCTTCGGGGGCTTGGTTGTGTAATTTTTTAACCAAGGCGCTATAGCGTTTGCGGGTTCCGAAAGGCACTTCAACGCGTTGCCCTACACGAATGAGGGCTTGCCATTCGAGGGGGATGCCATAGGTGAAGGTTTGCGGGATGGCGAGGGGTAAAATTACATCGGCGTATTTCATAATTCCAAGGGATGTTTGTGACGCCAATGTTCGGCAAAATGGGAGAGTTGTTGATGTCCGTTTTCGCGGTATTCGTTCAAGCAGGCTTGCATATACTGCGCGGTATAATGGGTGAGGGCGGCGGTATGTTCCTTGGCGAGTCCGGCGGTTTCGATAGGCGGTAAAAACAAGGTGCGAGTGATGCCCGGGGTGGTACGCCAAAATTGTTTGGGGTGCATGCGGAAAGCGCATTGGGGGAAGAGTACGGGGAGTACGGGCACTTGGTATTGGATGGCTAAGGAAAAGGCGCCGGGTTGGAAACGCAGTAAATCGGCTTGGGCTGTATCGGGGAAAGTGCCTTCGGGAAATAAGAGGAGTGAGTAACCGCGGTCGATATGTTGTTTCATGCGGCGCACGCTGGTGGCGCGGGCTTGGGCATTACTGCGGTCTACAGGAATCACGGTGAGTTTATACATGAGTCCATACAAAGGCACCTTTAATAAATCGGTTTTCCCCAACGATTTAAAGGGGCGATTGATGGTGCGATATACTTGAGCGGCATCGAAATAACTTTGATGATTGGGGGTGATGATGTATTGCCGATGGGGCGAAACATGTTGGGTGTTGTGGCGACGCGGAAAAATGCCACTGAGCACCATCCATACGGGGGTGATGGCATTCATGAAATAGAACATGATGGGGGTGGCTTTTTTTTCGGGGAGCAAACCAATGAGCCAAACCCATGGGTAGAATACAATGAGCATGACAACAAAGCAGGTAGCGGCGTACAAAAAGTGTAGTACCTGCCAGGGGTAAAGCCACGGATTTTGATGGGTGAGTGGTTTAGACATGGATGATGCAAGTTAGCCAATTTTCAATATTCTTCCTTTCGATGTTATGGCATCGAAGCAAAAACACTATATTCGTGTTATGAAACCATGCGCTGTTTTGTTGGGTTTACTCTTGTGTTTGGGAGCCTCTTCGTGCAAGAAGAATTATAAATGTGTTTGCACGGCTACTTCAGGAACGGTAGAATATCCTATTTCGGACAGTAAAAAGAAGGAGGCAGTTTCGGCTTGCGATACTTACCAAAAGCAATGGTCGGGTTCCTTGAGTGGTACTTGTACTTTGGAAGAAGTGCCTAAATAATTTTTTTATTTCAGTACGTGTAAGAGGTTTTCGAGGGGCATACTGCTTTGTTCGCCGGTTTGAAAATTTTTGATGGTGAGGCAGTTTTGTTGGAGCTCGTTTTCGCCAATGAGTACCACGTAAGCGACGCCGCGTTTATTGGCGTATTTCAATTGCTTATCGAATTTCACGGCATCGGGGTAGAGTTCAGCACTAATGCCACGGTCGCGTAAATAAGAGAGCACTTCGCGGTTGCGCAATAAAAAGGCATCGCCGAAATTCACCAACATCACTTGTAAGCTCGAAGTTTGCACCGATTGTGGGAATAGGTTTTTTTCTTCCATCACATCGTAAATGCGGTCTACCCCAAACGAAATACCCACGCCCGGAATATTGGGTACGCCGAAGAGCCCGGTTAAATCGTCGTAACGGCCACCGCCGCCAATACTGCCCATGGCAATATCGAGGGGTTTCACTTCAAGAATAGAGCCGGTGTAATAATCGAGTCCGCGGGCTAGGGTAACATCAATGCTTACTTGTGGACAAGCGGCTAGCAGGTATTCTAATTCTTGTACACCTTGCATACCGATGGTAGAATGTTCGAAGAATTTTTTTAAGGTCTGCAGGGTTTCTGTGTTGTTGGTATTGGCTTGCGCGAAGTTGAGGTATTGCATCACGGTTTCTAGGGCAAAGGGTGCGAGTCCTTTTTGTTCCAATTCGGCTTGCACTTTGTCGAGACCAATTTTATCGAGTTTATCGATGGCTACGGTAATGATGTTTATTTGGGCTTGACCACCGCATAATTCGGCTAAGCCGCTTAAAATTTTGCGGTTGTTAAGGCAAATGCGTACGGGGATTTCGAGTTTTTCGAAAACGCGGGTATAGAGGTCGATGAGTTCAATTTCGTTGATTAAGGAGTGGCTTCCAACAATATCGGCATCGCACTGATAGAATTCGCGGTAACGGCCACGTTGCGGGCGGTCGGCACGCCAAACGGGTTGCATTTGAAAGCGCTTGAACGGGAAATTGATTTGTCCGTGGTTCATGGCTACAAAACGCGCGAAGGGGATGGTGAGGTCGTATTTGAGGGCGCGTTCGGTGAGTGTTTTTTTGTTTTTTCCTTGCAGTACGTCTTCGAAATCGGTGCGGGCTTGTTCGTGTTTTTCGGCCCGATCGAGTCCGTTATTGAGGATTTTAAAAATGAGTTTATCGCCTTCATCGCCGTATTTTCCCATCAGGGTTTCGATGTTTTCGAAGGCCGGTGTTTCGAGGGCTTGAAAACCGAAGTGTTCCATTTCGTGGCGAATGGTGGCGAAGATGTATTGGCGTTTGCGAAGTACATCGGGGGCGAAGTCGCGTGTGCCTTGGGGTAAACTCGGTTTCATGGTTTAAAAGTATCGGTAAACGGCAAAATTAACGAAATCGGGTTAAGGGAGATTCCGTTATCTTTGATTCCTTATTTTAAGCTATGGGAAAAGGCCGTGTAATATTGTTTTTATTTTTTGTTTTAGGGGTGCAAGTGGTTATGGCCCAGAACGGAAAAATTAAAGGGTTTGTTTACGAGCAAGTAAATGGAGAGCCTTTGGTTGGGGTAACGGTTCAAGTGAAAGGGAAGGCCATGGGTTCGCATACCGATATGAATGGGTTCTTTACCATTCCGAAAGTACCTGCGGGCACTTATACGGTGGTGGTGAGTTCCTTGGGTTACGATGCGGTTGAAAAAACGGTGACGGTATTGGACGATAATGATATTCAGTCGATAAAAATCAACTTATCGAAGAAGTCGCGCGATTTGAAAGAATTGAAAGTATCGGCCAAGAAAGAAGAGAAGATTTATGAAGCGAAGGTGGGTATGACGCGCATTTCGCCCAAGGAATTGAAGTTATTACCGGCCATTGGGGGCGAAGCGGATATTGCCCAGTTTTTACAAGTGATGCCGGGGGTAATTAGTACGGGCGACCAGGGTGGACAATTATACATTCGTGGGGGTTCGCCCATTCAGAATAAAATTTTATTGGATGGTATGACCATTTACAATCCGTTTCACTCCATTGGTTTGTATTCGGTATTTGAAACCGATGCCATTCGGAGTGCCGATGTGATGAGTGGTGGTTTTGGGGTTGAGTATGGCGATAGAACTTCGGCCATTGTGAATGTAGTAACTAAGGATGGGAATAAGAAACGCACCAGTGGTAAAATTGCGGTGAATCCAATTTTGGCCAAGGCCTTTTTAGAAGGGCCATTGATGAAACCGAAAGGCGATTCGAGTGTGGCCATTACGTATTTGGCTTCTATAAAGCACAGTTATTTAAAATCGTCGTCGGCGGCCTTATATGGTGGTTTAGGCGAACCGTATGCTAGTAAGTTACCTTATACGTTTACCGATGCCTATGCGAAAATTAATTTGAGTGCGAATACCGGCAGTAAGTTCAGTTTGTTTGGATTTAATTTCAACGATCGGGTGAATTATGCGGGTGTTTCCGATTTAAGTTGGAAGAGCTTTGGCGGTGGTACCAATTTTGTGATTGCGCCAACCAATGCGAATTCCTTGATTTCGGGTGGGGTATATTTTTCCGATTATAAAATTGGCTTATCGGAAGCCGATAATAAACCGCGTGAAAGTCAAATTAATGGCTTTGATGCGAACATTAAAGTCACTTCCTATTTGCCCAATCACAGTGAATTGTCGTACGGGGTTGAATTCACGGGGTTTAAAACGGCTTACCAGTATTACAACTTCATTGGCATTCGTCAAGAACAAAACGATTATACCACACAGGTGGGTTCCTTCATTAAGTTGCGTAAAAGCTTCAGCAATAAGGTGGTAATTGAACCGGGTGTACGTATTCAGTACTATGCCTCATTGCCGGTGGCCCGTTTAGAGCCGCGTATTTCCATGAAGTATAATGCGACCTCGAATTTGCGTTTCAAAGCGGCGGCGGGCACTTATTCGCAGAATTTAATTTCAACGAAATCGGATAAAGACATTGTGAATTTCTTCACCGGTTTTTTAACGGCGCCCGATTTTGAAATTATCAAACCCAATGGCAAGGCAGCCAATAATAATATACAGAAATCGTATCATTTAGTGGCCGGGGCTGAATTCGATGTGAAGAATTTAGAATTTACGGTTGAACCTTGGGCTAAAATTTTTACGCAGTTGATTGAAATTAATCGCTACAAATTATTTCCTACCGACCCTGATTTTGGGATTGAGACGGGGAAGGCTTATGGAATCGATTTGACTGGGAAATATGCCAAGGGGCGTTATTATTTCTGGGGGGTGTATTCGTATGGTCATGTTACGCGTAACGATGGTCGTCAAACCTATCCAACACCATTCGACCGCCGTCATAACATCAATATTTTGGCGGCTTATACGGCAGGTAAGAAATCGGATTGGGAATTGTCGGTCCGCTTTAATTATGGGTCCGCATTTCCATTTACCCAAACCCAATCGTTTATTGAACGCATGGATTTCAGCAATGGGATCAATACCGATTATTTAACCCAGAATGGTAATTTAGATATTGTGTATGCCAATCAAATTAATGGGGGGCGTTTATCGGCCTATCATCGGGTGGATGTTTCGGCTAAGAAGCGCATTGCCACCGGGGTTTTCTCCAATTTAGAGATTTCGGCGAGTGTAAGTAATGTATATAATCGGCAGAATATCTTCTATATCGATCGTATTCGCAACACGCGCGAATATCAATTGCCTATTTTCCCGACTTTAGGTTTGGCATGGAGTTTCTAAATTTTTAGTTGAATGTTTATAAAGCCCTGACTATTCAGGGCTTTTTTTATTGGCAATGCACAATGGTTTAACCGACGAAATCAATTCAAATAACTTAAATTGATAAATATTATGTTTTTTTTTATGTATAAAATGAGTAAAAAAAATACATTTTGATGTGATTATGTTAAAATATGACACAATAATTTAGAATAAATACTACGAAACACCCCAAATTTGACGATTGTCATGGGGAAACTTGATTAACCCATGTTAAAAAATTAAATTTTTTATGATAAAAGCAATTTCAAAAAAGGGCCTGTTTGGCATTATTGTTTTGTTGTGTGTTTTATTGAGTTCTAGCGCTCTAATAGCCCAGCAGCACACCGTGACATCCTTTGCGCCCAGTTGTTCTTACGCCAACGAAAGCGTAACAATCATCGGAACTAATTTCGAGAACATCACCGATGTTCGGTTTGGTGGCACTTCGGCGCTGTCGTTTACCGTAGTGAACAGTACCACCATTACAGCGGTTGTTGCGGCTGGTTCTACCGGAAGTGTAGAAGTAGTTAAAACCGGATTTACCAATGCCAGTCGTGTTGGGTTTACGTATTTTAATTTCCCGACGGTAACGGGCATTGCCACTGATTTTGGAGGATATTGGAATACCAATACCACCACGAACAGTCAAATCTTCCCGAACAATTCGCACAATTTATTGTCGTTTCAATATAGTGGTGTAACGTATTCCACCGGCGTAAACGATACTACCTTGTTATCGCAAGGGGTAAACTTTGTTCCCGGAAAGTATAAGGCCCTTCCTGCCTTGATTTCCGGTAATGTTCCGGCTGTACCACAAAATTTATTTATTGTAGCCGCCTCGAATATTGATGGTAACTCGGCTTTAGGCATCGTGAGTAACTCGAAAATCAAGGCCTTGAGTTTAGAGAATGTATTGACAGATGGTATCAATGGATTGGATTTAGGTACCGGGTATACTAATTTACCCACCAATACCATGTTGAGTTTTAATATCAGTTCGATTGATTCTTCACGCATCTCCGATAATGAACCCGATTTAGTGATTACGCAAATTGCGGATCCATCCAATACGAACTCGGATAATTTTGTGTTTAAAGATGCCAATGGTGATGTTGTAGGTAATGCCGTTCAAATTAGTATTGCTACCGTTTCTTCCTTGGGTACTTACCGTTTAGACCTTTTCAATGTTACGCCGAGTATACCTTATACCAACGCATTCCCAACTTCCATTAATACCGGTGCCGCTACGAATAATACCACGCGTAATATTCGTTTTGTGGCCTTCCGTTTATCCGATTTTGGCATCAATGCTAGTAACTATAATCAAATTAAAAAATTAGAAGTATCGCCATCGGGTATTTCCGATGTGGCTTTTATTGCCTATAACGCCAATGCTATTAATATCCCACCTACGGTAAGTATCGACCCGGCTACTAACTCGGTGATTTGTGCTTCGGGTTCAAGCAATGCCTTCTTGAAAGTTGATGCTAAGGCCTCAATAGGTGGCGCTTTAAGTTTTCAATGGCAATTATCAACCGATGGTGGAACGGTTTACAATAATATATCGAACAATGCCACCTATAGCGGAGCAACAAACGATGCTTTAACCATTACCGGCGCAACGGCGAATCACCGTTTCCGTTGTATGGTGAGTGAAGTTGGGGTTGAGTCTCTCGGATATAGTCCAGTTATTACTATTACCACAGTGACTGCTACGGCATTAGGAGGCACATTGAATCCGGCAAATAATACAAATACTTGTGTTAAATCAAGTACGCCAACTACCTTGTCGGTTGCTCCTACCGGTGGTACCGGAACTTATTCATATCAATGGCAAGCCTCAAGTACTAGTGGAACAGGTTTTGTTGATATTGAAGATGCCAATAGCAAAACCTATACGGTTCCTGTAGATACAGCCGGAACCGCTTACTATCGTGTTATTGTAACCAGTGGTTGTTATACCAATACATCGAACCAAGCTACAGTGAATGTATCGGGTGGTGATATTGTGACTGCCACCAATTCGGCTACTTGTTCGCCCGGTACTGTAACCTTAAGTGCAACGGCTACCACCGGCACCATTCGTTGGTGGGCTACGGCTACTTCAACGCCACACGTTGCTCAAGGGGCTTCGTATACCACGCCTTCGTTAACCAAAGATTCTGTATTTTATGTAAATGCTGTTTCAGGTACTTGTAGTTCTCCCCGTATTCCGGTGAAAGCTATTATTGCGTCGAATACCGTATTAAATGAAACCAACTTTACATTAAATACAGCCACTGATGCTGTTTTGCCCGCTGTATCTACAGTGAGTTTTTATTCATCGGCTTTACCCCAGGGTACGCATACTATTTATTATCGGGTAACCGGGGCTAATACCCAAAGCGCTACAACTACAGTAAGCGTTGATGCAAATGGTATTGGTTCGTTTAATACCGGTGCAACGGTGAATGTTGGTACCAATACCGTAACCATCGATAGTATTGGTATTTTGAATACCTCCGGTTGTGGTAAAATTCCTGTGCCTTTGAATGTTGTTTCGTTTAAAACAACGTCTTATCCTTTAGTATTAAGTACCTCTTCAACACCCACGTCATGTAATGTTCAAGCCGGTACTGCAACAGCCTCATCTACCAATGGCGTTGCTCCATTTACCTATGCTTGGAGCGGTTCAAGTGAATATACTGCCACCACCGCCTCTATTGCTAATTTGTCGAAAGGTACTTATACCATTACCATTACCGACGTT
>JBPCSZ010000066.1:0-44252 GCA_051006655.1 Chitinophagaceae bacterium
GATTGACATATACAGGATTTACAGAATTAACAGGATGATTGACATGTACAAGATTTACAGAATTAACAGGATAATTTACATGTACAAGATTTACAGAATTAACAGAATTTAATGTAAAGCATGTTTTTGTCATGTCAAATGCAATATGAACAATCCTGCCCATTCTGCTAATCCTGCCCCAAAACAGCAAACAGATTGAGCAAAACAGAGAAGCAGTTAATCTATCTTGTTAATTCTGCCAATCCTGCTCCATAACAGCAAACAGTTTGAGCAAAACAGCGAAGCAGTTAATCTATCTTGTTAATTCTGTCAATCCTGTTCAAAAAAAAAAGACGTTGTGTTCAACAACGTCTTCTTCTGTTTTCAATCTTGGAAATCGGTTTAGTGTTTGCGCACCAACTGGCTATACTCTAACCCATTGCCATCACTCAAAGCAACACGGTAAACACCGTCTGCTAATTGTTGCATGTCAATTTGGGTCTTGGTAGTACCGGCACTCAATTGTAAATCGCTCACTTGTACTGTACGTCCGGCGGCATCGGTAATGCGTACACGAGCCAAGGTTGATTTCGGCGTATTCACTTCAATGTTCAAATACGTACTCACCGGATTTGGATATAACTTCACCGTACCTACTTGTCCAAAGAATACATCCACCACTTGACTGTACGTTACATGACCATCAATATCGTTTTGTTGTAAACGATAGTAGTTATGGCCCGGCATTGGACGAACATCCGTGAAGGCATAATCTAAAATGCTAGCGCTATTACCATTCAAGGCTTTGCTGTTAATCTTGTCGGAAACAGCACTGAAACGAGTACCATCAGCACTGCGTTCTACCACAAAGTGACTATTATTCATTTCATTAGCCGTGCTCCAATTCAAGACACTTGTACCATCGGCTTTGTTTCCTGTAAAGCTCAATAAGCTTACCGGTAATGGAATACCCAAGGCATTCGCGCCATGCACATAGAAATACGAGAAGCCATTCACAGGGAAACATACCGTCCATACGGTTGAAGCCGCATCGTAACTGGCATTAATTAAATTACTTGGTATAACCGTTGGAATATGTCCCGGTGTATTGATATCACCATTGCTTACTTTGGTAACCGCAATATTGGCCACATTAGGCGATATAGCACTTGTAGGCAATAAAGGCCATGAAGGCGTACTCGTTAATGCGGTGGCATTATACTGATCGAAGTCATCGTTCAAATAATACAAACACACTTGGGCGGTATCGTTGGTGGCGGCTGTAATTTGATACACACGGTTCAAGTAAGGTTGACCATTATGTGTTGGTGTACTGGCCGCAATGTCTTGGCAAATTGAAACCGTTCCTAAGCTGGTCGTGTTCGGAATATCCGTTACCGCGGCAATACGCTTACAATCTACCGTAGAACGCATCGTATCACTGTTACCATCCACCAACACCATGTTTTGACAACCTTGGTTACCGGCTATGGAGTAATTGAACGATACATCTTGTCCCGAAATGAAATTGTTCGGTGGTACTACCTGAATAAAGGCAATAGCCGAATCGGAACATGACGGCACACTACTAGTTTGGAAAACTAAATATACGGTATCGGCTGTGGTGATATTATGCGGATTCGGATGTGGAATCGTGTAAGCCGGATTTTCAAAATACAAGGTGTCGGTTCCGGGAGGCACAGTACTGAATGGATTAATCAAAGTAGCCACATCAATCGAGGCAGGCGAACAAGCGAATCCGGGTGGCAATACTGAACTTGGAAAATCAGGTTGACTATTAACTTTCAACAATAACGTATCGGATGCAAAACAACCCGATGCAAACGAAACTTTCGAATATACAAAGGCCGTATTCGTGGTATCGTTGGTTGGCGTTGGAATTAAACTAAACAACCAAGGATCATTATAGTATTCTACCACAGTACCAGGGGCATTGTTTGATACCGAAGCATTCATCGTAGTCAAATCGAATATCGCACTATTCGAACCCGGGGTACTTTCACAAAGCGACAAAGTATCTTGAACAACGGTTGGAATCGGATTAATCACCAAATTCACCGGTACACGACAACCCGAACTACCCACACAAGCAGCATAGAACGTATACGTTCCCGGCACATTCGAATTCGTTAACGGTGAACCGGTAGTAATTAATGGATTAAATGGCGAGAAAGGATATAAACTCACCCCACCCGATGGCGCTGAATACCACTCAAAGCTAGCAGGTACATACGAGTATCGAATTTTCAAGGTAGCCACAGTGGTATTTCCACCTGCATTCAAGGTATACCCATTCGTGGTGGCATTACCACCCCATGTGCTATGGTAACCCATGTTGAGGGTACCCCCATTTCCTACCACATTATAAATATTACCAATAACAGCTGCCGAAGGCGTATTCGTCCATGTATAATTCCCCGTACTTGTTGCAGGATTACCTTGAATAGAAGGATACAATACATTAGCACCTTGAACTGGCATAGGTCCATAAAATAATGGGAAACGCGTTTCGTTGGCCCATCCACCGGCTGTTGTGGCTAAGTTGGTAACTTTATACTCACATATACCGATAGTAGAACCAACAGGCAATGCGGGTAAAGTAGCCGAAGCAAACAAAGCAGCACCGGCGGGATTAGTAGCCGTAGGCGTGGTTGTTGGGGCCAACGTGAATGTGATGGTCACCGAATCTTGAATTGGAGTAGAACAACCACTTACTGTCATCCCTTGTCCAAATGGTATAGAACCAAACTGACACAACTGATAAGGTGCACCGGCTGTTGGACGATAATTCACACGAACTAAAGCATTCTGCAAAGAATCGTTGAATAAATTACCATTCGTTAAACCGGCAATAACCAACGAGGTATTCATGGTATAAGTACCACCGGCAAACATATTCACCCCAATAAAAGGAACCGTTACGGCAGATGCCCCATACGGATTTAAGAAACCGGTTGAAGCCGTAGAATTATACAATACTTGTCCATTAGGCCCATTAACAACCAAGGTAACTGTAACAGGATTAATCGATAAATCAATCATATTAGAACCAAAATTGCGTAACTGAGCGGTAATAACTTGGTTAGCCGAGTAACAGTTACCACCGGGACCTGTCATAGCCGTAATGGCCGGATCGAAAGGTTGAGGTGGAATTAAATTGATTAAATAATCTTCGGTTTCACCATAAGTATATGAATTACACGGCGTAATAGTGGTTGCGGTAGAATTACCTAAATACTGATTCACCACACGCATACGGGTTAATCCAGGCAAAGCCGTGGCCGGTGGTGTAAAAGAACCGGTCAACGTTGTAGCTGGCACGGAAACCGTAGATGTTAAACCCGAGAAATAAACTTCTTCTCCGGGGTCACTGAATGATGAATTATGGTTGTAATCAATGTAAATTTTAGTTCCTGAACCCAAACTAAACCCATCACAATTCCCAATAGTCACCGAAAAAGGTTGCGACAAACCGATGTAAACAATAGGAGCCGGTACCGTAGCGGTAAAATTAGCGAACTGTTTCGCCACACCCGTTCCTACACCTTGTGTACCTGTTAATGGATTCAAACAATCCGTCGTATTATTCAAGGTTCCCATTGTAACATTGGTAATCTCTTCATAAAATGCCGATGTGGCCGAAGAAACACAATAACAACTTGATGTAGGCGACCATGTTTGAACCGTTACACCCGAAGAAACAATAGAAGTATCAAATCCACCACCGGGCGATGAACAAGTAACTACACAACGATAATAGGAAGTACCTGCAGGTGGTGTATACGAATAAGATAATGTGGTAGCCCCTGCAATTGGAGCCCAAGGGCCTGTTGGCGAAGTAGATTCTAACCACTGATACGTTAAACCGGCTAAGTTGGATTGACCGGTTAATGATAAGGCAATTTGTGTACCCGGACATGGATTGTTCGGTAAAGCCGATGCAGTACCGCCTACAGGAGCACCGGTACATGGCGTAGCCCCAATAATATTGAAGTTATAATCTTCACATTCTCCATACGTAACATTGGTGGCACAATAATCGCCGGTTAATGGTGTTCCGGCAAAAAAACACAAAACACGCATACGCGTGATACCCACCGTGGCCGTTACCGGCACCGTAATGGTGGTGGTATTCAAATTCGTTGACGAAGGCGAATTAAACACATCTTCCCCTATATCGGCAAAGTCGCCGTCGGCATTCCAATCAATCCAAACACGAAATCCTTGCGAATACGAAGCTCCCGATTGCATATTCAATGTAATGGATAACCCTTGAATTTGCGAACAAGTTAGTGCCGAATAATACGTATAAGATAAAGCACCTGCCCCGGCACAACCAGAATTCAAGTTACTGATATTAGTTGCCCCACCCGTGGTGTAAAAATTATTAATTTGATCACCCGAAGTAGAACTTCCGCCAAAATAACACCCGGTCGTAAAAGTAGGGGTACAATAAGTTTGCGCTTGCATGGTATGGCTTACCAACAAAGACACCAACATTAACAAGGAAGAAAATAGAATTTTTCTCATGTTCGTAATTTGTTTGAACACGCAATTTAATCAATTTTAGCATACCATAAATAAATGTTAATTCAAAAAAGAATAATTTTTCCACAAAATTTTAAACATCTGTTTATGTTTTTACCTTTAAACCGAATTTTAAACCATGAAACAAACCATTCTTTTCCTCTCCATATTTAACGTATTTAACTTAATAGCCCAACCTAAGACCTTGAGAACAGCACCGCTCCCCCCCAGCCCCCAAAACTCGATTGCTGATAATTATTTCGGACAAACCGTTCCCGATCCCTACCGCTGGCTCGAAGATGACCGCTCACCCGAAACCGCCGAATGGGTAAAAAAACAAAATGAATATACCCAATTCTACCTCAATCAAATCCCCTATCGCGAATTTATACGAACACAATTAAGCACGCTTTGGAACTACGAAAAAGTATCTGCCCCCATTAAACGTGGCCCCTATTATCTATTCTATAAAAACGACGGACTTCAAAATCAAAGCGTTTTATACATTCGTCAAGGGCTTGAAGCCACCCCCAAGGTCTTAATTAACCCCAATACACTCAACGAAAAAGGCACAAGCGCCCTCGGTAGTGTGGAATTGTCGAAAAAACAAACCTATACCGCCTTCGCCGTTTCCCAAGCCGGCTCCGATTGGCAAGATATTTTAGTGATGGAAACCGCCACCGGAAAAATGCTGAGCGATACCATTCGCTATTCTAAATTCTCGGGCATAAGTTGGCGCAACGACGACGGCTTCTATTACAGCGGATACGATAAACCCGCTGAAAACACAAGTGCCTATTCGGCCAAAACCGAATACCAAAAAATCTTCTTCCATAAAATAGGAACCCCACAAAATCAAGACCAACTCATTTATGAAGATCGCAAAAACCCACTGCGCTATAAAAGCGTTCGCCTGAGCGAAGACCAACAATGGCTCGTTTTGAATTTATCGGAAGGAACCGACGGTGCCGAAATTCAAATCAAATCGGTTCAAGAACAAAATTTCAAAATGCTCTGCGCCGGCTATCAACACAATTACGATGTGGTAGACGTTATTAATAATATGGCTTATGTAATGACCAATTACCAAGCGCCTAATTATAAATTGGTCGCTATAAACCCCAATAACCCCGACCCCAAAAATTGGAAAACCATTCTCCCCGAAAAAGAATACAAACTCGAATCCGTTAACCGCGTTGGCAACCAATTCATTGTGCATTATTTGAAAAACGCCGCATCGGAAGTGAATGCCTATCAACTCACCGGCCAATTCATTCGGAATATTAAATTGCCCGGCATCGGCACTGTGGGCGGATTCGATGGCTCAGCCAACGACACCCATACCTTCTTTGCCTTCACCTCGTTTAATAGTCCGACCGCTATTTACCGTTACGATTTAGCCGACGGCAAAGTAAGCCCTTACACTAAACCCCAATTCAGTAATCCCCTCGACGATTTAGTGGTGGAACAAAAATGGTTCACGTCCAAAGATGGTACTAAAGTGCCTATGTTCCTTTATCACCGTAAAGGACTGGATATGAAGTCGGGACAAAACCCCGTATTCCTATACGGCTATGGCGGATTCAACATCCCACTCACCCCTTCCTTCAGTGTTCCCAGCACTTTATTCGCCATGCATAACGGCATTTACGCCGTGGTGAATTTGCGCGGTGGCAGTGAATTCGGCGAAGCCTGGCACCAAGCCGGCATGCTCAATAAAAAACAAAATGTCTTCGACGATTTTATTAGTGCTGCCGAATTCCTTATCAAAGAAAAAATTACCTGCAAAGAAAAATTGGCTATTCATGGGCGTAGTAATGGCGGACTCTTAGTAGGTGCCTGTATGACCCAACGCCCCGATTTGTTCCAAGTTGCCCTCCCCGGCGTAGGCGTACTCGATATGCTTCGATACCACAAATTCACCGTGGGTTGGGGTTGGGCCGTTGAATACGGCAGCAGCGATAACGAAGAAGCCTTCAATTACTTAATTAAGTATTCGCCCTTGCATAATATCAAACAAGGTACCCGCTACCCCGCTACCCTCATTACCACCGCCGATCACGACGACCGTGTAGTACCCGCCCACTCCTTCAAATTTGCCGCCACCCTACAAGAAAAAAACGACGGTGTTAACCCCATGCTGATTCGCATCGATACCCAAGCCGGACACGGTGCCGGGAAACCCACCGCCAAACAAATCGATGAATGGGCCGATGTACTCAGTTTCGTATTGCATCATTTGAATGTGCCTATTAAATTCTAATGCATGCGTAAGCTGACGGTCCTCTGTTTACTCAGCCTGTTTTCGCTGTCATCGAAGGCACAATTCAAGCATCGCATTCGCCAACATCTAGATACACTATGCGCCCCCGGTTTATACGGACGTGGCTATGTGGATGGTGGCGTTAATCGGGCCGCTCGCTTCTTGTATGAAAAAATGGAAAAGGCGAAGCTAAAACCGCTTCCTTTAGCCAACGATTCCAATGCTTATTACCAAGCGTATTCTTTCTCGGTCAATAGGCAACCTAAACCCATTGCCCTTCGCGTTAACTTTCCTTACGAACAACAAACATTAAAACCCGGTTACGATTTTTTAATCGATGCCGCCTCGCCCGCTATTCAAGCCAATGCACTGCAAATTATAAGCATCGATGCGTCGGACTCCAACCAACGTAAATCACTTTTCAATCACCCGGGCTTTCCTGCCAATACCGCCTTGGTATTGCGTTTCATGCCACGCAGTGAAAAAAAGAATGTCATGAAGGCCCTGCAAGCCAATCCTAATCCACCGCGATTATTACTATTCACCGTAACAAATAAACTCACCCACACCGTAAGCACGAAAGTGGACGCTCTCCCATCCCTTTGGATTTTCGATAGCCTACTCGATAATGCAAAAAGTGTGGCGATCGATTACCAAAACGAATTTCACCAAAACTATGTTTGTCGCAATGTAGCCGGCTATATTCCAGGCAAAAATCCCGATAGTTTCATCGTTTTCAGCGCCCATTACGATCACCTGGGCATGATGGGCCCCAACGCCCGTTTTGCCGGCGCTTCCGATAATGCCAGCGGTACCGCCTTCGTGCTTGAACTCATGCGGTATTACAAAAAACATAAACCGGAATACAATACCGCCTTCATCTTCTTCAGTGGCGAAGAAGCCGGACTACTCGGTTCCAATTATTTTGTTCAACACCCACTCCTGCCCTTAAACCGCATCAAGCACCTCATTAATATCGACATCATGGGCAATGCCGAAAATGGCATTACGGTGGTCAATGCCAATACCTGGCCCACCCGCTTCCAACAACTGCAACAAACCAATAAAAAATTAAAAGTCAATCCACGCGGCGCTTCCCACAATAGCGACCATGCCCCTTTTAGCGACCTCGGGGTGCCCGCCTTTTTCATTTACAGCAACGGTGGCCCCGGCTTCTACCACGATGTCTTCGACCTCCCCGAAACTTGTAAACTCAAAGGCGTTAAGCCAATATTCCGGAGCATTACACGTTGGGTAAGCATCCTCTAGTTTTTCTTTTGGCAGCGAAACAAAGAATCTTTCCTCAGCACGCTTCCCGCTTTACGCGCCAACACAAAAGGGGTATTCCCTGTTTCTTCGCGCTGTTCCTGTAAACTCCCTTTTGTGTTTCTGCTGCAATCGGGGCTGGGGCTCATCGTCTCTTTCCTGCTTCAGCTTCAAAAAACAGCCCTTACCCAATTTTAACAGTCTATAAAAAAGGAAGTCCATAAAACCCAAACACTTATTCTATTTTTGTGGTTCAACAAATCTCATTTTAAACTAATGACAATCAAACAAAAAAATGTACTACTCGGTACAGCCTTGGCTTTGTTGGCGGCATCGTGTTCCAACACCCCCGAAAACAAAACAGTAGGCACGTCACTCCCCGAAGGTGTTAAATTCATTGAACCTTCCTACATCGATTCCACCGTAAAACCCGGCGACGATTTTTATCAATTCGCCAACGGTACTTGGTTGAAAAACAATGCCATTCCCGCCTCGGAAACCCGTTGGGGAAGTTTCAATTTATTGGAAGATTTCAACCAAAAAGTACTCCACGAATTACTCGATGAAGCCGCCGCTAAAAAAGGCGCCACCAAAGGTTCACCCGAACAAATGGTAGGCGACTTATACGCTTGTGGCATGGATTCTGCAGCCATTGAAAAAGCGGGCTTAAATGCCTTGGCGTCTGAATTGGCCGCCATCGACAACATGCAAAACACCACCGACCTCCTCAATGAAATTGCCCGCGAAACAAAAAATGGCCTGAACCCCTTGTGGTCCATCTATGTGGGTCCCGACGATAAAAACGTGAGCAAAAATGTATGTAACGTATGGCAAGGTGGCTTAGGCTTACCCGATCGCGATTACTATTTAAAACCCGATAGTCAATACGCCGCCATCTTCAAACAATACAGTGCCCATGTGTTCAATATGCTCAAACTGAGCGGCACACCCGATAGCTTAGCCAAAATTCAAGCGGCTTCTATTTTAAAAATGGAAACCGAAATGGCGAAAATTAGCATGGACCGTGTAGCCATGCGCGATCCATATAAAGTGTATAACAAATTCAGCCTAGCCGATTTGAACAAACAAACACCGGGCATGGATTGGTCGGCTTACCTACAACAAATCGACATCAAAGGACAAGATACCTTATTGGTGGGCCAACCCGCTTTCCTAAAAGGAATGACTTCCATGTTGAAAACCATCTCCATCAACGATTGGAAGGCGTATTTACGATGGCACATGCTCAGCAATATGGCCCCCTATATGGCCAAAGCCTTCGACGAAGAACATTTCAATTTTTATGGTAAAACCTTGCGTGGACAACAAGAACAAAAACCCCGTTGGAAGCGTGTATTGAATGTGGTTGATGGTGCCGTAGGCGAACAACTCGGTAAAATGTACACCGATAAGTATTTCACCGAAGCAGCTAAAAAACGCATGAATGAATTGGTGAGCAATTTGCAATCGGCCTTCGAAGCCCGCATTAAAACCCTCGATTGGATGAGTGCGGAAACACAAACCAAAGCCATTGAAAAACTCAATACCTTCATTAAGAAAATTGGTTATCCCGACAAATGGCGCGATTATACCGGCTTAGAAATTAGTCGTGATAATTATGTAGCCAATGTTTTAGCCTCGAATCGCTTCGATTACAATTACATGATTAATAAATTAGGCAAGCCCGTAGACAAAACGGAATGGGGTATGACACCACCAACCGTAAACGCCTATTACAATCCCGCCTTCAACGAAATCGTTTTCCCTGCCGGTATTTTACAATATCCGTTCTTCGATATGAGCGTAGATGATGCCGCCATTTACGGGGGTATTGGTGCCGTTATTGGTCACGAAATGACCCATGGCTTCGACGACCAAGGAGCCCAATACGCCGCCGATGGTAACTTGAAAGATTGGTGGACTGCCGACGACAAAAAACGGTTCGAAGCGAAAACAGGCGCCATTAAAACCCAGTACGACAATTACACCATCTTAAACGGAAAGAATGTAAATGGCGCTTTAACCTTAGGCGAAAACATTGCCGATTTAGGGGGAGTTACTATTGCCTACGATGCGTTTAAGAAAACCAAACAAGGACAAAGCAAGGAGAAAATTGACGGCTTCAGCCCCGACCAACGTTTCTTCTTAAGCTGGGCTCAAGTTTGGCGTCAAAACATTCGCGACGAAGAGGCAGCTCAACGCTTAGTTACAGACCCACATTCGCCCGGAGAACATCGTTGCAATGGCCCTTTGAGCAATTTCCAACCGTTCTACGATGCCTTTAATGTGCAACCAGGACAAAAAATGTACAAAGCCCCTGAAGCCCGAGCTAAAGTGTGGTAAAACAGTTATACCTTTTAAAACGGGAACTTCGGTTCCCGTTTTTTTAAATACCCGGTTTTACCCCCCAAACTTCACTGAAAAATTAACATAAATTACGAATAATGGCCTTGTATTTAATTTCACAATACAATACGGAGATGTTATAATTACATTTGCAAAAAAAAGACATGACAACTAAAATTGATGGCGGGGAGGTCTTAGTGCGGTTCAAAGGTGAATTAAACTACTTGGATATCAGCAATCAATTAATGATTGATCCTCTTTTATTCCGAAGCATAGCCAAAGATTATATCAATTTCATACTGATTAAATTAACCAATATTTCCTACAAACATTATTTAGAACTAGGCGAAATCATTCTTAATAAAAAAGAAAACAAGAGCAAAATTGAATCGATTCAATTATCTATTCTGAAGGAAAATCCATTTTTTTACGAAGATGCTAAAAAATTAGACCTACTCATTAATCAGGCTATAGAAGGCGACTTTTTAGAATCTGTGGCCAAAGAACATCAACTTAACGCTGAAAAAATTACTTATATTAAATACTTCAGCCTGAGTATTTTAAATTTATTTCTGTTTAAGGTAATGACACAACAGAAAATCAATGGCAATGGATTAGTGCAAAAAATTAATGAAAACAAAGAATTCATTCTCTCCGAATTACCCGGCTCCATTCTCGAAATAACCAATCTTTTTGTGAATGCAAACAAAGTAAAAAAAGCAGTTTCATTCGAACAAGAAAAAAATGACATGGAACGAAAAGCCAATCGTGCCATCTTTATATTCATAACATTTTTACTGTTTATTTCTTGGTTGTTTTACATTATAAAAGACAAGAAGAGTTTTTTTTGGAAAATGAATTTGTAAGCGACAATGCGCTCGTTCAACTTCCCATGATAATTTAGCCCTCCCCCATTCAGCAAATGCTGACATAAATACCAAGTACTTAAAAAACGAATGGGAATTAGCAAACCGATCCCTTATTGATTCCATATAATTATTTGTAACAGTAAAAAAATCCCGGACATATAGTCCGGGATCCACCCCCGCAGGGTGAAAAAAACAACAAGTTGAATTAATTCTTTTGAATACGTTGAATATGCAACACCTTATTGTGTTGTGACACTTTCATCATATAAACCCCTTGCGTTAAATGATCTAAATTAAATTCCATTTGATTTTTACCTATAAGGGCATTTTCATTCACCAATTTTACTAAACGTCCTGTAATATCGAACCATTGAAATTGAACCGGGGCTTCTTGTTCAGCACTGAATTGAACATGAAGCACATTTTTTGTTGGGTTAGGATAAACAGTCCAAACATCTTCTGTTTGATCGAACAGAGCTTGCGAAATCAACGAGGATGTGGTGAATGTATAAATTGGTGTAAAAGCACTATTGGAATTGATGGATGTACCTGGTTTACAAGTTGAACGGATACGATACTGATAAGCCGTATTTGGCGACAAATTGCTGTATGTTCGTGTTGTAGCCGTAGTAGAATTTCCACCCCAGGTTAAAGAAATAGCCGGACGAATTTGAATAAAATAAATCGAAGCACTGTCAGCAGCATTCCAATTTAAAGTAACCCCATTGCTTGTAATGGCACTCGATTGTACATTGCTTGGCGGCATACAAGTAATCAACACATTTTGAACAGGCTGTGTAGTAAACGATTGCTCGGCCGAATACGTACTGTATAAACTACAAGCATTGGTCAAATTACAATTGGTACGAACCCGATAAAAATAAGTGGTATTTGGCGACAACCCATTCATGGTGTATGAAGTACCTTGAATGGTAGTACCACCCCATGTTCCTGAACCGGCTATGCGCATTTCAACTAAATAACCGGTGGCATCTTGAATAGCCGGCCAAGTGATTGTGGCACTATTTTGCCCTAAATTACTTACAGAAGGAAGAGTACTTACACAAGGCGGGTATAAAGGGGCCATCGGTGTAGTAAAACTATACGTTTGAGTGTACTCTCCTTGAATATTGGTATTCCCGTTTAAATCGGTATTTTCTCGCACACGAACTTGTACTTCATACGTTGTATTGAATAACAAATTTGGCACTACACGTTGCGATGGTTTAATTGTACTCGTATTCCAATTCGGATTTCCTTGTACACGGAAACGCAAACGGTAATCGGAAGCGCCAACTATACTATCCCAATCGACGGTAACCGTAGCTTTTGTTTCACAAATAGTAGGTGTTTGACTTATATGAGTAAGTCCGGTAACCATCTTATTGGTTAAAAATGGCGTAGCAATATAATAGTGGCCTCCTATAAAATCGGGCACAGCGAATGTTACAGACCACAAAGAATCGTTGCCATTCCAAGCAATATTGGGCGATGCCACGGAAATCAAATTCGGAGTTTCATAATTATCTACACAACGATAAACCTGTAAATTAGCTTTATAATTCTCAGCGTCAGTGCCGCTTTCAGGGAGTTTATAATTGTATGAAGCTTGTAAATTGTAAGCGTCGAATTCAGCTTGCGTATAATATAAGGTTACGGTACCGGCACCATCCGATTTGGGTGTAATGGTATAACGACGAGGCACAAACTTTCGCGATGTTGCATTAAATAAATCAGTATTATAACACGTTACACGAACTTGAACCGTGTCGAGATAATTACCGCCTGAATTATCAGTAATATTCGCGTACAACAATTTCGTTCCCGTCATTGTAATATCGGCGAATTCAGTACTACTGCCATCATGAACAATTTGTGTTTGCCACTGAGAACCTATTCGCGAATAGGTCCGCGTTAATTCGGGTTGTAAAATACTCTTTGCATCGCCTCCGGCTATACCACCACCAAATTGCGCCATGCTATTATTAGTGAATAGCATTCCCAAAGAACACAAAATCAAATATTTGAATGAATGATTAAACATATATGCTTGATTAAAAAATTTAAAGAAAAAAACATTAAGGGGCGGTTCTTACGCCACGTCCACCATAAGTAGAATTACGTAACGGAGTATTCGAATTGATTAAAGATCTTGAGGCAGTTCGAGCCGCCGAGGCTGAATTCGCATAGGAACCACCACGTAAACCAATCCCCAAAGCATCCGCGGTTGGCCATGCTAATACATCGGCTTCGGCATTGCTGGTTAATTCACCATCGCCATGATTGCCGGTATATTGACGACCAATGGGGCGATTAAAAATAGTTACACAACGTTCTTGCAAATTACCCGACAGTTCCATGATGCCGTAGAAACTAGCCCCGGTTAAAATCCTTGAATTATTGCTATTGGCATTGGCCGCAAAAATCCCTACGCGTAATGGACCTGCAAAACTGCTCGACGTATTTGAAACAACGGCATTCCCTAACCCATCAATAAAATTAGCTGCTCGAATACCCTCTGACGGTGTACCGCTATTTTCTAAACCACCATTATTGGAATAAGCAGCCGAGGTTAAAAGCGTAGTACCCCAAGCATACTCACTACCAACCGGAGTTAATGTGCCGCGACAGGCTTTTTCAAATTCAAATTCAGTCATGGGGCGTAATGCGGTCCAATCTAAATATGCCGCCATATCAGCCCAACTTAAAAAATTACAAGCAATATAGGCACCATCATTATTTTGATTATAACTACCGTCGGCCGTTAAATTATTGGCATATACAGCCGGTTTCGACGGATTCACGCCGGGTATCATAATGTCAATACCATTACGGTTTGCATTGTTGGCCACTAAGGCTCCGGTACCGGCAACCGATGATGGTGCACTGGTTGTTCGTTGCGCTTGTTGCGTATACGTCAATGAATTAAGAAAATCAACATACGCTTGTTGTGTTACTTCATATTTCATACAATAAAAGGCCTTAAAACCTTTTGGAAAGGTGGCAGGAATAGTATCAAAAGCATCGGCTATAACATTACCACTAAATCCGGAGGCCCATAAAGTATTAGGGTAACCGGCATTGGTAACAGCTTGTGATGCCGCTTGATCATCTACTGCAATTCCCGACTCGGAAGAAATTAAATACGATTGCGTGGAATTACCTCCCATTTGAAAACTATACGCGGTTGCACTGTTTCCATTGCCCAACGTAAAAGCAGCTTGGGGCACGTATACCATTTCTAAGGCATAGACTTGCACTTCAACCCCGGAATTATTCAACACACCATTGGATGCATAATTCCAATGAAGTTGAATATCGTACGATACACTGCCATTGGGCGCCGTGGTGCTTTTTTGTAAGAATACACCGCGACCATCACTAGGACAAACCAACTCGGCACCTTGGGGTACTACATGATCGGAAACAAGGGTGCTCAAGATTGCATGTTTCCAGGCCCCTTTATTTTCACGGTATTTGACAAAAATCCAAGCCGCATCATAATTCGTGGCATCTCGCCAAGAATTATCCCAAGAAACGGTACATCGAACTTTTACATGCTGATTTACGGAATCAAATGCAGTAAAACGAGTGTTACTTACTTGTATATTGTTGGCCTGGGATATAATAGGATTAACGAATAATCCTAATAACATAAATAAAAAAAATAAACGAATGACTCTCATAATATTTGTTTTTCGAATGGCTGTAAAGGGTGTTTTTCCAAAGGTATTCACCACCAATCCGAAAAATGTTACAATACAAGAGCGATATGATACAATCTAAAATCATAACACATTAATAAGAATAATGCGTTTAAATTTTGCTCAAATGAAGATACTATAACGTAAAATCTTTATTGTAATTATCGCGAAAACGAGATGGCGTTACCCCTTCCAACTCGGTAAATACACGATAAAAAGTAGTTCGGTTTCCATAACCCGACATATATGCAATCTCTTCTAAGTTGTGACGGGTTAACACATCTTCAAAAATCAATTTCTTGGCATGCGCAATGCGATAACGATTCACAAGGGAATTAAAACTAATACCGGAGCAATTATTAATAGCCGAGGACAAATACTTTTCATTAGTACCTAACTCCCTTGCAGCAATTTTCAAACTAAAATCATGATCGGTGTATCGCAAATCGGTTTCAAGGTGACCTTTGAACAAATCAAATAAAGCTTTATCTTTTCTTGTTATCATATGCAATTTCCCTCTTTTAGAAGTAGTTTCTTGATTAGTATTATTGGCATTCATCTCATTCAAATTCGACGATTCGTTAGAATTAGATGTTTGCGATTCTATTGGATGACTAACCGTCTCACCCAAGTTCAGCGCGGGTGATGATTGTGTCTCGGTTTTATTTTCATCGATAGACACGTTTATCCCTATTAATTCATTCATAAGCAATGGAATATTTAATTCTTCGATGGTGACACGAACGTTCAGTTTGTTATTTGGTCGCATAAAGGTTTGTTTAAAAAATAATTTGTAGAATTCTACACTTCACATTGAAACATAATACCGACTAAATTAGAGATATCGGTTGTTTTCGAATTCAATATTGAACTTAGGTGATTGTGACTGTAAAAAAAATGTATGCATTGTGTCATATAAATGCAATTTTATGATATTTTGATTAACATATTGATAAGATAACAAGAGCAAATGATGCAAAACAGGGATTTTTATTTTTGATTAAAGATTATTACTCAAAAGATTGGAAAAATTTGAAATTTAAAATTATATAATATGTTAAGAACAAATTACGTTGAATTCATTAAAATCAAGGGACTAATTAAACACTTTAACATATTTGGGAATCAAACATTAACATAGATTCATAGGTGTTATAACATGCATGTTCATTTTTATTAACACTCTTTTTTGCTGATAGGCATTAATTATAATTTATAACGAATGGGGAAAATCAAGATTCAAATATTGTAACATAACATACCGATATCGTATGAGGTTCAATACAAACTAAAGATACATTCGCAACCTTATAAAAATCATGAGGGGAATGAATGAGATATCGATGCACTATATACAATCATTGTATCCTGAACAAGAATTAGAGCATATCAGTTGGTGCACTACGAATAAGCATATCAACAATAGAACATGTGTAGACTATACCGTGAATTTATACTTAATCACCATCATGTACGCAGATTTTAGGGATTATTTAGATTTAGGAAAAATCATTACGAACCAAAATTCATTAAAAACAAATCTACTTCAATCAAATACAAAATTATTGCATCAACTGGAATTTTTAACCGTTGATATAAAGCAACTCAACCGAATTTTATTTAAAAATAAAGAACAAGAGTTGAAGCGTGTAATTGCCAATAAGTTCAAAATCAATTTAGATGAAGCAGAACAATTAATTGGTTGGAGTGCCGGTATTGTTATTCTTGGCATGTATCAACAAATGATGGTAGAGAAAATTAATTTAAGTGGTCTAATTGAAACGATTCGTAAAAACAAAACATATTTAAAAACCAAAATGGATGAAACCAGTTGGCAATACATTTATGAAATAAGTCACAACAACAGAAGAAGAACAAAATCGTACACCCGTGGTAAACCTAAAAAAGACGATAAGAGCCTTTTTTATGCATTAACCATTGGTAGCATCTTAATCGTGATGTATTTATTGTTATCGGTATTAAAAAAATAATTTTTTTTAAATACATGTAAAATAAAAATGCCTCCCTTTCGGGAGGCATTTTCATTATTGAACCATCAATTAGTCTTTTCTGTAAACTTTACTTACATGAAGCAATTGATTGTCTTGGATCATCTGGATGGTATAAATACCTTGCGGGAATTCGCCAATACCTAAAGCCATCAAATTCTCACCTTGATTCACTTGAACTTGAACGACCTTCATTACGCGGCCGGTCATATCCATTACCTTCACTGTAACTTGACCTTGGTTGGCCGCATTAAAGTTGAGGTTCAAGAGATCTTTTGTTGGATTAGGATAAATACGAACATTCGCAGCAGGAACCTCTTTCGTTAAGGTCACGATATCTTTATGATAAGCGCGTTCGCCATCATAATTCATCGTTTTCAAACGATAGTAGTTCACACCAAATGGTGCATCCTTATGCAAATAGCCATAGTTCAATTCTTCTTCGCTGTTACCACCGTCGGAAATCGACTGTACGCGAGCGATATCAGCATAATCGGAACCATTGGTACTGTGTTGCAATACCATTTCTTTACAATTGTTTTCAGTAGCGGTTGACCACGTCAGGTTATTACCTTCAGCGTTTGTTTCACCCGCGAAATTAACAATGTAAGCTGTTTGCATTTCGTCTACATTCTTGGCCGCCGATGTAGTAATGACAATCTCATTAAATGCACCGGTATTGCCGTTTGGACAATTAGCACGAACACGAATCGTATACGTTGTATTGGCTGTTAAGCCGGTAAACGTACGATTAAGATTAGTTGTTATCGCCGAGGAAATAAATGTATTATCATTAGGACCTCTACGTTGTGTTGTATAACCCGTTGCACCTGCAACTGCAGCCCAATCAACTCGAATTGTGGTTCTACCGGGCACATTGCTGGTGTATGTAATATTACCGCAAGGTGCTGTTGTGGTAAATGTAGTATAGGCCGTATCGCTATATACCTCATTTAAACAGAAACCAAACACCTTAACATCGTATGTTGTACCGGCTATTAAACTATTCAAGTTTGCAGCTTGAGTACCAATGATGGTTGTTGTATTCCAAGTAGAAGCCGATTGGGCTTTCCAACCTAAAATATACGAACCGGCTCCGGTATTAGTCCAACTTACGGTGGCTGTATTTAACGATGCAACAGACGGATTAAACACAGGGGTAGCACATGTGATAATACCGGTTGTAAACGAACCATTCACCCACTCACTCACACTATTGGTTCCACACAAAGCACGCACTCGATAATTGTACGCCGTATTGCTAGTTAAACCGGTGAAGTTAAAGGATAAGTTACTGGTTGTTTGCGACGTAGACCAATTGTTAGTACCGGCAAGTGCAAATTGAACCGCATAGTTAGGCGCAGTTGCATTCTGAGGCATAGTCCACGAAATTAACGCAGATTGTAACCCAGGTACCGGTGTACCTAATACGGGTTCAATACAAGTGGTGATGGTTAAATTCAACACATACACAGTACAAGCAGGCGAACCATTAATACCGGCAGTATCTACATATTGACCTGTAACCGTATACGTGTTACCACGCCAGTTGTAGGTTAAATAAGATACGTGATTCGTGGTATCGAAATTATACGGGGTAATGGTTAAATTTAAAGTTACCACTGAATCGCAACCACCAATTGCAGTTACTGTATCAGCGTAAACGCCACTAACTGTATACGTTTGATTGTTAACAGGCCATGTATAACTATAACAAGCAGAAGCTGATTCTGAAGTTGTAATCAAATTAGGCTGGTTAACAACCACTTCTGTTGAAGTACTACAATTATTGGCATCGGTAACCAAAATGGTATACGTTCCGGCTAACACGCTATAAGGCGAGCTGGCAGATGTACTATTTACAGTGTAAGCATAATTAGCCGTACCGCCATTGGCACTGAATGTAATTGAACCTTCAGCACCATAACAAGCAGCATGGTTAACACCCGAAGTAAGAGTTAACAAATCGGGTTCAGACACTGTAATTACAGTATCCTTACTACAACTGTTACCGTCTGTTACTTCAATAGTGTAAGTACCGGCTACTGTACTAAATGGACTTGCTTGTGCATTTCCATTTACAGTATAACTTAAAGTACTTGTTCCACCTGTAGCACTGAAAATCAAAGAACCATTTTCCGATTTACATGGCGCATCGGTTTTCGTTGCGGTCAATACAATCAAATCCGGTTGAGTAATGGTCATTTCAGTTGAAATAGAACAACTATTGGCATCCGTTGCAATTACGGTATAAGTACCGGCAACATTGTCTGTTGGACTAGTTGCAGCAATACCATTCACCGTGTAGTTGATAGGACTCGTACCACCTGTAACTTCATAAGTTAATTGACCATTTCCGCCATAACACAATGCATTAGTAACAGCAGGTGTTCCAAAGCTTAATGCCGTTGGTTGACCAATTACCAATGTTGTATTCGAAGTAGAACAACCTTGAGCATCAATTACAGTAACGGTATAAGAACCGGCACCAGTCTGATATGGACTAGCAATGGTATCGTTACCATATTTAAATGTGTACGGACTAGTTCCACCAACTGCACTGAAGATTAAAGAACCATTGGCTCCAAAACAAGCAGCATCGGTAGTAGAAGCCGTCAATTCCAATAAGTCGGGTTCAGAAATTTCCAATACCGTAGATGCAGAACAATTGGTAGCATCGGTGGCAATGATGGTATATGAACCGGCAACGGTATTCATCGGACTTGTTTGTGACGTTGAATTAACCGTATAAGTATAACCTCCGGCACCACCTGTAGCACTGAATTCTAACGAGCCATCACCATTTTTACATGGGGCATCGGTTTTCGATGCAGTTAATACAACGGCGCTAGGCTCAGTGATAGTGAAAGTAGTAGAAACAGCACATTGTTTAGCATCCGTAGCATTAACGGTGTATGTTCCACTGGCACCTGCAAAAGAAGGACTAGCGGCATTATTACCTACCGTGAAACTATACGAACCATTACCACCTGTAGCAGTAAATGCAACAGAACCATTGGCTGAGTTACATGAAGGATTAGTTACATCGGCCGTGATAACGATATCATCGGGTTGTGTAACCTCTGCTGTTGTTTCGGCTGTACATCCATTTTCATCGCTTGCCACAATGGTATAAACACCGGCAATTAATGACTGAAGCGGAGAAGCATCGGCTAAAGTATTCACCGTATAACTAATACCACCGGTACCACCGCTTGCTTCAAACTCAATTGAGCCATCAGCATCGTTGAAACAATCCAAATTGGTAATTGTAACCGGTGTGAAAACAACTTGTGTAGGCGCTTCTAACAAAATATCCGTTACCGTAATACATCCATTCTCATCGGTTGCTGTAACGGTATAAGTTCCTGCAACAGCAGTAAATGGAGAAGATACCGTATTATTGTTAATGGTATAAACAATATTACCGGTTCCACCTTCTGCTACAAATTCAATTGAACCGGCTTGTCCGAAACAATCAGGAGAGATGCTGACAGCCGTTGAAAATTCAAGCGCCGATAAAGGCTGATTGATTGTAACTTCAACAGGAGGATCAATAGTACATCCATTAGCATCTACAACAGAAATGGTATAATTGCCGGCTGGCTTCGATAAAACATCAGTGGCAGATGTATAAACTCCACCATTAATATCAATCGAATATGGCGCAGTACCACCGCTAACGGTATAGTCTAATACACCACTACCTCCAAAACACGACACATCTGTAATGGTAGTATTCACTTCCAATAAGGCGGGTTCAGTTAAGGTAACAATAGTGGAAACAGAACATACTGTATTGACGGCATCCGTTACAACAACGGTATATGAACCATTTGGAGCATAGTATTTATCGCTGAAGTCGTAGTTATCTCCATTAACAGTATAGGTAAATCCGGTAGAATCAATCGATGTACCACCAACACCTCTTAAGTTAAAGGAACCATCGTATTGAAAACAATTTGGATTTTCAACATTGCTTACCACAATCGAAATACCCAAAGGCTGATCGATGATTAAGGCAGTTGAAATCGAACAACTATTTGCATCGGTGGCCACAATAGTGTAAGTGGCAGCGGGCATTAACATTGGACTTGTAGCCGGTACGCCATCAACCGTATAGTTGATTGCACCTGTACCACCTGTGGCCAAGAATTCAATTTTCCCGTTCAAATCGGCGCAAAGCGCATCGGTTGAGACAGTACTTGCATCAAATTCCAATGGATCAGGAGCGGCATTAATAGTCACTTCAGTTTCAGCAATACAACCGTTATCATCGGTAACAATTACGGCATACGTATCACCCGGATCAACCGATACCGTTTGATTAGCCCCATATACAGCACCATTAATATCAACCGATAATGGCGATGTACCACCGGTAGCCGATAATACGATAGACCCTAAATCGGAAGAACATACGGGATGTATCGGTGTAGCACTAATTTTCAATGAATCATTAGGCTCTAACACGGTGAATGAATATGAAACAATAGAACCATTGGCATCCGTAATTGTTAAATTATGTAAGCCGGCTGTACCAATTGTATCATTAACATAAAAGTCGTCGGAACTACTGTACGAAATACCATCCAAATCGATAGTATATGGCAATACACCTCCATCAATAGAAAAATCAACATAAGCTGAAGTCTCATCTTTACAGAAGATAACAGTGTCTAACGAGTTCATGGTAAGTTCTAACAAATAACGATCACAAAGTGCGGTTGTTTGGAAACCGGTTGCAACAGCATCGTTATCGGTACCATTCGATAACCATGGGCTAAATGAAATGGCATTAGGCAAACTGGCAATCTTCGTCAAGAACGATTGTTGTTCTGTAGTACCAAACCAGTTACAAGTAGCAGCAAATGTTCCTCCATTGATATTAGCGTTTACAAGAATTGTATCGCAATTTATAAACGAGTTGTTGCTGATAGTCATAGTACTTGTTTGATTGACCGTATTGACTCCTATAGGATAAACCGTAGACAATAAACCGTAATGACAATCGGAGATGGCATTGTTTTGGATAGTGGTTGTATTCCAATCCACATTATTATCGATGGTAATACCACGTAAATGACCTTGTACATTATTGTTGCTAATAACTAAATTAGAAACAGAAGCAGGCAAGGTATTGTAAGAAGGAGCATCGTTACGAGCAGCCACTTGAATACCATAACCACCTGATGGTGTAGCACGGTTTTCTATAATAGTATTGCCTGTAATTGAAATATTACTGAATGAAGCATACTTCAAATTCATAATAATATTACGAGGATTAGTAGAGACTAATCCATTATTGGTAATAGTATTATTCGTAATCGTAGCATTCGACATTTTTTCAATGTACATCGCTGCTTGATTATTAGAATTGATACCATTATTTTCGAACGTGCAACCTGTAATGGTTACATTGTTCATAGCACCAGGAGTACTGCTGCTCTGACCAACATAAAGGCCTGAATTCACTTGATTGGTAAATGAGCAATTCGTAAACGAAATGGTATCGATATTAGAAGCAGTTGCCCCATAATATCCTGACCCATTGGCATTGAACGAACAGCCGCTTAAAGCCCAATCTTTCATTACTCCTGAAACATTGTTCACATGAATACCATAAGTGGTTGAGCTATCAATAGTTACATTACTTAATGTTAAATAATTAACTACCTCAGAGGCTAAGATACCCTTATTCGAACTGGCAACACGCAAATTTTGCAAATAAGCACGATCGGTACTATTGGCACCAGAACCGGCTGCAGCATAAGTGATAGCAGTATTACCTGAACTTCTAATAACAGTATTATTACCTTGACCTATAATGTTCAACTTCTTATTAATAGTGAAATTACCGGCATAAGCACCATTATCAATATGTAATGTGTCTCCGGCATTTGAATAAGAAATGTTATTAGCAACAGTAGTAGATAATGTATTAAACATATTACCGGCTTTAACACGAACTAAACCGTTCTTACTACTACGACCTTTATGATACATCTGATTTTCAACAGCAAACGCTTCAACTAACGTTAAATTAGCAGCAGCAATACCATTGTAATTATTCGAAGTGGCATCTAAACGGAAATTAGCATTCACATTCGACAAATTGATAATAGCCAATGCGGTATTGAAATTATTACCACTAATGGTATAAGAACCTTCTGTAGGGTTTACACCACCAAACGAAATAGCGGTACCATTTGTCCCGAAGGTGTTATTATTAATTACAACATTATTCGACATATCGTCGCAGTTGATAGCGGTACGACAGTTGGTAAATTCATTGCTTGTAATTGAAATATTACCCCCATTCGAATAAATACCACTATTCCATGTTTTATGTCCGGAATATAAACTACCTGAAATATCTCCACGGAATAAGTTATTGGTAATAGAAATTGGCGCTGTAGTCAACGACGTTTCTATACCACGAACTGTACTACCGGTTGCAGTAGCCCAACGTTCAATGATATTATTCTGAATGGTTACCGGTGTATTTCCTGTTGTTAAAGAAATAGTACCGGCATAGTTGGCTGTAGTTTGATAAAAATCAAAACCATCAACAACAACAGCTCCCGTTCCGGAAACAGTCAATTGACCATCAAGAATCTTCGTTTCCGTATCACGTGACCCATTACCGGCAGTACCGGCATTGGCACCATGTAAGTAAACCGATTTGTTAACCAAGATATTCTGAGCATACGTTTCAGCCGATACATTCACCGTATCACCAACGGAAGCCGCTGTGATACCACGATTGATTGAACCTGAAGTGCTAGTTACATAAACTTGATTGGCTTTAATACGAATCAAACCAGTTAACGGATTACTTGGTGAAGTAGCATCAACGCCATGTTGAATTTTATCTTCAACGGCAAACAATTGCGCTTTAGTTAAGCTAGAAGCTAAAGTACCACCAAATGTATTATCGGTAGCATTGATAGCATTACCTATGCCGGTACCCCAATTATAAGCAGACATATAGAAATTATTATCCGCATCGAAGGTGTTACCACTTAATGACACTAAACTTCCTACATGATTAAATCCAATGGCTTCAAATTCAGACCCTTTAAAGGTATTGTTGCTGATTGTTAAAGCAGCACTCGGGGTTTCTACCGACATACTAACATTTAACCCTTCAAACACATTATTGCTAATGCTACCATAAGTACCCGGATTTAAATACATACCTGATGACCAACCATTCCCTGTACCGTTGCCGGCATCGGTAAATAAGTTATTGGCAATATTTAATTCAGTTGGACTATTATAACCAGTAACAATGGCACGAGCAGATCCAAATGCACCACTACGTGTAAACACGTTATTGATGATATTTAATCCTGTGCGACTGCCATGTACATAAATACCCGATGTTTCGCTTAAACGATTATGACCATTAACGAAAGTAAACCCATCGATAGTCACATTGTTAGCCGAAATTTCAAAACGAGCATTTTCCATAACGGTTTCATTGGTACCACGTGTATTGGCACTTCCTGAAATCGAGAATTGTCCACCTTTGATAGTCAACGACTTAGTTACATTAAAATAGGTATTCGAAATAGTACCAGGACAAACGAAGATGGTATCACCATTGCTTGTATTGGCATTACTGATGGCAGCACTAATTGTGCTATACCCGGTCAATGACAAATCGGATTTTTTAACTACAACAGGCAATTCATTAACTACTACCGTTGAACTTACCGTGCTACCATTGGCATCGCTAATAGTAACTGTATAAGTACCGGCGGCTAAGCTGTCGAAGCTATATGGACTAGCCACACCAGCTTCCGGCGTACCGGCATTTAAGGTAATGCTATAAGGTGCACTTCCATCGGTAAATGATGCACTGATAACACCTACAGTATTTAAGCAAAGCGCAGGAGCAGTTTGCGTTAAACTTGATATTACAGGAGCAGTTCCCGTACATAAATTAGCGCCCGGTTGAAAGCCCATAGCAGGATCTTCATCGGTACCGTTCACTAACCATGGACTGTAACTAACATTACCGCTTATATTCGAAGCAATAGTTTGTGCATTCAAAGAACCAAACCAGTTACATGAAGCATTCATTACAAAGGAATTGGTATCATTCTGTAATTGGGCATTCAAGAAACTATTGTTAGTAATAGTCACATTGGTTAAATCGGGCGAATAAGCTCCTTTACTACCACGAATAGCGTAAACATGTAATGTATTGAATGTATTATTACTAATGGACATAGCCCCACGGAAATGGTTATTGGCTCCGGCATCACCACGATAAAGATTTATACCATGACGTAAATTAGAAAATACATTCCCTGAAACAGTAACGTTATTATCTGCATTCGCAACAATAAAACCACTTTGTACTTTATACCAAATACTGTCTACAGCACCCGGACGATCTTCTACAAAATAGTTATTGTTAATAGTCCCTGCAACAGAATTGACATTAAACGACCAACCATAGTTATTGTACCAAACATTATTGTTTAAGCTTACATTATGCAAACTAGTTCCCCAAAGGGCAATACCATTTGAAATACCATTATTCGTTAAACGATTATTGTTAAACGAAAAACTCATGCCGGTTACAGTACCGGTCATATAGAAATAACCATTGGTAGTTTGTGGGGCATTTTGAAAAATATTATTTTCCAATACCCATGAATTGCCTGTTTTATTAATTTGATCAACAAAACGAGCATCACCGGCAGTACCATTTCCACGATCGAAAACAATACCCTTCATAACCACCGAAATATTAGAAGCCGATGCCGTCAACAAGGCACCGCTTGTTTGCGATGGCATGATAATGGCTTCTTCATAACGTCCGGCGTTAACAGCCGATGGTGTTCCATCGGTATTGGGTGAAATATTAGCATTTGGACCTAAAATGGTTAATGATTTACCTAAGGTGATTTTTTCAGCATACGTACCACTACACAAAGTAATTACATCACCGGGTGAAGCTGCATCAATAGCCGCTTGCAACGACGTGTATGCAATACCCCAAGAGGCATTGTATACTTTCTTGGCCACCAAGGTAACATTCTGACTAACCGAAGTATTGGCATCGGAAATTGTAATGGTATGTTCACCGGGTGCTAAAGCAGGAATGATAAACGGACTGGTTACATTCGATTCAGAACCACCGGGCCAAGAAATAGTAAATGGACCAACACCACCATCGAATTCAACTTCAACGGCACCTGTTTCACTACAATAAATTTCATCGGGTAACAAAGAAACAATCGTCAACGGATTAGAGCTACCGCCTGTACATGTGTTAGGAGCCGGTTGGAAACCAGGCGACACATTATTATCATCCACATTATTAATTAACCATGGAGAAACAGTCACAGTACCTGCACCTGTAGCACTTACCGCATTGGTAACATTGGCCGAATTATTGGAACCTAACCAGTTACAAGTGGCATTCAATGAACCACTTCCAACGGCATTTACAATAGCTTTCTGCGTAAAGTTACCATCGAAGTTATTACTATTAACTTCAATATTGCTCATAGAAGTAACAACACGTAATCCATTAATGCCATTACCGGTAAAATTATTATAAGCAATCGAAACATCATTCGATGAACCTAATTGTATACCATAATAATAAACATTATTGAATGTGTTAGACCCAATATTAGAGTACGATAATCCATTCGCTGTAATAGCACGACCACCACCGGTTGAACCCGTAGAAACACCTTGAATATTATTAAAGGTGTTTTGAGTAATAGTCACATTATTCATAGAACCAAACCCCGCACGATCCATGTGAATACCATGTGCGGTATTAACGAACGCGTTTTGGGAAATAATAGCATTATCTGCTATTAAATTGCCGGTTGAACGAACCAAGTAAATAGGCGTAAAACCACCGGTACCAGACGTACATTGGAATAAGTTTCCACTGATGTTTAACCCGCTGATATTATTCATACGGGCATCAAAAATACCATAGGTTGGATTACGATTGCCATTAACAATGAATACATTGTTTAAAAGCGACAAACCGGTTCCAATCGGATTCTCAAAGAATCGACTACTGGTTGGCACAAAACGAAACCCTTCAATGGTTACGTTATTGGCATTAATAGAAATAACAGCACGAGCACCGGTAATTACCGACTCATCGGAGGCTGTAGGACCACGCGTGGGCCCAGATTGTTGGTAGTTTATACCACGAATCGTCAGCGACTTGGTCACTGAGAAATTGTTGACAAACGTACCCACACCAACATGAATGATATCGCCCGGAGCAGCAGCCGTGATAGCAGCTTGGATTGTTAGTTTTGGCGCCGATTCAGACAAACCTGAATTGGTGTTATTACCAACAGCCCAACCATTCTCAGCCGTTGCATCATTTACGAACCACTGGGTTTGCGCTTGCGACGAAAACGTCGCTACCAACATCACCAAGGTAGCCATAAATGCCATGCGACTCATCGATAGCATTCCCTTAAAAGGAATAGGGTTAATTTTTTTCATGATTTTTAAAAATTTAATTTGAATTGAAATGATTGTTTTAATTAAAAAACGGGGCTTAAAAAATGTTTCGCTTCTCCTGGTTCGTACTAATGAGGTGTTTTAAAATGTTAAACAATTAGTTATCATCGGGTAGGTTTCATGTTGTTGCATACAGCAGGTGTTTATATCGACATTCTTTTCATTGTCACCATAAATCAACAGCACGCCTGAAAAGACATGCAAACAATTTTTACACGGTTGTACAAAACGTTGCGTCATGAAACTGAAATGTTAAACTGAATTTGTTTGCAAGTTCTAAATCTGTTAAAGGATTCTTAAGTCAATGCAAGTATGAAATGTTACACAAAAACACTATCCCGTTACATTACACGAATTGGCGAATGCTTAAGCCCTGATTGTCAATTGTTTATTCAACAAACAACAAGCATCGAGAGGCTTTACATCCTCCGTACATTCGATTATCAAAAGCAATTAATTCTTCTATTTTAGTTGCATAAAAAAAGTGTGCCGAATCTCGACACACTTGTATTTTACTAAACGTATTTTGAAATAGTCAACTATCCCCTCACACGCTCCATCAACCAACCCAAAGGTTGATACTTCTTCTCGTAGGTTAAACCAAATTTAGTAATGGTATTTTTAATAAATAACTCCGCTTCATCTAAACTGTCGGTTACCAACAACAAATCTAAATCGTGCGGCGATATCGTTTTTTCCGCTTTCATTTTATCGATGTATTCCAATAAATCTTTATGATAATTCGTATCGAAAATAATGATCGGAAAATCGTTTATTTTTTTAGTTTGAATTAAAGTTAAGGCTTCAAATAATTCATCGAGCGTTCCAAACCCTCCGGGCATCACCACAAACGCATACGAATATTTAATCAACAAAGTCTTTCGCACAAAGAAATACTTGATGGTTACCCAAGTGTCTAAATAAGGATTGGCATGTTGCTCAAACGGCAATTCGATATTACATCCTACACTTCGACCACCCACATCTTTCGCACCCCGATTCGCGGCTTCCATAATACCCGGTCCGCCACCCGTCATGACCGTAAAACCCAAACGCGCAATACGCGCCCCCAATTCGCGCGCCTGCCCATAACTCGGATGCGTTTCTTCAAATCGAGCCGAACCAAATACCGTTACGCATGGTCCAACGAAATGCAATACTCGATACCCCTTTACAAAATCAATCATGGTTCTTACCGTTGTTCGGAATTCCTCCCAACGACTTTGAGGACCGCTTAAAAATCGTATTTCTTGTTCACTGTGGGTTTGTGGGGACATAGGCGTTTGAATTAGACCGCGAAATTACATGAAATGCCGTCGTTCAGCTCCTTAAACAATACAAATCCGCTTCTTTTATTTTAATCTACCACCTCAAAACAATACCTTTGCAAAAATTTTAACAATACCATGTCATTGATTATTGCCGGCACTATGGCCTTCGACGCGATTGAAACCCCATTTGGTAAAACCGATAAAATTGTAGGTGGCTCTGCAACCTATGCCGCTTGGAGTGCTTCGCAATTTTATTCGAACATTAAACAAGTGTCAATTATCGGTGGCGATTTCCCACAAACGGAACTCGATAGCCTTGCACAACGTGGCGTTCAATTCGATGGCGTGGAAGTTAAAAAAGACGAGAAGTCGTTTTTCTGGAGCGGAAAATATCATCTCGATATGAATACCCGCGACACCTTGGTGACTGACTTAAATGTATTGGCCGATTTCAATCCGAATATCCCCGATGCCTACCAAGATTGCGAATACTTAATGCTCGGCAACTTAATGCCTTCACTCCAAAAAAGCATTATTACCCAATTGAAGAAACGTCCAAAACTCATCATCATGGATACGATGAATTTTTGGATGGATATTGCTTGGGACGATTTAATGGAAACCATTTCCATGGTGGACGTATTGATGGTGAACGACGCCGAAGCACGCCAATTAAGCAATGAATATTCTTTAGTGAAAGCCGCTCAAAAAATCATGAGCATGGGCCCTAAATATTTAATCATTAAGAAAGGAGAACACGGTGCTTTGTTATTCCATGGTACACAAGTCTTCTTCGCCCCTGCCCTGCCACTTGAAGTGGTATTCGACCCAACCGGAGCCGGCGATACCTTTGCCGGTGGTTTCATTGGACATATTGCCCGTACCGGCGATATTTCGTTCGCCAATATGAAAACAGCCATCATCATCGGTTCGGCCATGGCCAGCTTCGTAGTAGAAAAATTCGGTAACGAACGTTTGAAAGAAATTACCAATGAAGCATTAGCCGCCCGACTCAACTACTTCGTTGATTTGGTGAACTTCGATATTAACTTGGCCTAATCGACTTTATTCGACGCCACTAATTCTTCCCAATATTCAGCCCCTCGGCGTGTATGCGGAATCACAATGGTTCCGCCTACAATATTGGCAATGGCAAAGGTTTCATAAATTTCTTCGGTACTCACTCCTTGCTCGTGGCATTTGCCGAGATGATACTTTATGCAATCGTCGCAACGCAATACCATAGAAGCTACTAGTCCCAATAACTCCTTGGTTTTAACCGGCAATGCCCCTTCCATATAGGTATTGGTATCGAGGTTGAACAAACGGTTAATCACTTTATTCTGTTTGCCTAAAATCACCTCATTCATTTTAGCGCGATAATCGTTGAATTCCTGAATTGCTTGCGACATAGTTTTTTCTTTTGCACAAAGAAAAGATAATCCGCAATTTGTTGGCCATTTTACCTCACAAACCACTGAAAAAATATTATGTTTGTGTTTCAACGTATGAAACTCAGTATTGTCATTCCGGCCTATAACGAAGCACGTACCATTCATTTAATTCTCGACCGAGTTCGTAAGGTTGAGCTTCCGAATGCGATGACGAAAGAATTAATCATTGTCAACGATTGTTCCAAAGACGATACCGAAAACGCTGTATTGCAATACCGCGACAAACATCCTGAGCTCAACATCCAATACCGCAAACACGACGTCAACAAAGGGAAAGGCGCCGCACTCCATACCGGCATTCGCGAAGCCACCGGCGATTTTATCATCATTCAAGATGCCGATTTGGAATACGATCCGGAAGAATACAATATCCTTTTAAAACCCCTCTTAAGTGGCTTTGCCGATGTTGTATATGGTTCACGCTTCATGGGCGGAAAACCCCATCGCATTCTTTTCTTCTGGCATAGCTTGGGCAATAAAATGCTCACCATGTTATCGAACATGTTCACCAACCTGAACTTGACCGACATGGAAACCTGCTATAAAATCATGAAACGCGATATTTTCCAATCGCTTCATTTGGTTGAAAACCGCTTCGGCTTCGAACCGGAAGTAACCGCCAAAGTTTCCCGCATCCCCGGCATTCGCATTTATGAAGTGGGTATTTCTTACTATGGCCGCACTTACGAAGAAGGTAAAAAAATTGGTTGGAAAGACGGCTTCCGCGCCATCTATTGCATTCTTAAATATGGCTTGCTGAAGGCGAAATAAATTTTCCAATTTTACGGTTGGCACTATATACCCAAGCTTGATTGCTCACTGCTGTAAAGACCATCGTTAAGAATAATACATACTCACTCCGATACCGCAACAAGGCTCCCGTATTCGGAATAGTCACCCCAATTAATAGATACGCCGTTAGCGAATAGGCTACAATAAACAAGAAATACCGATTCTGCCAAGCCCCTGCTTTTACACGGAACAATAAGAAAACCCATAAGGCCAATATAGCCACCGATTCACCGCAAGCCACCGCTTGCCAAACTATCGAATCGGACGTTACCGGAGGTGTTATAAACACATGCCATAAGGCAACCGGCATGGCTTGAAACAAGGAAAATACATGCTCGCTCAACGGTGGCAAATAAAAAGACGTCACTCCTTTCAAGGCAATAAAGGCTTCTTGTTTACTCAACAACAAAGGCATCGGATTAATGGGCCAATGCCATTGCGAACTCATCCATAAAATCAAAAACAAAAAACCATAACCGCCTACAAAAACAGGCAATGCCGATTTCTTTTCTTTCGCCATAAAATAAAACAACAAGGCCGGCACCAATAACATAATATAGAAATACCGCACCAATAAAGAGAATAATAAGGCCCCAAATAGAATGGCTACCACTTGAAATTGAGTTGAATTCCGATAACGCAATAAGGTATAAAGTACAATACCAAAAGCCCCCATCATCCAACCATCTTTATGAATACCTTGACACCAAAACAAAACCGATGGCAATAGAAAAATAACGGGTATCATCACCCATCGTTTATCCATAGCCAACATACAAGCCGAACGATATAAGAATAACTGTCCAACGAAAAACGACAAGGTATAAAACACCGGCGTTACATAAATCTGCTCGCCCCCCAAGCGGGTTGCCAACAACATAAACTTCCCATTAAACAAACTGCCCAAATTGCTCCAATAGGGCGTATTATTCGGATCTAAGAAATTCAAGTGCCCCCGCCAATCGCCCCAATTAAAAAACACATCGTACAACAAATCGAAGGGCCTACCACGAAAATCAGTTAAAATACTACGGGCTTGCTCAAAATAAAAAGCGGCATCACTTTGCGAATAACGCCTCAGGTGATACCACAAGTTCAATTCAGAACCGCCTAAATTCAAGACATACAAAACAGCCAAAAGCCAAAAAGGCCATCCTATACGTTGATGTATTTTGAGCGCATAAAGCAACAACAAAACTAAAGGCACATAGACCCAAAGCAAGGAAAAAGGCATTGAATAAAAGTACGCTAAAAACTTATTCGCGCGTACCGGACTTCTTAATTTTATCTTTCGAAATACCTAAGCGCTCTACTTCTTCCGGACTCAATACAATTCGTTTTACTTGATTGCCCGCAGACGCTTCCAAGCCTTCGGGAGCCGGCGTATCACAAACCTCCGAATCATCGTAACGTATCGCCATCATTGAGTTCGTAGCATCGGGCCAAGTATTGAACATGTCCGGCTTTTTACGCAACCAAACCGAGGCCTGTAAATACTCCTTCTTAGGGGCATAAATAAACAAACAATGCCCATCGTGAATTTTAGAAATCACTTTTGGGGCAATATCGGTAGGCAATGCCGGACAACCATGGCTACGGCCCAAACGTTGATTGGCTCGGGCAAAATCATCGCTTACATAATCGGCTCCATGTATTACAATAGCCCGTTCTTCAGCCTTCGAATTGAATTTCCCGTCAACCCCTTTCAAGCGCAAGGAAGCCCCGTGTTGTCCTTCATAAATAGCCCCGGTAATATAAAAACCTAAACTACTTTGATGCGATTCCGGGGTGTTCGAAAAAGCTTCTGCAAACTCCTCCCCCGTTCCTTGTCCATGGGCCACCAACGAATGAAACAACACTTTATGATTCACCATATCGAGCACCCACAAGCGTTTTTGGTTGCTGGAGCGACTAAAATCGGCAATGGTTAAGGTGGCATTTTCGGCCAACATACCCGCTTGCTTTAAATTTAAAAAACCGGTAAAGGCATTGCTGAACGCATCGAACGATAAAGCCGCCCCTTTGAACACAAATTGTTTGTATTGTTCTTCAATCACTTGCAGGGTGCCGGCATTGCTTCGTTTTACGCCATGTTCTGCGCGCGAAACCCCGCAACACAAAAACAAGCTCAATAGGATAGTGTATGTTACTCGCATACCGGCAAAATTACGACCTTAATTCGGGGTATAAAATAGCGAAAGTGTTAAAAATCAATCACTTAGCCTTTTTTACGGGCAATGGCTTTGCGCGCAGCCGAGGCAATGGCATCGGCGGTTAAACCGTATTTCACCAACAAATCGGCCGGTTTTCCGCTTTCGCCAAAGGTATCGTTCACGGCCACATATTCTTGTGGCACCGGGCAGTTTTGCGATAAAACTTGTGCCACAGAATCGCCCAAGCCACCATTGCGTTGGTGTTCTTCGGCGCTCACCACACAACCGGTTTTCGAAGCCGAGGCAATAATAGCCCCCGCATCAATCGGCTTAATGGTATGAATATTCAACAAATCGCACGTGATGCCTTCTTTTTCCAACATTTCCACGGCCTTCATTGCTTCCCACACCATATGTCCGCAAGCCATAATACTCACATCTGTCCCTTCATGCATCACAACGGCTTTACCGAGTTCAAACGGCATATTTTCGGGCGTGAAATTGGGCCATTTCGGGCGGCCAAAACGCAAGTAAACCGGACCTTCATAGTCGGCAATCGCCATCGTAGCGGCTTTGGTTTGATTGAAATCGCAAGGAACTACCACGGCCATTCCGGGGAGCATTTTCATCATCCCGATATCTTCCAAAACTTGGTGCGTAGCCCCATCTTCTCCGAGGGTTAAACCGGCGTGCGACGCACAAATCTTCACATTCTTCCCGCTATAGGCCACACTCTGGCGAATTTGATCGTACACACGCGAGGTACTGAAATTCGCAAAGGTGGTGGTATACGGAATTTGTCCGCCAATGGTCAAACCCGCCGCCACGCCAATCATATTCGCTTCGGCAATACCGCATTGAATAAAGCGTTCGGGGAAGTCCTTCATGAAGGCATTGAGTTTCAAGGAACCGGCCAAATCGGCGGTAAGGGCTACCACCCGTGGATTCTTTTTGGCGGCTTCATAAATCCCTTCGCCAAATCCGGCGCGGGTTTCTTTTTCATTTAAAACAGGAAAATCGGAAAGCATGCGCAAAGGTAAGAAAATTGTTAGCAGTTCAAGACAAACAACGAAACAGAAAAATACACTTATGTTTTGAATGAACTGTTTCGCACTCGCTTTCCCGCACTCGCTCTGTCTTCCTCGCACTCGCACTGATTTTTAGCGTGCCACCCGTAAACCTCGCTTCCGCTTTCGCTCTCGCTTCGGTTTCCGGCTGTCGGGCTTTACACTCCAAGCTGCCCTCTGTGCCTCCGGGCAGGCTTTCCGTTGCAATCCCTCACGCGGGGGTACTGCTAAGTACAATGTTGCTAATATTTTTTTATGTGCCAATTAATCTCCTTGCAACAATGGCCTATTCATTATAAAACTTATCCTCTTTCCATTTTAATGGATTATTGATAATATAATTGGAAATATATAAGTACGATTTTTCATCTCGAATGATATGTTCGTAATAATTACGTTGCCATAATTGTTCCTTGAAGCCCAACAAGGCCATTTTTTTGGTAACAGCCGCTTTATATCCACGAATAATCGCACCAATTGTTTGAGACGGTGATCGTAGGGGCGTTTTGCAAACGCCCTCATTATTGGTAGGCGAATGTAATTCATTGTTGAAGGGCGAATGCAATTCATTGTTGGTAGGCGAATGTAATTCATTGTTGAAGGGCGAATGCAATTCGCCCCTACGGGTTACGTATATAATACCGTGCATATGATTCGGCATTATTACAAATTCGAGTAGCTTAATATTTGAACGTATGTTGGCTGTGTTCAACCATTCATTCTGCGCAATTTGTCCAAATTGATTTAACATCATTTGTGCATTATTATCGTTTGAAACAATAACTTCACCAAATCGGTGCGCTTTATTACGACAACAAATAGTTATAAAATAAAAACCGGGCTGCGTATAATCATACTCTTTTAGACGAATCGATTTACGATGATGTAAATTGGTATTGTAGGCATTCATAATTTTTCAAAATTACAAATACATCATTTCAAGAATCCAAATTGACAATAAATTAAACGTTTATTATCGGCCTGCTGAACATTGTTCCTGCCGATGAAAAAATAGCCCCGGCTGTAGCAAGGTGCCATGCACCGCGAAAGACGGGACGGGTGCTCAATAAAGTCCCATCGCTTGGCTTCAAAAAAAATTAATTTCCTAACGCTTGCTTCAAGGTTTGATCGAAGACCGCATCGGGTTGCGCGCCGGAGATGACTTGCTTGCCATTGATGAGGAAGTAAGGCACCCCTTGTATGCGCAAACTGTCGGCCAAACGAAGGTCTTTGTTGAACTGCTCGGCAAACAAATCGGGGTTGTTTAAAATAGCAGTTACTTCCTTCGTGTCGAGTTGTAACTGATTGGTGATGGCCAAGATATTTTCGTGTTTCGATAAATCGATGCCGTCGGTAAAATGGGCTTTCATAATGGCCTGTTTGAATGCCGAGGCTTTGCCCAGCGTTTGCGTCCACAACCAAACCCGATGCACATCGCGGGTGTTGTACGAAATGGAACGCTTGAATTGAAAATCGATGCCATATTGTTTGCCCGTTTCTTCAATGTATTGAAACATGCCTTGTAAATCGGCATCAGCCAAACCTTTGCGTTGCTTCAAATAATCGACCGACGACATGCCGGTGTTCTTCGGAAAATCGGGATCTAACTGATAACTGTGCCACACAATCTCAAAACGATCTTGCGCATGTAAGCGCGCTACAGATTGTTCTAATTTGGCTTTTCCAACAAGGCAAAATGGACAAACCACATCGCTCCAAATATCGATGCGGTTTTTTTGTGGAGTTTCAGACATGCTATTTGTTTTTTGAGTTGTTTGTTTTTGTGCGCAAGCGTTCCAACATAAGGACAAAGCGAGCAAGGAAATGAAGATATGTTTCATGGTTAATTATTGTAGCATATCAGGACGTCGTTGTTGCGTGCGTTCCAAGGCTTGCTCATAACGCCAGTCTTCAATTTTTTGAAAATGTCCGCTCAATAAAATATCCGGAATTTTATGTCCGCGAAACTCTGCCGGACGCGTGTACACCGGTGGGGCTAAAAGTCCGTCTTGGTGCGAATCGGTGAGTGCCGATGTTTCATCGTTGAGCACGCCGGGAATGAGTCGCCCAATACTGTCGGTTAACACAGCCGCAGCGAGTTCTCCCCCACTCAATACATAATCGCCAATGGAGATTTCCAGTGTCACATACATATCGCGAATGCGTTGATCGATGCCTTTGTAATGCCCGCAAATCATCATGATATTGTTATGCAAACTTAAGCGATTCACAATGCCTTGTTTGAGTGTAATGCCATCGGGCGTGAGGTAAATAATATCGTCGTATGCCCGTTCTGCTTTCAGGTCATCAATCGCTTTCGCCAAGGGCTCGCACATCAATACCATGCCGGCACCACCACCATAAGGCGCATCGTCTACTTGTCCGTATTCATTAATGGCATACTGCCGTAAATTATGAATATGTATTTCAAGCAGGCCTTTGTCTTGCGCCCGTTTCATAATGGAGTGTTGCAAAGGGCCACTCAACAAATCGGGCATAACGCTAATGATATCAATACGCATATTATAAATCGAATAAGCCTTCCGGCAGGTTGAGTTGTAATTGTTTCAAGGCCGGATTGAACTGTATCACCCAGGCTTCGGCGAAGGGCACCAAATATTCTTTGTTTTGATGTTGCACTTCCAATAACCATTGCGGTCCATTTTGAAAAACCGATTGTACCACACCGCGTTCAACACCCGCTTGATCGCGCAGGGCACAACCTTCCAAAACGGCCCAAGTAAGGGCTTCCGGCGCATCGGCATGCAAGGTATCGGGGAGGCAAACGGTTTTATGTAAAATGGTTTTTGCCACATCGCGCGAGGGAATTTCTTCGAATTGAATGAGCCATTCGTCGGGACGGGTTTCGCGCAACGATTGTATGAAGAAAGGAATGAAACTGCCCGGCATCAGTTCGAGCATCAAGGCTTTAATATCGCTGGCGTTTACACTGCCTAAGGGGCGATGCGATACGGCCACTTCGCCTTGCACACCGTGCAGGGATTCTATTCGTCCAATGGGAACCATAAGCGCAAAAATAGGGCTTTATTTTCGCTTCTTACCGCGCTCGCTGTTTTTCTCGAAGGGTTGTAAACTTAATTTATCAACGCCCACTTGAATTAAGAGTCTGCCTAATTGCACCGTGGCTTTATTGTGTTGCAATTGGGTAATGATGCCTTGCTCGCGGCTATTCAGAATATACACTTTGGCGCCAACGCTGAGTTTCGGTAAAATATCGGCAATTTTTTCGTGGCGATAGGCTTCGGTTTGTTGAAAGGCTTCTTGTTGTTTCTTCAAGGCTTGTTCGTAACCGGCCAACTTAACAAACTTGTGGATGATGGGTTTCTTGTCTTTACTCAGCGACCATTCGTGGGCAAGTTGATGCAGTTTGCGCCCGTAATCCATTAATTTTTGACGCTCTTCTTTTTGCTCTTTTTGCACATCCATATTTTGTTGGAGGCGATCGTTGAGCTCGCGGAATTCGCGTTTTTCGGCGGTGGTTTTACCCAATTGCTTTTGCAAATCGCGTTGTAGTTTGGCCAACTTATTTTTTTCGTGTTGCAGTTGACGAAGCAATTGTTCCACTTGCCATTTTTCGGTACTGAGTTTGGCTTTGGCTTCTTGTAAAATATCGGCTTCCAAGCCAATTTTTTCGGCCACCTCGAAGGTGAAGGAACTACCGGGTTCCCCTACATGCAGTTGGTATAAAGGCGTTAAGGTTTTAGCATTAAACAACATACATGCGTTTACAATACCGGGTCGGTTGCCGGCCAATAATTTCAAGTTGGTGAAGTGCGTGGTTACTACACCCATAGCCCCCGAATCGGCCAAGCGATGCAGAATCACTTCGGCCAAGGCCCCACCCATATCCGGATCGCTTCCCGTTCCAAATTCATCAATCACCAACAAGGTACCCGGGCCGGCCTTTTGCAACATGTATTTCATTTTGCGCAAACGCGAACTGTAAGTACTGAGTCCATCTTCAATGCTTTGACTATCGCCAATATCGCCAAGTAATTGGTGGTGCAAACTCAGTTGACTGGTTGGTGCGGCCGGTATCAGCAAGCCGTGTTGTACCATGAGGGGCAAGAGGGCTATTGTTTTTAAAGCCACCGATTTACCCCCTGCATTGGGTCCGCTAATCACCAACAAACGTTGTTCTGCATGCAAATGCACATTCAGCGGGAAGATGGGTTTTTGTTGTTTTTGATATTGCAACCACAATACCGGATGGTAGGCTTTATCGAACTTGATGCAATCGGCATCGTGCACCAACATAGGCCGATGCGCGTGCATATCGCGGGCGAGCAGGGCTTTGGTTCGGCACAAATCGAATTGCAACAACACATTCAATCGAAGTTGGAAATCGCTTAAGTAACCTTTCAAGAAGGCACTGATTTGAAAAAGGATGCGTTGTATTTCGCGACGTTCTTCATCTTCCAATTGAATTTTATCGTTGTTGAGGGCCACCATATTTTGGGGCTCTAAAAACGTAATTTTTCCACTGGCCGATTGTCCTTGAAAAATACCTTTGTTTTCGCGTTTGTATTCCGACAGTACCCCAACAACCCGACGGCCATTGATGAAGTTTTCTTCAATATCGGCTAACTGTCCGGCCTTACGCAAACGTTGCACATGAATTCGAAACACGCGTTCGCTTTGTTTGCGGTTATCTTCTTGGTTGCGTCGAATTTGCCATAAGGCATCGGATGCATCATCGCGAATTTGACCTTCGGGATTAATGTAAGACTCCAAGGTTTCCAGCAAATGTAATTCATTGCTTAAACCTTGAAGCAATTGCATCAGGGCCGGAAAATCGTCTTCTTTTTCTTGAAAGAAAACCGCCAATTCGTTGGCGATTTGCCATAAGGCGCGCAGGCGAAGAACTTGGGGTAATTGTAAGATGGCGTTCTCGATACGCAGTAAACGGAGTTCGTGCCGAATATCGGGGAATTCGCGTAAGGGGATGGCATATTTACTATCGAGATGATGCCGGTATTCTTGCACTTGGGTCAATACCACATCGAGTTCCTGTAAGGAATTATAGGGACTCAATTGCTGTATCGATTCGCGGGTTTGCGGGTGCAGGGCATAGCCTTCCAGCGCCAGTAAAATTTGCTTAAAATCGAGCAGTTCGGTTAAATTGTCCGGATAAATATGCACGGCGCAAAGGTGCGATTTTTTTTACATTCCCTGCGTTGCTTTAACGATGCGGTATAGGGTTTTGTAATAAATGTTCGGGATAGTAGACTTGTTCTAAGAAGAGGCCTTCGGAGGGTGGACTAAAATCGGCGCCTTGTGGGTTACGGGCGGTTATAATGGATTCGAATTGTTCCAAGGATAGTTTCCCTCTTGCCACTTGCAATTGCGTGCCTACCAAAGCTTTAACCATACCGCGTAAAAAGCGATTGGCTTTTACTCGAAATTGCCAAGTGTGTTCATCGCGGTACCATTCGGCTTCGTGGATATTGCAATTGAAGGTTTTTACATCGGTGTTCTTTTTTGAGAAGGATGTAAAATCGGTATGCTTCATTAAAATTTTCGCGGTGGCGTGGAGTAAGTCTTCATTTAGCGGAAAAGGAAAATAATAAGACCGGTGTTGTAAGAAAGGGTCTTTGAATGCATGGATGCTATAGCGGTATCGTCGGGCTATGGCATCGAAGCGGGAATGAGCCTCATTGGGCACTATATAGCAATTGGTCAAGGCGATGCCTTCGGGAAGCATGGCATTGATATTGTAAATAAAGGTTTTAGGCAAGGGGCCATCAAAATCCCAATGAAAGAAATTTTGTGCGGCATGCACGCCGGCATCGGTACGGCTTGAGGTGGTGGTTTCGATGGGGCATTTTAAAAGCACTTGCAAGGCGCGATTCAGTTCACCTTGAATGGTGCTTCCTTCATCTTGAATTTGGAATCCTAGGAAAGGGGTGCCTAAATAAGCAACTTCTAAGAAATACCGCGCCATAGAGGGTTAGCCTTTTTTCGATTCGGCCACAATGCGATCTTTCGACACAATGAACTGTTCTAATTTTTGAACCGGTATGCGTAATTTAACGGGTTCATTCGATTGAGTAATGCTCTGGTCGAAGTCCGGATTCCAACGGCGTAAACGCACAATGTCTTCATCTAATACCCGCGAAATGGCATCGAGTTTGTAGGCCCCTTTTACTTTAAGGGTAGCCATTTGGTCGAGTTCTTCTTTGCTGAATTTAGGTTTGTTATCTACCGTGGTGCTTGCCTCTTCGTTCATGGCAAAGCCGGTGCTGAGATTGCTAAAATCGGCTTTGGGAGCGCGGGCACCTTTGGGAACATTGCCCATAGCCAATGGATTGGCGTGTTTATCGAGGTAAGACGTAGTGGCAATAAAAGCCATTACATGGTTTTGGGTTTCTTTGGGCAAGCGCGATTTGATATCCCAAAAGCTATCGCCATAACCGGCATTAATAGCCCGTAATACAGGGGCCGGTCCGCAGTTATACGAGGCAATCACCAATAACCAATCGTCGAAGATTTCGTAGAGGTATTTCATGTATTTGGCGGCCGCGTGGGTGCTTTTGTAAAAGTCGCGGCGTTCATCTAAACGACCATCCACGCGAAGCCCCATGTGTTTGGCCGTACCTGCCATAAATTGCCAAGGTCCAACCGCCCCCACCGGCGAAACGGCATTGCTGTTCATGGCGGATTCAATAACGGCTAATGATTTCAATTCCTTGGGCATATTGTATTGCTTCAGGACATTATCCATCATTTTAAAATAGCCTTTACTGCGCGCATGGAGCTTATCGAGACGGGTACCGTGGTTGGCGTGGTAGTTGCGTACGTAATCGACAATAAAGTCGGTATGAACGCCATACAAGGATTTGTTGACGTTGACGTTATTGGCTGCCGATTTGGGTTTTTCGGCCACATCGGCCAAGGTTTTTAATACAATACGGGCGGTATCGTTGGGTGATAATCCTTTTTTCTCTTCGCTTAAGCGAATCACCGTGGCGTTTTTAGGCACCAAGGCCGGATCGATTTTCACGGATACTACAGAATCGCGGACACCGGCAAAAGTGTGCATGCTTTGTGCAAGACAAAGAAATGCAACGCCTAACCCGATTTGATAAAAGCGATTCATGATAAAGAGAAAAATTAAAACCCGATTAGGCTTTATCCTTTTCGTTCATGCCTTGTTCCAATTCGTTTTTGATATTGTCTTTGGCATCTTTGAACTCACGCATGCCACGACCTACGCCACGCATTAATTCGGGGATTTTTTTACCTCCGAAAAACAATAAAACAACGAGCACGATAAGAATCCATTCTGTACCGCCCGGCATGGAAAGCAATAAGGTATTTAAAGTAGACATGATGCTATTTTGAAGAAGACAAATATAATGAAAAGACGGGAAATGTGTATGTTAAAAATCTAGACGAGATTAAGCGGATTGTTGGGCGATGATGCTTGGGAACGGCCGGAACACGGATTAAAGTGGGATTGAGTGATTACACGGATATACTGCTTCGCAGTTTACTGGCACTGCTTACTGTTTTGGACACGGATTTTATAATGGATGAATGGATTACACAGATTGACTGCTTCGCAGTTTGCTGGCACTATTTACTGTCTTTTGAGCCGGGGGTAAATAAAAAAAATCCCGGCACATAGCGTGTCGGGATTTGAGTGTTTTTTTGGAGTATGAATTACTTCATGCGCTTTTCCTTGATACGGGCGGCTTTACCTTGACGTTCGCGGAGATAGAACAATTTAGCGCGACGAACACGACCTACTTTGTTCACTTCAATGCTTTCGATATTGGGTGAATTTAAGGGGAAAGTACGTTCAACACCTACGTTGTCGCTCATTTTGCGCACGGTGAAAGTTTGGGTATTGTTGGCGCCTTGACGCTTAATTACCACCCCTTTGAAAGGCTGAATACGTTCTTTGTTTCCTTCTTGAATTTTATAATTCACAGTAACACTATCGCCGGCTTTGAAAGCAGGTAATTGCTTAGCGGTAGCGAGTTGTTCGTGTACGAATTGTATGGCTTGTTGCATCTCGGTTCAATTTTGGGTGGCAAAAGTAAGGGAAATTCTGATTATTATGAAATTTATTTCACTTTTTTCCGTCTATTTTATAAAAAAGCCGTCCACAGTGGGACGGCTTTTGAATTTGTTTGATTTCGATTAAGGGAAGATACCCAATTCCATATACGATTCCCCTACTTTGTTGATTGAACTTACAAAGGCGGCGGTACGCATATCGGCAATTTTCTTGTTGGCCATCCAGATGTCTTTGATTTCGTGGTAAGAACCAATCATAGAATCTTCTAAACCGGAGTGAACTAAATCCACTTCTTCCGGTCCGTTCAACAAGATGCGGCGTTCAGCATCCGAAATTTTCTTACCGGTAGCGGCTTCGATATTGCGAATGATGTTAGCGTTCATATTACCGGCATAACGTTTTTCTAAACGGCCGTAACGTACGTGGCTTAAGTTTTTCAACCATTCGAAATACGAAACGGTTACACCACCGGCGTTGATATACATATCGGGAACAACCACGGCACCTTTCTTCACCAAAATAGCATCGGCATCGGGCGTTAAAGGTCCGTTGGCGGCTTCGGCTACAATTTTAGCTTGAACACGTGGGGCGTTTTCGCCGTTGATTACATTTTCTAAGGCCGCAGGCACCAAGATATCGCAAGGCAATTCGAGGGCATCCGACGATTTTTTCAAGTTTTTAGCACCGGGGAAATTCAAGATTGAACCAGTCTTTTTGCGGTGCGCTACTAAGGCTTCTAAATTAATTCCTTTAGGATTGTATACAGCGCCTTCGTATTCGGCAATACCCACTAAGGTGGCACCACCTTCTTGGAAGAATTTAGCGGCATGATAACCCACATTACCCAAACCTTGAACCACCACGGTTTTGTCGCTCATACCGATGTTCATTTTGAGTTTCTTCATCATGTCGGCATCGTTGCACATTTCACGAACACCATAGAACACCCCTAAACCGGTGGCTTCTGTACGTCCGCGAACACCGCCTTGCGATACGGCCTTACCGGTTACGCAACCGAAGGCATCAATTTCGCCGGGGTTCATGCTAGCATAAGTATCTACAATCCATCCCATTTCGCGTGGGCCTGTTCCGTAATCGGGTGCAGGAACATCGGTACCCGGTCCAATGAAGTTTTTCTTCACCAACTCAGCGGTATAACGACGGGTGATGCGCTCTAAATCGGCTACATCGTAATTCTTCGGGTTAATTTTGATACCACCCTTAGCACCACCAAACGGCACATTCACGATGGCACATTTGTAGGTCATTAAAGAAGCCAAGGCCATTACCTCATCTTGGTTAACATCCATGCTGTAACGGATACCCCCTTTAGTAGGTAATTTGTGGTGCGAGTGTTGTACACGATACGCTTCAATTACTTCTACTTTCCCGTTAATTTTTACCGGGAAGTTGATGCGGTAGATGCTGTTACACGCTTTAATTTGATCTAAAATCCCCTTATCCTTGATGATGGTGTGCGGGGCTGCTTTGTCGAAATTGCGCTCTACGCTTTCAAAGAAACTGTAGTGTGGCGCGGCTGCTTTTGGTTTGGATGCTTTTGCCATAAGAATGGTTGAATTTTAAAAAATGGGTTTTGTGTTTTTATTTCAGATTTTTTTCGCTTTCCCAACGCGCTAGTCTCCGCTCAAGACGAATCAACATCGTTAAAACGCCCGCAAAGATAGTGAGCAATACCAATACAACAAGGTATATTTTGCCGTTTTGATGTAGAACATCGGCCATTTCAAACGAAGGATCGGCGCCTTGTGCCAGGGCCATTTCCGGTTGCAAAAAGACGAGTGACAATAACAAGGAAAAAATAAAAAAAAGCTGTTTTTTCATAGCGAGCTATTTATGCATCGAAGCGTTCGGGGTTCGATAATTTAATAAAACGAATGCGCAAGTCGGCAATCCACAGGCCTAATAATATCCAAGCGAACATGGCCGGCACCGATACTTT